>CAVOEB010000040.1:0-25880 GCA_963694715.1 Alphaproteobacteria bacterium | reverse complement strand
GTTCATGTTCAGGCTGCCGCTATGCTCCGCCGCGATCCCCGTCATGTTCTGGGCTGCGATCCGGCCATGTTCGACCGCGGTCGGCTGAATCGCCTGCACGGTCCAGGAGCCGTCGGAGAAGTCGAGCCCCTGAGCGCAGTCGCCTGAGGCATAAATATCTGCGATATTGGTCTCGAGGTGGTTGTTCACGAGAATTCCGAACTCGTGCTTCACACCGCTGCCCTTGAGGAAATCCGTCGTCGCCTTCACGCCGGTCGCGGTGATGACAACGTCGGCATCCGCCGCTTTGCCCTTGTCGAAGGCGACCTTGAAGCGGTGGCCGCCCGAGCCCTGCTCGATGCCAACGACCTTGGTCGAGGTCTTGACCGTGATGCCCTTGCCTTCGCACCATTTCTTGATCATGCCGCCGCCGGCCTTGTTCATCATGCGCGGTACCATGCGATCTTCCATCTCGACCACGGTCAGTTCGACGCCGCGCTTGATCAGCGCCTCGAGGATGATGCAGCCGATGAAGCCGGCGCCCATGAGCAGCGCCTTGGAGCCGGGCTTGGCGTGCTTGATGATGTTGCGCGCGTCCGCCAGGGTCCAGCAGTTGTAGATGCCCTCTACGGCGTCGATGCCGGGCACCGGCGGGATGATCGCGCGCGAACCCACAGCGAGCAGCAGCTTATCGTATTTGAGCGCCTTGCCCTGTGAAATGGTTAGCTCCTTCTTCTTGGCATCGATCTTCTCGACCCGGGTATTCTGCCGGTAGTCGATATCGAAATCTTCGTTATAGCCCTTGCTCTTGCGCAGGTGCGTGCCGCCTTCCTTGATCTCGTTGGCGAGGAAATACGGGATCGCCATCCGCGAATAGGGCGGCGCGTCCTCGTCCATGACCAGGGTGATCTCGGCGCTTGGATCGAGCGCGCGCAGATGTTCTGTGGCGATCAGTCCGGAGGGGCCGGCACCCACGACGACATGTTTCATATTTTCTCCCCTTCCTCAGGCGCCGCATTCCGGGCGGCGCGTCATCGGTAAAAAGGGGAAGGGCCCGCTGGGCGCCTTCCCCTCTAAGCGTCGTTGGTCTCCGGGCCGCCCGGGCCCGGACGCCGGGGTAACTAGAGCCCCAGGCGCGACCGCGTCTCGTTGGTCGGTACGCCTTCCTTGGTCCAGCCGCGAAGCTCGTAATATTCGTCGAGCACCTCGTCGAACTTTCCCTTGCCCGCGACCATGCCCTTGGCGGGACCGCTGGGCGCGCCCTCGTTGAGTAGGCGAGGCGGCAGGGTGTCGTCCTTGCGTTTGAAGCCGGCGCGGAGATTGAAGTCCTTCTCCATGTTCCAGATCCGCTCGCCTAGTGTCAGAAGGCTATCGAGCGAGAAGTCGCCTTCGCAGGCCGCATCGATTTGCGGTCCGATGTCCTCGAGCGACCAGGCGAAGGTGGTGAACAGGCACAGGCCGGAAGAATCGACCACCGCGGTCGCGTCCTGGAAGCCCTTGACGAGCGCCGCCTTGCCGTCGATCTCCGTCGGGTCGGTTTTCTCCGGAACCCCGAACACCTCTGACGCGATGACGTAGCCGCGCAGATGGCAGGCGCCGCGATTCGACGTAGCGTAGGCGATCGACATGCCCTGGGTGCCGCGCGGGTCGTAGGCCGGGAACTCCTGGCCCTTGACCGACATCGACAGCTCCGGATGGCCGTACTTCTCGCACAGACGTTTCGAGCCGAGTCCCAGTTCCTTGCCGAATCCTTCGCCCTTGCCGGTCATTTCCGCCAGCGTGGTAAGCGCCTCGGCGTTACCGAAGTTGAGCTTGATCCCTCCCGTCTCCTTGTCGGTAATGACGCCCATCTCGTAGAGCTCCATGGCCGCGGCCAAGGTCGCACCGTACGAGATCGGGTCCATCCCGTATTCGTTGCACATGAAGTTCGCGAAGGTACAGGCGTCGAGGTCGTCAACGCCCGTGTCCGCGCCCAGCGACCAGGCGTTCTCGTATTCAAGGCCGCCCGAGGCGCCCCAATACTCGGGGCGGTTCTTCACGGTGTAATGCTCGGTCGAAATCTTCGAGACCCGACCGCAGGCGATTGTGCAGCCAAAGCAGGCCTGGTTGTGGACCAGATTGGTGGTACCATCGGCGCGCGGTGTGGTCATGCCCGTTGCGCCGATTGCCGCCGCGCCCTCGAACTGGATTTCCTTGAAGTTCCGGGTCGGCAGTGCGCCGGTCTCGTTGATTATCTCCATGACCACCTGGGTGCCCAACGCGGGCAGGCCCTCGCCGGTCACCGGGTTGTCGGCCAGCACCTTCTTGCCCGCTGCGACCGTCTTCATGAAGTCCTTGATGTTATCGACACCGCCGACACCCTTGGTGCCGCGGATGGCGACCGCCTTGAGATTCTTCGACCCCATCACGGTGCCCACGCCCGAGCGGCCCGCCGCGCGGTGCAGGTCATTGACGACCGCAGCGTAGAGCACGCCGTTCTCGCCCGCGGGCCCGCAGCTCAAAACCCGGACCTGGGGATCCTGGGCATTTTTCTTCAGGGTCTCTTCGGTATTCCAGCACGACGTGCCCCAGATATGCTTGGCGTCACGCAGCTCGATGGTGTCGTCCTCGATCCAGAGATAGACCGGGGTCTTCGACTTGCCTTCGAAGATAATCATGTCGTAGCCGGCGAACTTGAGCTCGGCGCCGACATAACCGCCGGAGTTGGAGCAGGCGATCGCGCCGGTGAGGGGCCCCTTGGTGATGACGGAGTAACGCCCGCCCGTCGAGGCGGCGGTACCCGTCAGGGGACCGGTCGCGATCAGCAGCTTGTTCTCCGGCGAAAGGGGGTCGACCTTGGCGTCGACCTCTTCGCAGAAGTACTTGGTAGCGAGGCCGCGCTGGCCCAGATAGTCCCGTGCCCACTCCATGTTGAGCGGCTCGACGTCGCAGGTGCCCTTGGTCAGGTCTACCCGGATAATCTTGCGTTGCCACGCCATGACAATCTCTCCCTAAATTCGATTAGCGGTTGGTTCGGCGGGTGCTAAGCACCTGCCGGGCTCAGGCTTCGGCCTGGCCGCCGGCGTCGGTCTTGGCCGCCCAGGCCTTCATCCGCTCGTAGCCGGTCCAGTCGCTGTCAACATAGGTAATGGCTTCGGTTGGGCAGGCTTTGGCGCATTCCGGATCGCCGCCGCACAGGTCGCATTTGATGACCTTACCGCTGTCGTGGTTGTAGTTGATGGTGCCAAAGGGGCAGGCGATGGTGCACACCTTGCAGCCGACGCACAGCTTATCGTCGACTTCCTTGGCCAGGGTCGCGCGGTTGAGCTTGATGGCATCGACCGGGCAGGCCTGCTGGCACCAGGCTTCGGCGCACTGGGTGCAGGTATAGGGCGCGAAGCGCGCCTCGTCGTGAAACATAAAGACCTTGATCCGGGACTTGGCCGGATTGAACAGGCCTTCCTTCTCGTACGAGCACGCCAACTCGCACTGGAGACAGCCCGTGCACTTGTCGACGCTGATATTCAGAGATTTGGGCATCCTGTCGTTCCCCTCATGGATAGCCTATGGACGCCGCACGGACCTAATTCGACGGTGTACCAGAACCGTCGACGGGGCCGTTTGATGCGGCGCTATTAGAGAAAAGTATGAAGGGTGGACAATTCCCCGTCAAGCGCGCGAGCGTCCAAGAAAAAGTCACAAAAATCTGGTGGTTACGGTTGCCGCGCTGAAACGGAGAGGTCTCCGGATTCGCCACGGGGCGGCGATCAGGAATAGCCGGCTCCCGAGCGGCTTTTCGTCACGCCCGGCGTCTTCAGGCTCTGGCTCCGCACCATTTTTGTAGAATCTCGAATCTAGCGTCGGCGCGCTAAAAAAATACAGATATGGAACGCGGAACAAGCGTTTGATCTAGAATAATTTTCCGGGTCGTGACGCGCCAGGACGAACCGGCCCGGCGAAGCCGGTCCTCGCGCCGGCCGACATAACTCACTTCGGTCCGCTCCAGCCGAGATTGATAAACCAGAAGGTTGCACCGAACGTCGATTTCATCCTCGCCCGCTTCCTCGATCTCGACGTTCGAGACGAAGTAGCGTAACCGCGACGGCGGTTGTTCGGCGTGGGCGAGCGGTGAGCGCAGCCGCTCAATGCGCGCTGCGAGGAACGCCTTGTCGTCGTCGAAGTATGCCATCTCGCTGTCGCCGGCCAGCGCGTCGGGCTGCCCGGCAATGGTTTCGCGCGCGGGCATCCAGTAACGGACTTCGTCGGTGAAGAGATCGAGCCATTCCTCGTAGCGCAGCTCGCTCAGCAGGCGAACCTCGCGGTAAAGGAACTGCTCAACGCTGTGCTGCAGTTCGTGGCCGACCATGGGACCGTCCCGATCAGGGCGCGTCGAACAGCGCCGCCCAATGTTGGTAAAAATTCAGCTGATTGGTCTCCGAGATGTAGGGTGCGAAGCGACCTGGGCAGTCGTCTGGGCCGTCCAACGGCGCCTGGCCCACGTTCATCTGGTAATTGAAGTCCAACCGCTGGCCGACCACGCCCCGTGTCGCCTCGGTCACCTGTTCGAAATTCTCGGTATCGTCCTGGGCGGCGATCCCGGTCACGGATTGAATCCGTGTGAAGTCGACCCGCGCGAGATCTTTGACCACTTTCGGCGCGTCGCGGTCGATGCCGCACCAATTCCACGCCTCGATTCGGCTGGGCCCCTTGGGCAGCCAGAGATAGAACCCGATCGGGCGCAGCGCACTGAAGTCGTTGAACGAAAGGTTGGGGAACATGTTGCTGAACGAAAGCGCGTAGACCCCCGCCTGGTGCTTGGGCAGCGCCTTGATCAGCCGCTGATGGCACTCTTCGACATACTCGACAACTTCAGCGCCGTATTCCTTGGCGGCCTCGAGATCGACCCGATAACGCTCGTCGCCGAAGACGATGCCGGTCATGCCGTGGCCGTTGTCGAGCCCGATGTTATAGTAGTCGGCGTCCTTGCCCCGAAAGCTCGGGTTCGCCGGATTGATTTGGCGGATGTCGAGCTTGAACATGGAACCGTGCGAGTAGGGCAGGTGGTAGGTGTCGCCCGCGAAGTTCTCACTCGCGATCTTCCAGTTGGCGTCGAGCGAATAGCGCTGGACTCCGGGAATGAACTCGATGCCGCCGATCTGGCGCTCGACCATGACGTCGAGATACCAGCGCAACTCGCCCAGAAAATCATCGAGGCTTTCCGCGCCCGCGTCCCAATTTCCGAATAGCATGCCACCGTAAGAGGTGAGCTTGGGCACTTCGAGCAAGCCCCACTCGGCCTTGTTCAGCCGCTCGCCGTAGGCGTCTTGGCCCAGGGGCACACCCCTCAGCTCACCGGAATTGGCGTAGGTCCAGCCGTGGAAGCTGCACGTGAATTGACGCGCATTGCCGCGGTCCGCCCGGCACACTCTCATGCCCCGATGGCGACACGAATTCAGAAATGCCCGAACCGTCCCATCGGCGCCACGGCACACCAGGATGGGATCCTCGCCCATATAGGCGGTCATGTAATCACCGGGCTCGGGGATTTGGGATTCGTGGCCCAGGAACAACCAGCAGCGTGCGAAGATGCGCTCGAGCTCCGCCTGGTAAATCTCCGGGTCGAAGAAGATCTTTCGGCTGACGAGGCCCTCTTCGAATTTGACGTAGCGCTCGGATTGCTCCACCGGCGGGCCTCCTCTTTCTTGGTCGTGGCCGTGGCTTGCGCGGGCGAGATTAGCATGGCTAGATTGCCCGAGCCAGCCGCTGCGCCTCGCCGATCAGGTGTAGTAGATGATCAGGTAAAGCCCGAGCAGCGCGGCAATCCACAGCACCGTATTGCCCGTCAGCCAGGTCCGGCCGAACACCCCTTCGGGACCATGAACCCGGAAGATCTGGCTGAGCAGCCCCCTGGCCGGGCGCTCACCCGCCCGTTCTGCGCCCGCGGCGAGGCGTATCATGATGCCGGCAAAGCCGCGCACGCCGGGCAGGACCGCCCGACGCAGCAGCCAATCGGCGTCGATGATGATCGAACGCAGTTCCGGCGGATAGAGCCCGGTCATTTTCAGCCAGGCGAAGGCCAGCGCTGAGAAGAACAGCAGCTGCAGCTGTGCGATCACGTGGGGCAGGGTATAGGGCAAGTAATCGACCGGGTAGGGCAAGAGCGCGTAGAGCGGCGCCGGATGGATGCCGATCGCAAGGCACAGGCCTGCGCCAAGCGCCATGGCGCCCAGCATGTTCCAGCTCGGATCGCGCGGCCGCAGTCCGGAATCGTGGGCGAAGAAGGCGAAGAACGGGATCTTGATACCGGCATGGTGAAACACCCCGGCCGAGGCGAACAGCAGCAGGTACCAGACCACGCTGTAGCCCTGCTCGGCGGCCGCGGCCATGATCATCGACTTGGTCACGAAGCCGCTGAACAGCGGGAAGGCGGAAATCGACGCGGCGCCGACAATACAAAGCCCCGTGGTCAGCGGCATGCTTCGGTAAAGCCCGCCCAGCTCCGACCCGTTGATCTTGCCCGTCTGGTGCAGCACCGCGCCCATGGTCATCAGCAGCAGGCCCTTGAACAGGACGTCGGCAAATGCGTGGGCAACCGCTCCGTTGAGCGCCAGCGTCGTGCCCAGCCCAATGCCCACGACCATGAAGCCGAGCTGGTTGATCATGCTGTAGCAGAGCACCCGGCGCAGGTCGTTCTCGATCACGGCATAGAAAATCGGGAACACCGCCATCGCGGTGCCGATATAGATCAGTGGTTCTTCGCCGGGAAAGCCGCGCGCAAGGGCGTAGACCGCGGCCTTGGTCGTAAATGCACTTAGGAAAACCGCACCCGTCGGGGTCGAGACCGGATAGGCCTCGGTGAGCCAGGTATGGACCCCGGGAAAGCCGCATTTTATGCCGAACGCGACGAAGATCAGAATGCCGCCCAGGCTGTCCAGGCCGATTTGGCCGAAATGGCTCGACCCGGTCTCCTCGATCAGCAACAGGGCGCCTGCGAGGAACAGCAGCCCGGCGCCCGCCTGGACCCCGAAATAACGCAGGCTAACGCTGGTCGCCATCGGGGTTCGCCGCGCGAGGACGAGGCCGGTGGAGGCGATGGTCATGCCCTCGAAGGCGATGAACAGCGTGATGAAGTCGCCCGCGAAGACGAAGCCCAGGGCGCTGGCAACGTAGACCAATGCGCTCGCAACCTGCAGCCGGTCCTGGATCTTGAACGCGAACAGGCCGCCGAGGAAGGCGGCGATATGGAACAGGATGCCGAACAGGAAGCTCAAGGAATCGGCGCGGAACAGCTCGAGCCGGTAGCCCATCAACTCGGTCTCCAGCCCACCGCCCTCGGACAGCGCCCACAGGTTGATCGCGCCGCCCACCGGGGCGAGCAGCAGGAGCATGGGGCGGAAGCGCCCGGGCACGACCAGCGCGAGCAGGGCCGCGATGAGAAATGGCGCGAAGGGGGGCAGGAGACTACCGCTCATCGTAGTAGTTCTCCTTGCGCATCACGAGCTTGCGCAGCTCCTTCGCGACCAGCACGAGCACGACGCAGGCAATGAAGCCGTAAAACCCGTAAAAGCCGAACCAGGCTTCGGGTTTCAGGATGGCGTGCTTGTCGTAAAGCAGGTCGGCCAGCAGCAGACCCGTACAAAGCGTAAAGAAGATCCAGAACGCACGCTTGAGCGCCCGGGACTGACTGCGGAATTCCTTGTTGATCATGGCCCCGCACTCCCCGAAACGAGCGGCGAGAGCAGCGCCGTGAACAAGCCGGGATAGAAAAACAGCACGATGCAGCCGGTGGCCGAAATTCCCAGCCCGACGAGGCAGGGGATCGGGGCTTCTTTTATACCGCCTCCAGCGGCGCCGGCCGGGCTCGCGAAGAACGCCCGGGTCACGATCGGCAGGAGGTAGGCGATGTTGAGCAGCGAGCTCAGAGCGAGCGCCGTGAGCAGAAGATAGCTCTCCGCCTCGATCGTTCCCAGCGCCAGGTTCCATTTGCTCCAGGCGCCGACCATGGGCGGCAGGCCGATTAGACTGAGCGCGGCGATGGCGAAGCAGGTCATGGTTACGGGCATGGTCCGGCCGATGCCGTCGAGCTCGCTGACCAGGGTCTTGCGCAACGCCGTGTAGATTGCGCCGGCACAGAAGAACAGGGTGATCTTGCCGAACGCGTGGGCCGCGATATGCATGCCGCCGCCCAGGATGCCGTAGGCGTTGGCTAGCCCCGCGCCGAGCACGACATAGCCGAGCTGGCCGATGGTCGAGTAGGCGAGCCGGCGCTTCAAGTTGTCCTGGCGCAGCGCGACCAGCGAGGCGGCGACGATGGTGAAGCCCGCGACATAGATCAGCCAGCCGCTCCCGGTCATGGCGGAGAGCGTGTCGAGGCCGAAGATGTAGACCACCAGCTTGAGGATTGTAAAGACGCCCGCCTTGACCACCGCGACCGCGTGCAGTAGTGCGCTCACTGGGGCCGGCGCTACCATCGCTGCGGGCAGCCAGCGGTGAAACGGCATCAACGCCGCCTTGCCGACGCCGAACACGTAGAGCACCAGCAGGATGCCCAGCACGGCTTGCGAGGCGTGACCTTCCAGGATGCCGCCCTCGCGGAAGTCGAGCGTGCCGGCCAGGCTCCAGGTCCAGATGATGGCGAAGAGCAGGAACACGATCGAGGTGCCCAGCAGAATGCCGAGATAGGTTCGTCCCGAGCGCCGGGCCTCCGCGGTGCCCTTGTGGGTCACCAGCGGGTAGGTCGAGATCGTGAGCGCCTCGTAGAAAATGAACAGGGTGAACATGTTCGCGGCGAACGCGATCCCGATCGTGGCTGCCAGGGCCAGCGCAAAGCAGGCGTAAAACCGCGTCTGGTACGGCTCGTTGTTGGCGCGCATGTAGCCGATCGAATAGATCGAGGTGACGAGCCAGAGGAACGAGGCGACCAGCGCGAACAGCATGCCGAGCGGCTCGATCGCAAAGCCGAGTTCGAGGCCCGGCAGCACGTTGATCAGGTGCGCGGCCGGCCGCGCACCTGCCATGACGTCGCACAGCAGCAGTACGACCACGGCGAACAGCGCAGCGGCCGTGGCCAGCGTCACGCCCTCGCGCAGATTGGGCCAGCGGCCCGCCAGCGCGATGCCGAGCGCGCCCGCGAGCGGCAGGCCCACGGCGATGAGGATTGCGGCGCTCACCGCGCCCCTCCGATCAGGCTCTGCGCGATGCCTTGCGCGACCCCGATGGTCGCGTCGGTGTGGATCCCAAAATAGACGCAGGCCACAACCAGCAGCCACGACGGCACCAGCAGCAAGGCCGGCGGATCGCTGACATTGGCCGTCCGCGCCGTGGACGGGTGGAAATAGGCCGCTTCCACGATGCGCCCGACATAGGCGACAGCGAGCAACGAGCTGGCCAGTACGACCGCGGCCACCGGCCACAACCCGGCCTCGAATGCCGCCTTGACCAGGTACCATTTACTGACAAAGCCGACAGTCAGCGGCAGGCCGATCAGGGACAACCCGGCGATTACGACGCCCGCCATGGTGAACGGCATGCGCCGGCCCAACCCGTGGAGGTCGGTGAGCTGGACGTTGGCGCCGAGCCGGTAGCCGACGGCGCCGATCAGCATGAACAGGCCGCCTTTCATCAGCGCGTGGTTGAACAGGTGAACCACGCTCCCGGTCAGTCCTGTCTGGTTGGCGTAGGCGATGCCGACGACGATGTAGCCGATCTGGGCGACCGACGAATAGGCGAGCAGGCGCTTGACGTTAGTCTGGAAGATGGCGACCAGCGAACCCGCGACCACGGCAATCAACGCCAGCGGCATCAAGATCAGATCGAGGGGCAGCACCTCGAAGGAAAATTCCCAGCCGAATACCGTGAAGACGAAGCGGAGCAGAAGGTAGGCGCCGACCTTGGTCGCCGTGGCCGAGAGGAACGCGGCGACGGACGAGGGCGCGAAGCTGTAGGCGTCCGGCAGCCAGAGATGAAGTGGAAACAGCGCCAGCTTCAGGCAGATGCCGACGGTCAAGAAGGCGAAGGCCATCTGGACCGTGCGGCTCTCGTAATGCTCGGGCAGGCGCTCGGACAAGTCCATGATGTTGAGCGTGCCCGTCATCATATAGAGCAGGCCGATCCCGATCAAGATCAGGGTCGCGCCGATCGTTCCCAGCACCAGGTACTGAAACGCTGCGCGCAATGCGCGGCGGTCGCGGTGCTGGGCGACGAGGACGTAGCTCGCAAGCGAGCTGATCTCAAGAAAGACGTAGATGTTGAATGCATCACCCGTTGCCACGATGCCGAGCAAGCCGGTCAGCGCCAGCAGGAAGACGGCGTAGAACAAGGCGCGCCGGCTCGGCTGAATCTGGAGCGAGAGGGTCGGCCAGGAATAGGGCAGCACGACGGCGGCGATGCCCGAGACGATGACCAGCACGAAGGCGCCCAGCGCGTCGATCCTGTACTCGATGCCGTACGGCGGGGCCCAGCCGCCCAGGTGATACGAGATCACACCGCCGTCGCCGACCTGCAACAGCAGGAGCAGCGATATGGCGAAACAGGCGAACGCTACCAGGCACGCGAGGATCCACGCGATCGCGCCACGCTGGACGAGCACGCAAAGCGGCGCTGCGATCAGGGGGATAACGACCTGAAGGACGGGAAGATGATCGGCGATCATGGCTTGGGCCTGTCCGCGTCGCGCTCCTGGATTTCGTCTTCTTCCACCGTGCCGTAGGCCTTCTTGATGCGCACGATAAGCCCGAGCCCGACCGCCGTGGTCGCCACCGACACGACGATCGCGGTCAGGATCAGGACATGGGGTAGGGGATTGCTGTAGCTCTCGAAGCGGTCATCGAGGATCGGCGCCGTACCGCCGCGGACCTTGCCGATCGCGATGTAGAGCAGGAAGACCGAGGTCTGGAACAGGCTCAGTCCGACGATCTTCTTCACCAGGTTGCCCCGGGCAATGACGATATAAAACCCCAGCATCATCAGGACGATGCTGATCCAGTAGTGGTAATGGCCGAGCACGTCCATCTCAGCGCCTCTGGGCGAAGGCGTAGAAGATCGTCACGACGACCGACGCAACGGTGATGCCGACGCCGAACTCGATCGCCAGGATGCCGATATGATTGCCGTGGGCGAGGCCATGCTCGCCATGGCCAAAGACGCCGTATTCGAGGAAGTTGCCACCGAGGATCAATGACGCCACCCCGGTCAGGGCAAAGATAAGCACCCCGATCGGAACCAGTAGCAGAAGCGTCCGCCAGCCCAACACCCGCATGGCGGTTTCGGGATCGAAGACCAGAGTGTAGAGCACGAAGGCCGAGGCGAAGATGACGCCGGCCTGAAAGCCGCCGCCCGGTCCGTAGTCGCCGTGCATCTGGGTGTAGAGCCCAAACAGCATGATCACCGGAATCAGCAGCTTGGAAATCACGCGCAGGATCAAATAGTCCTTCACGGTCGTTTCCTCCGCCGCCAGCGGGGCAGCCGTCCGATCAGCAGCAATACGCCGATCCCTGCCGTGAAGATTACCGTCACTTCACCCAGGGTGTCGTAGCCCCGGTAGGACGCCAGCACGGCGGTCACGACGTTGGGCACGCCGGTGTCGTGGGGCGTGCGCTCGAGGTAATAGGGTGCAACATGCTGTTGCGCTGGCGCATTGATATCGCCGAACAGCGGCGTATCCACCGTGCCGTGGATCAGCGCCGCGCCCGTAATCGTCACGACCAGGAGAGGCAGCCACGGATTGTGGATCGGCTTCTTCTCCCGGGTTCCGATCAGGACCAGGGCGGCGAGCAGCAGGACGGTCGTGATGCCGGCGCCGACCGCGGCTTCCGTGAAGGCCACATCGACCGCGTCAAGGCGGACCCACAGCCCCGCCATGACGAGGCTGTAAAGGCTCGAGAACATGACCACTGCAACCAGGTTGCGCATACGCAAGATCGCGATGGCCATGACCACCAGAAGGCTGAGCAGCACGATGTCGAGATAGGGCGCCATTAGCTCTCGTCCGCGTCTTCGGTCCGCTTCGCTTTGCCTGCCCGCGTCCACGGCTTCTCGCCCGCAAGCAGCGCGGCGTGGGCCAGCGAAAAACTCGAGGTCGGGCTGGTCAACAGCAGGAAGAGCAGGATGAGGGCCAGTTTGAGGGTAACGAAGCTCGCCCCGCTCTGGAGCATAAGCCCGGTCAGCATCAGGCCGGCGCCCAGAGTGTCGGTCATGCCGGCGGGGTGCAACCGGGTGAAGAAATCGGGCATGCGGACCAGGCCGATGCCGCCGGTCACCACGAAAAAGGCCCCCACCATCAGCAGCACCCAGCTTGCTATATGTACGATCATCGCTTGCTCCGGCTGCGGAAATGGCCGCGCTGGAACAGCTTAAGCACGGCGATGGTGCTGATGAAGTTGATCAGCGCGTAGACCAGCGCGATGTCCAGGAAATCGGGCCGGTCGACCAGGAATCCGACCACCGCGATCAGTAACACGGTCTTGGTCCCGAAGCTGTTCACCGAGAGCACGCGGTCGTAGATGGTCGGCCCGAGAAGGGCGCGGGCCAGCGCCAGAGCCATTGTTACGATCAGCGCCGCGGCGGCGGCCATGAACATGGTCACGGCCGCGACTCCAGGCGCGTGGCGCGCCGATCCATCTCGCCCTCGCGTAGCGCCTCCAGGCCGGCGCGGTTGAGCGCGTGGACCTCGACGAAGCCCTTGCCCACATAGGTCGTCACCGTGCCGGGCGTCAGCGTGATCGAATTGGCATAGATCACCCGCGAGAGATCCGTGTGCTGGCTCGCGGGCAGACGTTCCAGGGCGGGGTCGATGGGCAGTCGCGGATGCCACACGCGCCAGGCGACGTCGAGGTTGGCCTTGACCACCTCCAGCGCCAGCCAGACCCAGTACAGCGGCAGGCGTCCGCTCAGTTGGACGGGAAATCCCTCGTGGTCGATAACGTCCATACGGTGAGCGATGAACACGACCAACGCGCAGCAGACCGCCCCCGCGATCAGCAGGAAGGGCGTGAAACGGCCTGAGAGCGCGATCCAGATCGCAAACAGAGCCAGAAATAGACCGATGGCGCGAAACACGGCACTTCCCCTTGTCGCAGCACCCTAGAAATTGCGTGCAGCGGGCATCGTGCGCCCGCGACGATGCCGCAAACATCTAATCTAGGGATCGCTCGACGAGGTCTCAAGAAATTTCGGCTCGCTTGCCGATCCCGGGGCGGGCCAGTGTGTCGGGTCCTTCCCGGGTGGCGTTGAGCAGCCAGTCGCGGAACACCGCGATTTTCGGTCGCTCGGTGGCCTCCTTCGGGGCCACTCCGGGAGTCATGAGACGAACGATGAAATCCGCCAGAATTTCCAGGATGAAGACCATATCTTGCTCCGTTTTCCAGTGTTGTCTAGAGTCTCAAGTCAATGCTCTAAACAATTGTTATAAAACGATTAAAAATTTAATTTCGTGTAAGGAAGAGTTGCACGAGTCATGGCCGAAAACCTTCCCTCCCTCAAAGCGCTGCAGGCCTTCGAAGCCGCTGCCCGGCATCAAAGCTTTAGCGTTGCCGAGGGCGAGCTCGACGTCACCCATGCGGCGATCAGCCGTCAGGTACGCGAACTAGAAACCTGGCTCGGCGCGCCCTTATTTCGCCACGTCTATCGGGGTGTCGTCCTGACCGAGCCGGGGGCGCGCCACGCCAGCATGCTCGGCCGCTCGCTCGACCGCATCGCCGCGGCGACCGAAGAGGCTTTGCGCCCCGACGCCCCCGGCTTGCTGCGCATCAGCGTCGAGATTTCCTTCGCCTCGCGCTGGCTCGTGCCCCGGCTGGAGGTTTCACGGCCGCCCATCCGGGCATCGACGTGGATATCGATCAGACCGACACGGCCGTCGATTTAAGCTCCGGCAAAGCCGCGCTCGCTATCCGCTACGGCGAGGGCTATTGGCCGGAAACCCGGGTCACCTAACTTTATGACATCGTGATTTTCCCGGTTTGCGTTCCGGCGTTGCTCGATGGCGAGCAACCGCTTCGCGAGCCGGCGGATTTGCGTCATCACACCCTGCTCCACGCGGAACATCCGCGCTGGTGGGCGGAATGGCTCGATGACGTGGGGGTTCACGATTCCGATCCAAGCCGGGGCCCGCGTTTTTCCAACATGTCTCTGGCGCTCGACGCCGTGCTGAACGGGCAGGGCGTGGCGCTGGGCGACAACGTTGGTCAGCAAGCCCGATCTTGAGGCCGGGCGCCTGGTCCGGCCGTTCGAGCAGGGGGTTGAATTTGAGGCCTATTATCTGGTCGAGCCCGATGTTACGCCCGCGCATCCGACCGTCGAGACGTTCCGGACCTGGCTTGTTGCCGAAACAGCGCCGTTCCGCGACCGCGTCGAGACGAGTGCGGATTGAACCGTGTTGCACGGAGACCCCGGCGAGCGGCAATCGTGCTAATCTTGCCGAAATAGCGACGGTGCCGCAGGTAGCAGGCCATGGCCGAAGATGACGGCGCAGATTAAAGACAACGAAGCAGAGGGTGGCGCCAAGCTATCGCCCGCAGGGTTCGACGATCCTGTTGAATTCATCCATCGCGAGCATGACCGACAGATCATCGTTCTGGGCGCCATCGAACGGCTGGCCGAAGCGCCGGGTGCCGACGATGCTCGCGAAACCGCAGCCTATGCGCTGGACTACCTGGCGCGCGAGTTACCGCTCCACCTCGAGGACAAAGAGCGCGATTTATTTCCTCGGCTCGCCGAACGGGTCACGGCGGACGATGGCTTTGACGATATTCTGGCCGCGTTGCGGGGAGAGCACCAGGCCGATGACGCCTATTGCCGGGCGCTCATGGCCGATTGCACCGCCTCGCCGGCGGGAGCCGCCCGCCGATCCTCTGGCCTTCGCGCACCAGGCCCGTGCTTTTGCCGGATTCCAGCGCCGCCACTTGGCGCGGGAGAACAGTGTTCTCTTGCCTCTGGCGCGCCGTCGTCTCGATGCGGGAGATTTGGCCGATTTGCGGCGTGTCGTGGCGGCGCGGCGTGATCCTCTCGCCATGAACGGGCAATCCGCTCGCGCTCGCCCGCGGGGTGCATTCCTGGCCGTGGTTCTGGGTCTCCTGCTTCTCGGCGTCGCGCCGTCACCGGGCGCCACCCAGTCCAATCCGGTGCTTGGTTTCGCCGTCGACCGGCTGTCCATCGAGACGGCGGCGGGCGAGCGCCACGAGTTTTCCGTGGAGCTTGCGCGCACGATCGAGCAGATGGCCCTGGGGCTGATGTTTCGCACCGAGCTGGCCACTGATTCCGGCATGTTGTTTGACCTCGACCCGCCGCGCCGGGTCTCCATGTGGATGAAGAACACCCTGATCCCGCTCGATATGCTGTTCATCGAGGCGGATGGGCGGATCGTGACCATCGCCGCCGATACGACGCCCCAATCGCTCGAGCAGATCGACCCCGGCGCAGTCGTGCGCGCCGTGCTCGAGCTGCCCGCGGGAACCGTTGCCCGGATCGGTATTGCAACGGGCGACTTCGTACGCTACGGCTGGTTTGGCCCGGCGCCCTGACCGGCGCGGCCAGATCTTCTGTTATCCAGTTCTTCTGTTGTGGCGCCGATAATCGCGTATTGTGTCTGGGAACAACAGACTTTACCTTCTGCGCAGCGGGCCGGGCCGGGGCGTGGCGCAGCCTGGTAGCGCATCTGCTTTGGGAGCAGAGGGTCGCCGGTTCAAATCCGGCCGCCCCGACCACCGCCCGGTTTTAAAGACGCGATCCGTATCGGAGAACGGCAAAGCATGGACGTACGTATTTACAAGCCGGCCAAGACCGCGATGCAGTCGGGGCGGGCGAAGACCAAAGGCTGGGTGGTCGAGTTCGAGCCGAACGCACCCAAGGAGATCGACCCCCTGATGGGCTGGACCGGTTCCGCCGACACCCGCCGCCAGCTTTTGTTGCGCTTTGCTACTTGCGAGGAGGCGATCGCCTACGCCGAGCGCCGCGGCCTGTCTTATCGGGTGGCGCTGCCCCGGGAGCGCACGGCCAAGCACAAGTCCTACGCCGATAATTTCGCGTTCCGAAGAGTGATCTGAGCCTGGCGGCCCCAACCGCCGCCGTTGTCGCGGGCCTCGCGCGCCCTTAGCTCAGCTGGATAGAGCAACAGCCTTCTAAGCTGTAGGTCCCAGGTTCGAATCCTGGAGGGCGCGCCAACCCCCGGTTGTGGCTAACCTATTGATAGCTCAGGTGCATCGACGTTGACAAGCCAAGGCACCGGCTGTACGAGTCGCTTAGCCCCTTTGTGGAGGCTGTTTGGCCGTTCGGCGGGATAGGCGCTAAGAGTTACAATAAATCGCTTAATTTCCGTCACGTTCGAGCTTTAGATAGAGAGAAAAGTGATAATAGTTTTAGGGAGAGGACCAAAATATATGTCATGTATCCTGAAGTCTGTAGCGGCGTCGGCGGCCCTTGTGGCCGGTGTCGCCATCGCCGGGTCGGCCGTTGTACCGGCCGAGGCGCAAGCCGGAGAGCTTAGCATTCTTACTTGGGAGGGCTATGCCGACCCCGCCATCACTGAAAAATTCGAGGAAGAAACGGGTTGCGTCATCAGCCGCACCTATGTCGGCTCGAACGATGAATTCCCAGCCAAATTGGCAAGTGGCAGCGCGGCTTATGACGCCGTGTCGCCGTCGGTCGACACCACTGGTATTCTCGCCAAGATGGGCGTCGTCGAGCCGATTTCGATGGATCTCCTCCCCCTTTGGGACGACATCTACGAGGGCTTCCGGGTCCATCCCAGCGTCACGGGCGAAGGGAACTGGATGCCGCCGGAAGGCCATATCTGGGCCTCGCCCTTCGCTTGGGGCTCGATCGCCTGGATGTACAACGCCGACGAGTTCGACACGCCGCCGGACTCGATTGAAATCTTGTGGGATCCCGCCTATGAGGGCAAGCTCTCGATCTGGGACGACAAGACCAATATCTACTCGGTGGCGCGCTATCTCTACGGCCGTGACGCGCCGGTCTACGACTTAAGCGACGACCAGCTCGCGGAAGTGCGCGACAAGCTGATCGAGGCCAAGCCGCAGATGCGCAAATTCTGGTCCACCGCGGGCGAGTTGGTTAACCTCTACGCCAATGGCGAAGTGGTCCTGTCCAACACCTGGGGCGGCTACCAGTCCTCGTTGCTCATCGAGCAGGGCATCAACATGGTTGAGTTCATCCCCAAGGAGAAGGCGGATGGCTGGCAGGATGCCTGGCAGATCGTGAAGGGCACGCCGAACATGGAGTGCGCCAAGCAGTTCATTACCTACATGCAGTCGCCGCATGCCCAGTGTGAGATGTCGATGTACATGGGTTATTCCATGGCCAATGCCTCGGCGGCCAAGGAGTGCCTCTCGCCTGAGATGTACGAGTCGCTTCATCAGGGCGACTGGGTTTACTTCGACGGCCTCGACTTCTGGCAGGAGCCGATCCGGGTCGACAAGATGATCGATACCTGGAACGCGGTTAAGGCGGCCCAGTAACCGGGCAATCTTCGAGCCAAGCAGTCAACCGGGCGGAGATGTCTAGCATCTTCGCCCGGACCGCTATTTTAGAGAGACCCATCTACCAAGCGGTCCCGGGCGACGGGGTGGGCGGCGTATGCCGCCGGAATAATCAAAAATTTTGTGCTAACTGGGAGCCGGTTTCAAAGTCATGGGAAACATCATCGAATTACAAGGTCTGAACAAGTCCTTCCCTGGGGGCGTCAAGGCGGTTGACGATGTCAGCCTGACCATTAAGGAAGGCGAGTTCCTGACCATGCTGGGCCCGTCGGGTTGCGGCAAGACCACAACCCTTCGGATCATCGGCGGCTTCGAGTTTCCCGATAGCGGTCGGGTCATCCTCGACGGCGACGACATTACGGACCAGCCGCCTTATCGCCGGCCGCTGAACATGATGTTCCAGGACTTCGCGCTGTTTCCCCACATGACGGTGGAGCAGAACATCGGCTACGGTCTGAAGTTGGGCGGCTCGAACCGGGCGGAAGTCTCCGAAGCAGTGGCAACCTCGCTCAAGACCATCGAACTCGTCGACAAGGCGAACAACCGGCCCCACGAGCTTTCCATCGGCCAGCGCCAGCGCGTAGCCCTAGCCCGCGCGCTGGTGCGCCGGCCCAAGGTTCTGCTGCTCGACGAGCCCATGTCCGCATTGGACGCCAAGCTGCGCGAAACCATGCAGGTGGAACTCAAGCATCTGCACAAGAAGCTGGGCCTGACCTTCATCATGGTGACCCACGACCAGACGGAATCGCTGGTTATGTCGGACCGCATCATGGTCATGGACCGGGGGCGGATCGTGCAGGTTGGCTCGCCGACGGAACTTTACGACCAGCCCTCGACACCTTACGTCGCGAACTTCCTGGGCACCTCGAACATGATGCTGGCCAAGGTCAGCGAGGTCTCGGGTGACACGGTGGTGGCCCAGAGCGGCAGTAATTCGATCCGGGCGAAGGGCAGTGGCAAAAATCCGAGCGTCGGGGGCCAGGTGATGCTCTCGATCCGGCCAGAAAAAATTCGCATGCTGACCGGCGGCGCGGCGGCGCCAGATGGCTTTAATGTCATCTCGGGGACCTTTCGCGAGCATTTTTTCCACGGCGGCTCGGCCCAAATCGCCTTCGATATCGGCGGTGACAAGCCTTTCGTGGTCCACCACCAGCTCGATTCTGCCGCCGCGCAAAGTCAGCTTCCGGCGCCCGGCAGCGAGGTCCAGTTGACCGTCGACCCGGCCTCCGTGACTCTGTTCGAGAATGTCGAGGCCTGCGAGGCGGAGGATCGCCTGTGAGCAGCCAGAGGAGTTACGCTCAGCGCCGGCGCATGGGCGCCATTGCGCTGCTTTCCGGGCCCATGGCCTGGTGGGGCGTGGTGCTGCTGACGCCTTACGTGATCATGTTCATGATCAGTTTTTATTCGCGCCAATTTCCGCTCCACATCCCCGACTTCCAGTTCGGTAACTACGGCATACTCTTCACCGACCCGCAGTACTACATTGTGCTGTTGCGCAGCCTCAAGATCGCGGCCTTCGTCTCGATCCTGGCGTTCCTGATTTCCTACCCGCTGACCTATTACCTGGTGTTCAAGGTCAAGTCGTCGCGCGTGCGCCTCATGCTTTATGTCGCG
Organism: Alphaproteobacteria bacterium; assembly: GCA_963694715.1. GTDB lineage: Bacteria > Pseudomonadota > Alphaproteobacteria > UBA828 > JAPUJA01 > CAVOEB01. The sequence continues at coordinate 6,819 of CAVOEB010000040.1, read as the reverse complement.
ACGATCATCCCGCTGTGGGTGTCTTACCTGTTGCGCGCCTACACCTGGAAGACAATCCTGGGCAGCGAGGGCATCCTCAACTCGCTGTTGATGTGGATCGGCATCACCGACGAGCCGGTCACCTTCTTCCTCTATAACCAGACGGCGATGGTCATCACCATGGCGTATATCTTTACGCCCTTCATGGTGATGCCGTTATTCGCCACGCTCGAGAAGATTCCGCGCAGCCTGATCGAGGGCTCGAAGGACCTGGGCGTGGGCCCCTACCGGACCTTCCTAAAGATCACCCTGCCGCTTTCCGTGCCGGGGATCCTGGCGGGCTTTACCTTCACTTTCTGTCTGGCCGCGGGCGACTTCATTTCGCCCATCCTGGTCGGCGGGCCATATTCAAACATGATAGCCAACGTCGTGGCGACCCAGTTCGGTATGGCTATGAACTGGCCGCTGGGCTCGGCGATCGCGGTGGTGATCCTGATCATAGTGGTCGCCATCCTGACCATATCCGACCGCTTCGAGCGGGTCGGCCGATTGAATTTGGGATAGTGTAATGACGGCAATTTCAACGGAAACCGGAGCCGCGCGGCGGGTAGAACCGCGTCGCTTCCGCTTCGACATAGGCAGTCCGACGACAACGCGCCGTGCGCTCGCCATCGCGGCCGGCGTGGCGCTCGCCTATCTCTGGGCGCCCATCGTCTGCCTCATCCTGTTCAGCTTCAATTCGAATTCGATTACCAAGCTGCCGCTGACCGGCTGGACGCTCGACTGGTACGCCATGGCGCTGAGCAACGAGCGGCTGATGGATGCCGTGCTTAACAGCCTCATCGTCGCCAGTTTCGCCGTAGTTATCTGCATGGTTATCGGTATTCCCACCGCGCTGGCGCTCGACCGCTACGATTTTCCCGGCAAGACCGCGTTCCGGCGCATGGTCGTGCTGCCCTATGTGTTGCCCGGCCTGATCACCGGCGTAGCCATGCTCAGTTTTTTCTCGATGGTCGGGGTCCAGCTCAGCCTGCTCACGGTCATCATCGGCCACGGCACCGCGCTCACGGGCATCGTGGTAACCAATGTGTTCGCGCGCCTGCAGCGCTTCGACCGGCGAATCGAGGAGGCTTCGGCGGACCTCGGGGCGAAGCCGTTCCAGACCTTCTGGTACGTGACCTTCCCCAACATCCGCGGCGCCGTCATCGGCTCGTCGCTGATCGCCTTTACCCTGTCGTTCGACGAGATCCCGGTCACCTTCTTCCTGACCGGACGTGACAACACCCTGCCGATGTATATCTGGTCGACCATCCGGCGCGGCATGACGCCCGAGATCAACGCCATCGGGTCGATTATCATCGTGGTGTCGGTGGTTCTGCTATTCGTTTCCGTCTTTATCATGGCTGATGATGGGCCAAACAAGCGCCTCAAAAAATAGCCCGCGCACATCTGTGCGGCGGACCAAGCGGGTGGTGGCCGCGGCCCCTCGGCCTGCGGGAACGCGCCCCTTTCCCGCCCGCACGCCGCGCCCCAAGGCGATGCACGATATCGCGGGCGTCTTTCACTATCTTGACGCTAAGCGCCGCGCTCGTGTCATCGAATGAGCGACCTCGAAGATTTCATAAATCAGCCGGGCCGGGCCGAGCGGGTTCGCGAGGTCGGTAAGTTTGCCGTCAGCCTTGGCGTCGAGCTCATCTATTTCCAGTACATTTCCGTAACCGGGCGGATCATCGGCAAAGCGATCCCGGTCGAGCACTGGGAGAACGTCGCGCAAAAGGGCGTGCAAACCGTCTACGGCGCCGTAACCCACGCCTTTGCTGACCGGCATGGCGAGTTTCTCGGCTTCGATACCACCCAGTCTGAATTGGTCGCGATCCCCGAACCTGAAACCTTCTGCCAATTGCCCTGGAACAAGGCCATGGGCCGGGTCTTTTGTACCCTGTTCCGCAACCGCGAAGACCGCGAAGATCCAGGTGGTATCTTCACCGCCGACTGCCGCGGTAACCTAAGGCGCGCCTCCGAAAAATTTGCGGAGGATCACGATGGCTTGCAGCTTCGTCTCGGCTGCGAGCCCGAGATGCTGTGGCTCAATCGAGGCCCCGACGGTAAACCCGACGGCGGCCCAACCAAGCCCTACGCCTATCATATCGATCAGTTTGAAGTTCTCAGCGGTGTTGTCCTGAGCGTGCATCGCTACGGTAAGGCCATGGGACTCGACATGATCCAGGCGGATCACGAGGATGCGCCGGGCATGATGGAGCAGAATTGGCAATATGACGATTGCTTACGCACCGCCGACCGCCTCACGACGTTCCGCCAGATCTGCGCCCAGGTCGCACGCGAGAACAACCTGATCGCCATGTTCATGGCTAAATCCTTCGAAGGCGTCTCAGGCAATGGCTGCCACCACAACATGTCGCTCTGGCGCGGCGGGGCCGACGAGGCCGTAGCGCCCGCGATCGATCCACTACCCGGCTCGTCCGAGATCTACGCCTATAGCAAGGGCGGCCGGAACGTCTATGCCTCCGAGGGCGACGAGTGGATGCCGAGCCCGTTGGGCTTGAACTGCATTGCTGGGCTCGTCAAGCATATGCCCGCGCTGACCGCGATCGGCTGTTCCACGGTCAACTCATACCGTCGAATGATGGAGACGGGCCTCTGGGCACCGGTCTTTGCTGACTGGGGCCTGCAGAACAGGACCTGCGGCTTGCGCGTTTCCTCGCCCGACCGCATGGAGTACCGGGCGGTGGATTCCATGGTCAATCCCTATCTGATGAGCGCGGCCTTGCTGGCTGCGTTTGACGACGGGTTAAAAAATAATCTAGACGCCGGTGAACCCGAGACCCGCAGCGCCTATGAATTACGCGCGGAGGGCAAGGCGCAACTTCCCATGAACTTGGGCGACGCGCTCGACGCGCTCGACGCCGATAAGTTGATCAAGGCCGCGCTGCCCGGGGATATGTACCGCTGCTACGAGCATTACAAGCGCGACGAGTGGGAGCGCTTCAACGCGACACTCACCGAGTGGGATATAGACACCTATCTCGACTGTCTGCCGTGACGCCCCTGCATCGCGCCAGACGGGGAGTAATGCGATGCATGACATCAATCTGACCGGCGAGCAGCTTGGCCGCTGGGACGACGACGGCTTCCTCATGATCGAGAATTTTCTCGAGCCTCATGAGGTCGAGGCGGCGCGGTCGCGCTTTCCCCTGCTATTCCGCGGTGAGTTCGAAACCGGTCTCTTTCCCGACGAGTGGAACTGGAAGGAAGGTCGCGACGCGGACGATCTCGCGCGCCAGATCTGCAACGGCTGGAAATCGGATTATACGATTGCCCGTTTCGTGTTGTCAGCGGAGGTTGGCCGTTTGTGTGCTCGGCTGTCGCGCTGGCCCGGTGCGCGCATAAACCAGGATAACGTGATCTGGAAGCCGCCGGCCGCGCGCCCGCTTGGCATGCATCAGGATGAAGCCTATTCATTCTGGATGGATCCGCCCCATATGACATCGGCCTGGATTGCACTCGATGAGACCAGGGCGGGGGCGGGAACCATCGAGTACGTCCAAGGCTCCCACAAATGGGGCGATTTTGGACCAATCAAGCAATTCCACGCACCCAAGAATTATCGCGAGGCGGTCGACACCGCAGCAGCCCAGATTGGGGTGACGCCGGAGTTCGTGCCCGTCGAGCTACCGCCGGGGGGTATCGCTTTCCATCATGGCATGACCTTCCACGGCTCCGACACCAACCGCAGCGGCTCCACAGTCCGTCGGGCGATGATTGCCCATACCATGTCGTCCGATTGTCGTTTTACGGAGACTGGGATCAGCTATATTTACAACCGTTATAAGCGGGTCGGCGATACCGCAATGGACGAGAGTTTTTTCCCCATCCTGTGGACCGAGAAGGGTTATCGCACACGCTGGCTCGACGACTATGTCCGCAAGGGGTCGGCTGAGGGTCTCGCCGCCTGAGCGCCGCCATCAGAAGTTTGAATTCGCTGCCGGAGGAGGGCCGCCACGGTTCCTTATTTTTCGGCGCATTCGACTTGGTGTAATTGACGTAAGGCACTGTTATTAAATTAGAAAAAACTTTCTATGAGTTGCGCCCAAGACTGGGTCGTGACGCCGGAAGGAGCTATCCATCGCCAAAGGATTTAACAGAAAGAACTAATTTGCATAAAGGTCTATAAATTATCATACTTGGCGCTATGGAGATTGCTTTAGGACCGCCGATCGAGAAACTCCCGGCGTACATGCATATTGCCCAGCGAATTCGCCGAGCGATTCAGCTCGGCCGCTACGCCCGGGGCGACCGGCTGCCTTCCGAGGTGCAACTTGTCGATCAGTTGGGGTTTTCTCGCGTCACCGTGCGCGAGGCGATCCGCCACTTGGAGGGCGAGGGTTATATCGAGACCCGGCGAGGCGCCAAGGGAGGGCTCTTCGTCCGGCGTCAGCAGGCAACTCGGGCATCCCAGCTCGCTGCGTTACGTGCCGAATGGCCAGCCATCGAAAATTTATTTGAATATCGTATAGCTGTAGAATCTCGTGCTTCCCGTCTTGCCGCTGAGCGACGCGAACCGGTGCACCTTGCTCGGCTTGACGCGGCGCTGGCCGCCTTTCGGCAAGGCAGGCTGTCAGCCGATTTCCGCCGGGCGGATTCCGAGTTCCATCTTGCCATCGCCGACGCATCTACCAATCCCCACCTGCAGCAGGCATCTGAAGAGGCCCGCGCGGGCATGTTTATGCCGTTCGACGCCGTTGAGTTTTCGCCCGGGCTATGGGCCGAGCAGCCCGACCAACATGCCGCCATTCTTGATGCAATTCGCGACGGCAACGCCGAAGGCGCCGCTGCGGCGATGACCGCACACCTGGAAGCGTCGCGAACCCATATTTCGGAACTTGTATGGGCCGGCACCGCGACGCCCGTCGAAGCGTAAAAATGCTAACCGTTCGAGGAGGAATTACGAATGCTTGATCTGGAAATTACCGATGCCCACGTCGAACAATTTCGCGAGGATGGCTTCATTGTGTTCGAGAAGTTTCTCGACATGAGTGAGGTCGAGGCGGTGCGCGAGCGCTACGAGCATCTGTTTCGCGCGGAATGGGAGACCGGCATTCCGCCCGACGAGATCAACTGGACCGAAGGGCGCGACGATCCAGATGTGACCCGTCAGCTCTGCAATAGCTGGAAGTCCGACTACACCATTGCCAGCATAGCGCTCCGATCCGAGATCGGTCGCATCAATTCGCAGTTGGCCGGGTGGCCGGGCGCACGCATCCATGTCTCAAACGAAATATGGAAGCCACCAGGTGCCGGTGCGTTGGTCATGCATCAGGACGGCAGCTGGCTCGACTATCTCGTGCCACCTAATATGAACAGCCTTTGGATGGCACTTGACGATACGTCGGCCGAGGCGGGTACCGTCGAATATGTCAAAGGTTCGAATCACTGGACACATGCACCTAAGCCCACCGGAAGTTTTCTTGCCGACGACTACCGGAATTTTATGCGGCAGGCCGCCGCCGCTGAGGGGCTGACTGAGGATCAGTTGGAGATCGTGCCCATCGAGGTGCCCGCCGGCGGCATAGCCGTGCATGATTGTTGGACCTGGCACGGCTCTTCGGGGAACGGCGCAGCGAGCCAGCCGCGCCGCGCCCTGGTCTCCCACTGCACCAACTCAGAGACCCGCTTCCATCCCACCCACAGCACCCATTATTACGTGCGCTATCGTAAGCACGATACCGACGAGCTAGACGAGAGCTTCTTCCCCATCCTGTGGCGCGAAGACGGTTATCGTACCCCCTGGCTCGACGAATACATGGCCAACGCCGGGCGTCGCTCCGCCGCCTGACGGGCTACTTTCTGCGGCGCATCGATACCGCGCCCTCGCACTTAGGGCTAAGAGAAGACGAACAGCTGGCCGCGGCATCACCGCGGCCAGCTGTTCGTTTCGTCCCCATTCTCTCGCGCGAGGCAAGCATCATGCCACTCACTCCCGATCCCGCTGCCCTCGAGCTTCCGCCTGAGGACATGAAGGCCTTGGGCTATCGGGTCATCGATATGCTCGTTGATCATCATATCCGGTTAAAGGACTCCCATCCCGCGGAGACTCTCTCGCGCGCCGAGGCCGAGGCGTTGCTGCGCGAGTCCGCGCCCGTCGGGCCGAGCGCACCCGAGGCGGTCCTCGAAGAGCTGGATACCAAAGTTATCCAGAACACTCTGTTCCCGACCCATCCCCGGCATTTCGGCTGGATCCCGGGGCCAAGCAACTTCGTTGGCGCGATGGGCGATCTCATCGCCTCGGGCTTTAATTTTTGCCCCGGGCTCTGGCTCGAGGCCTCGGCCGCCTCGCAGGTCGAACTTGTCGCCGTGGATTGGTTGCGAGAGATCTGCGAAATGCCGGAGGGGGCGGGCGGCTTGTTCGTGAGCGGCGGCTCGGTCGCCAACCTTACGGCCTTGGCGACGGCGCGGCGCGTCAAGCTGGGCTTCGAGTTTGCCGACGCGGTGGCCTACTGCTCGGACCAAACCCACCGCTCCAACGCCAAGAACCTACGCATCCTGGGCTTTGCGCCCGAGCAACTCGTCTCGGTGGAGACCGGCGACGGGCTTCGCCTCGACGTTGCCGCTCTTGGCCAGGCGATCGCCGCCGACCGGGCCGCGGGGCGGCGCCCGTTTTGCGTCATCGCCAACGCGGGTACGACGAACACCGGGTCGGTCGATCCCCTCGACGCACTGGCCGATCTTTGCGCTGCGGAAGACCTCTGGTTCCATGTCGATGGCGCTTATGGCGCGGCGGCGATGCTGACCGAGAAGGGGCGCGCGGTGATGAAGGGGATT
>CAVOEB010000039.1:0-26450 GCA_963694715.1 Alphaproteobacteria bacterium | reverse complement strand
TCGATCTCGCGCTCGATGGGGATGCCCTGCTCTTTGAGGGCCTCGATCGCATCGCTCACGGCCGCTTCGTCTTCTGCTTCAAAGCTGGTGTGGTGTAGGCCGGGGCTTAGCTCGTCCGTGGCGGCGCAGAGGGACAGGTTGTGCTCGCCGAGCGTGCCGCCGAGGGTGGCGAATTGAGCCTTTCGGTCGATGAGGATCGGATTGAGCCCGGCGGTGTTTGTGTAGAAATCGAGGCAGCCCGCAAAATCGGCGCAGACGAGGGTTGCGCGCGACGTGCGCCGGGGCTTTAGCGGTGCGCCCCCGGCACCGTAGAGGTTGGGGGCGGGGTCGTATTGGGGCTCGGTCAGGGGGGGGTGCGCCTCCGGGTCCCAGTTGGCCGTGATCAGGTCCATCTCGCCCTGGAAGATGGAGCGCCAGTCTTTGAGCATGTCGGCGTAGAACTCGTTGAAGTTGCCGTCGGGGTCGGGGACGAAAATGGAATGGGCGATCTGGTGATCGACGACCATGCCGGGCTTTTTCCATTCGGGTTTTACGCGCCGGATCGCCTCGACCAGTTGCTGTTCGGTTTCCATCTCCCAGCCCAGGTGGAAAAGGCCGGCTCGGCCAGAAATTTCCTTCGGGATCTGGACCTGGCCGGCGCGGCCCAGGCGGTCCTCGCCGCGGGTGATCTCGACCAGGGCGATGTCGTGATGGGTGTTGCCGTTGCCGAGGAAGCCCGCCTTGAGCCCCGGCTCGGTGCATTCGACGCGCAGGCCCACGACGCGGTTGTAAAACGCGGTCGCCTGCTCGATATCGCGGACCCAGAAATTCGCGTGGCCCAGGCGCCGGGGGCGGAAATCCGGCGGCGCTTCGCGGCTGGCGTCGGTCTCCAGGCTCGTCACGGGGCGTCTCCGTTGAGTGCGTCCCACACTAGGCGTTGGAAATGGTGGAGGCAGTGTTCGCTTCGGTAGGTGCGCTCCTTGTCGACCATCAGGCGGCCCGGCTTGTAGCCCCGCGAGTGGAGCCCGCGCTGGACGCTTTCGCACAGCGCGACGTCTTCGTTGGCGATGTCGTCGGCGTTGAACTCGAACATTTCCCAGTCGCCCTTGGCCGGGGTTTTCGAGGAGCTGTAGAAATCCATGGTCTGCGCGGTGCGGTCGGGGCCGCGGGGGATCAGGTTGAAGACGTGGAAATTAGCGCCCGCGGGATGGCTCATAAACATGATGTTCGGCCACATCCACCACAGGAAGACGTCCTGGATGGCGTCGTCGGGGCTGAAATTGTAGGACGGATTTTCGTGGCTGTTGGCGCGGATGATGTGGCTCATGTAGTGGGGGTGCTCGACCGTCTCAAAACTCTTCTTGAGCAGCGAGTTCGAGCCCGCCATGACGTGTTCGTGGGCGACCGGGCAGTGGTAGCACTCGACGAAATTCTCGACCACGACCTTCCAGTTGGCCTGGACCTCGAAGGGATCGCGCTGGACCAGGGTCAGGTCGTCGAAGCCTGGGATGGCGGCGCGGAATTCATCGTCCAGGCCCGCCATGGTCTGCTTCATGGGCGCGGCGCCCGCGTCGAAATTGACGAAAATCATGGACGCGAATTGCTCGACGCGAACGGGTGTGAGGCAGACGTCGCCGCGATCGAAGCCCGCGACGTTCTCGCTGTTGCCTGCGGCGTGGAGGCTGCCGTCAAGATCGTAGGACCAGGCGTGATAGGGGCACAGGATGCGTTTGACCGTGCCCGCGCCTTTGAGCAGTTCGTGGCCGCGATGCATGCAGACGTTGAAGAAGCCCCGGATTTCACTGTTTGGGCAGCGGATCAGGATGATGCTCTGGTCGAAAAAGTCGTAGACCTTGTAGCTGCCGGGTTCGCTGAATTCCTCCCGGTGGCCGGCGAACTGCCAGCCCTTAAAAAATATCTCCCTCTTCTCGCGTTCGAAGATCGCGGGCTCGGTATAGTATCTCGCCGGTAGCATCCACGAATAGTCGGGATTCTCGCCGAAGCGCTCTTCGAGCATGGCGGGCGGTTTTTCAAGGTCCATGGCTTCCGTCTCTCTGTGCGGATAACGATCCGGTTAAACGTTATCATCTTCCGACGCGGAAACCATGCTTTGGGCAATCGGTCTCCTTCCAAACCTGTTACATTTTGAACGCGAGCTATCCGTTGGGGGAGGATGCATGGATCTCATCGAGCGCGATATCGAGGTCGAGGGCGCACGCGCTCATATCTACGAGGCGGGCTCGGGCTTTCCCATCCTACTTATGCACGGGGTCGGGCCAGGCACCTGCGTACCGGTCAATTTCGGCCGGGTTCTGGAGCCGCTGGCCGCGCGCTATCACGTCTTCGGCACCGACCTGATCGGGTTCGGCGGTTCGGGGCGCAAGGCGGAGCCGCCCTATTTCGACTACCCGCTCTGGCTCAAGCAGGCGGAAGCGGTGTTCGCCGCGATGCCCGAAGGGCCGAAGGGCATCCTCGGCCACTCGTTGTCCTCGACGCTGGGCATGCGCCTCGCGGGCCGTCATGGGGACGTAAGCAAGCTGCTGCTCTCCGCCGCCATCGGCACGCCCATGACGGTCAACGCCGACCTCGAGACGCTGTGGACGTTTCCCGAAAACCTAGCGGATCTGCGCCGGGCGATGGACGTGTTGTTTTACGACAGCGCGTTCGTGACCGACGCCATGCTCGAAGACCGCCTCGCGGTGCTCAAGGCAGACAGCTACGCGGAGTATTTTAAGGCCATGTTCGGGGGCGACAAGGATGCGCTGCTCGCACCCACGGTGTTAGCCGCCGAGGAATTCGCGCGGATAGCTTGCGAGGTCGCGATCGTCCATGGACGCTCCGATGCGCCTTGCCCGTTCGACGAGACCGCTGCGCTGTTGGTCGAGGCGATTCCCCAGGCGGATCTTTACGCGCTCGCCGCCTGCGGCCACGGGCCGGCGAGCGAGCGGCCCGAGAGGTTTTTGTCCGTCGCATTCGACTTCTTCGGTTGAGCCTTAGAGAAGGATTGTCGTTCATGAGCCCCGTCAAATTGACCGCCGCTAATCCGCCCGGCATCTTCGATCCCGCCCCTTACGGCTTCAGTCATACGGTCCTCGCCGAGGGGGTTGCGCGCATCGCGTTTATCGCGGGGCACCGGGGCGAAGACGCCGGAGTTTTCGGCGCAGGTCAAGCAGGCCTACGCCAATCTGCGGATCGCACTCGAGGCCGTGGGCGCAAAACCGCACCAGGTGACCAAGCTCGTGGTCTACGTGGTCGATCACGACGAATCAAAGCCCAAAATCCTGACCCAGCATGTCGCGGAGACGTTCGGCGACTGGCGGCCGGTCCAGACCCTGGTCCCAGTGCCGCGCCTGGCGCTCGATGGGATGCTGTTCGAGGTCGAGGCGGTCGCGGTGCTCGACTAGCCCGGCAAGGGTGGCCGGTAGGATCGGCTGCTGCTAAGGCGCAGGTCCCCCCTAACAGACGCCCTCGGCTTTGAGCGCCGCGAGCTCGGCCGTGTCGATGCCGAGTTCCGCCATGACGGCGTCGAGATCGCCGGCGAGGGGCGGGGCCGCGCGGGTGAGGGGGGCGACGCCGGGCAGGCGGATCGCCGGGCCGGTTGTCGTGACGGTCGTGCCGTCGGGCGCACCGTAGGAGACGATTTGCCCCGTTGAGCGGGTGAACGGGGCCTCGAGCGCGCCGGCGATGTCGTTCACGGGCGCGGCGGGCACGGTGCCGGAAAAATGCTGCAGCCACTCCGCTGTGGTGTGCTCGGAGAGCGCCTCGTCAAGAAAATTCGTTAGCCGGTCTCGGTTGCGCAGGCGCTCGGCGAAGGTCGAAAAATCTGGGTCGGAGGCGAGTTCGGCCCGGCCGAGCGCGGTGCACAGCGCGGGCCAAAATTTCTCCTTGTTGCACATGATGAAGATCCAGCCATCGCGGGTCCGGTAGAGCTGGCTCGGCGTCAGGCTGGGGTGCGCCGAGCGCGTCGCGCGCCCGGTGTTCACGCCGGCGGTCAGGTACCACGCCCCGACGTAGGCCAGGTTCGCGATCGCCGCGTCGAACAGGCTGATGTCGTAATCGCCACCCTTGCCGCTCGCGCGTGCGCCGACGATGCCGGCCAGCATGGCGATTGCCGATTGCAGGCCGGACGATAAATCGACCATCGAGAGGCCCAGGCGCGAGGGCGGGCCCTCGGGATCACCGGTCAGCGAGAGATAGCCGCACTCCGCCTGCATGAGATAGTCGTAGCCGGGCCAGCCGGCGCGCTCGTTGGCCCGGCCATAGGCCGAGAGGTGGACGCAGACGACACGCTCGTTAACGGCTTTGAGCGCGTCGTAGGTCAGGCCGAGCTTATCGGGCAGGTCGCCGCGTAAATTGTTAAAGGCGACGTCGGCGGTTTGGACGAGGCGATGGTAAAGATCGCGCCCCTTGGGGTGCTTCAGGTTCAGCGTGATGCTGCGCTTGTTCCGGTTGAACGCCTGGTGGAACATGCTGTCGCCGGTGGCCAGCGGGTCGTCGGGGTGGCGCACGAAGCGGCCCACATCGCCCCCTTCGGTTGGGTTCTCGATCTTGATGACTTCCGCGCCCAGGTCGGCGAGGTGAAGGGTGCCGAACGGGCCGGCGCCGTATTGCTCGACCGAGATGATGCGCACGCCTTCTAGGGGAAACGCCATCGTGGCCGCCCTCAGGCCGGGTTCCGGGCGACGAGCTGGCGCGCGATGATGATGCGCTGCAGCTCGTTTGTGCCCTCGCCGATGCAGAGCAGCGGCGCGTCGCGATAGAGGCGCTCGATCTCGAATTCCTTAGAATAGCCGTAGCCGCCGTGGACGCGCATGGATTCGGTCGCGTTGTAAAGCGCGGTCTCGGTGGCGAACAGCTTGGCCATGCCCGCCTCCATGTCGCAGCGTTCGCCGGCGTCGAACGCCTGCGCCGCGGCGCGGGTAAGATGACGCGACGCCTCCAGCCTCGTTGCCATATCAGCGAGCTTGATCTGGATCGACTGGTGGTTGGCGATGGGTTGGCCGAAGGTCTCGCGATTCTGGGCGTAAGCGAGCGCGAGATCCAGTGCACGCTTGGCGACGCCGACGCCCCGTGCGGCGACGTTGATGCGGCCCAGCTCCAGCCCGCCCATGGCGTGCTTGAGCCCGAGGCCCTCTTCGCCGCCGATCAGGCGCTCGGCAGGAATGCGGTAGTTCTCGAAGATGAGCTCGGCGGAATCGATGCCCTTGTAGCCGAGCTTTTCCAGCTTGCGGCTGACGGAAAAGCCGTCGCCTTTCTGCGCTAGGAACAGGCTGGTGCCTTTGTGACGCGGCTCGGCCTTGGGGTCGGTCTTGACCAGCAGCGCGAAGCAACCGCCGTGGATGCCATTCGAGATCCAGGTCTTGGTGCCGTTGACGATATAGCCGTCGCCGTCGCGCACGGCGCGGGTGCGGATCGCCTGAAGGTCGGTGCCGCAATTGGGTTCGGTCAGGGCGAGGCCGCCGCGGATTTCGGCGCTCGCGAATTTCGGCAGCCATTCGCGTTTCTGCGCCTCGGTGCCGAAGCGCATGACCGCGTTGGCCATGATCAGGTGGGAGTTGAATATCCCGGACAGCGACATCCAGCTTTCGCAAACCCGCTCGACGATCCGGGCGTAGGTCGTAATCGGCAGGCCCATGCCACCGAATTCTTCGGGGATGATGCAGCCGAACAGGCCCAGTTCCTTCATCCCTTCGACCATGTCAGCGGGGTATTCGTCGGCCTGCTCGAGGGCCATCACGTAAGGATCGACCTCGCGGACGAGAAATTTGTCGAGCGCTTCGAGGATCTGGGTGTCCATTCCCGAACCGTCGGTCGTATTCGCGCTGCTCATGGTCCGTCTCCTAGTAATTCGCGGCCTTGTCTTCGACCGCGTGGCCGCGCATAGGGATCAGCATCGAGCGGGTGAAAGTCATGAACACGGTGTCGTCCTGCTTCGTGCCCGTGGTTTCGACGGTGACGATTCCCTGATGGGGGCGGGATTTTGATTCGCGCTTGGCCAGCACTTCGGAGGCTGCGTAGATCGTGTCGCCGACGAAGACGGGGGCGGTGAGCTTGATGTCGGTCCAGCCGAGATTAGCGATCGCCTTCTGGCTGGTATCGGAGACCGACATGCCGAGCACGACCGAGAGCGTAAAAGCGCTGTTGACCAGTGGCTGTCCGAATTCGCTGTGTTTCGCATACTCGGCATCGAAGTGCAGCGGGTGGGTGTTCATGGTCAGCAGGGTGAACCAGCTGTTGTCGGCCTCGCTGATCGTGCGCCCCGGGCGGTGCTCGTAGACATCGCTGATCACGAACGCTTCGAAATAGCGGCCGAGCGTTTCGCGATAGCGATTGGGTGCGATTTCCTTAGTGCCGTACATCGCGGGGCTCTCCCTTCTTGCTCAGGCGGACAAGCTCGGGTAAATTAAATTGGTCCGGACATTTTGTCCAGACATTATGAGAGTTTCAAGCGAATGCAGGAAGGTCATGAAAATCCACCGCCGCGCTATCTAGAACTGGCCGGCCTGATCGGCCAGGATATCGAGGCGGGGAGCTATCCCGTGGGCTCGCTGCTTCCCACCGAGCGGGAGTTGTGCGGCACTCACGCCTGCAGCCGACACACGGCGCGCGAGGCGCTCCGCATCCTGGTCGATCGCGGCCTCATTACGCGGCGCCGCGGTTCGGGTTCGGTGGTCGTGGGCAAGACGCCCGCCGGGCGCTATATCCAAACCATCGACAGCCTGAACGAGCTGATCCGCTATTCCGCCGACGCGCGCTTCGTCTTGAGCGGGCGTTCGTCGCACACCGCCGGTGCGGCCATGGTGCGAGACCAGGGGGTGCCGCGCGGCTCGACCTGGATCCGGCTCGAGGGGCTGCGACGTACGGGCGAAGACGTCCCGCCGCTATGCTGGACCGTGATCGACCTGGCCCAGCGCTTCGGCGCGCTCGGCGACGAGATCGGCCGGCGAGCGGTTCCCGTCTACGTGATGATCGAGGAGCGTTCCGGCGAACGGGTGGTCGAGGTCGCGCAGACGGTCGACGCCGCGCCGGTTTCGCGTAAGATCGCCCGAGCCCTCGAATGCCGGTCCGGCGCGCCGGCGCTCAAGACCACGCGTCGCTACATCGGAGAGAACCGACAGATCCTGATGATCGCGGAAAGCATCCATCCCGCCGGGCGGACCCAATTCAAGACGATCCTGCGGCGAAGCCCGAGGACGTAGCACCCATGGCACCGACTCAGACGCCAGGCCCGGAGGCCGCCGGGCAGGCGCGGCCCCTCGACGGGATGCGCGTGCTCGATCTTGCAACTTTCGTTGCCGCCCCGTTCAGCGCGTCCATACTCGGCGAATTCGGCGCCGAAGTGATCAAGGTCGAGCAGCCCGGATCGGGTGACCCGCTGCGTGGCTTGGGAAAGTCGTCGGGGCGGGATGAGGACAGCTATTTCTGGCTCTCGGAGGCGCGCAACAAGCGCTCCCTGACCCTGGACCTACGTAAGCCCGAGGGTGTCGACCTACTCAAGCGCCTCGTCGTTCGTTCCGACGTGGTGTGCGAGAATTTCCGCCCCGGCACGCTGGAGAAATGGGGCCTGGGCTGGGATGTGCTTTCGGAGTGCAATCCGGGGCTGGTTCTGCTGCGGATTTCCGGCTTCGGCCAGACTGGCCCTTACAAGAACCGTCCCGGCTTCGCGCGCATCGCCCACGCCTTCGGCGGCCTCGCGCATCTGACCGGTATGCCCGGTAGCCCGCCGCTGACGCCGGGCTCGACCTCGCTGGGCGATTATATTGCGGGGCTTTACGGCGCCATCGGGGTGCTCCTCGCCTTGCGCGCGCGTGACGCGACGGGGCGCGGCCAGGTCGTCGACATGGCGCTCTACGAGGCGGTGTTCCGCTTGCTCGACGAAATCGCGCCGGCTTACGCCGCGGACGGCACCGTGCGCGGCCGCCTGGGCCTGGGCACGAGCAACGCCTGCCCCCACGGGCATTTCGAGACCGCCGACGGGCAGTGGGTCGCGATTGCGTGTACCAGCGATAAGATGTTCGAGCGGCTGTGCCGGGTCATGGGTCGGCTCGAGCTTGCCGCGCTGGAGAAATGGGAGAGGGGCGCACGCCGCATCGCCGAACACGAGGCGGTCGATGCGGAAGTTGCAGCCTGGATGGGGGCGCGCAACCGCGCGGCGGTCTTGGCCGAGTGCGAGGCGGGTGAGGTGCCTTGCGCTCCGGTCAACACCATCGCGGATATCTTCGCCGACCCACAGTTTGAGGCGCGCGGCGATCTGGCCAACATCATTGACCCCGATCTGGGAGGCGTTACCGTGCCGCGCGTCTATCCGCTGCTCTCGGACACGCCGGGGCGTATCGACACGCTGGGCCCGCGCCTAGGGGGCGATACGGACGCGGTCCTGGGCGAGCTTCTCGGGCTCGGCGACGACGATCTGCGTTCGCTTCGCGAGAAGGGCGTGATCTAATCGTAACCGAGTGCGACCGATCCGGTCGGATTACGCTCGAAACGCAAACAGGATAAGAGAGGCTGATGTCCACGGAACCCATCGTTCAACCGGAAGCCGAACCCGCCATTGCCGAGACCCTCGCGGCGTTCGCCGCCGGGTTGCGCTTCGAGGACGTACCCAGCGAGGTGATCGCTCGGGCCAAGCTCCACATCCTCGACACCCTGGGCACGGCGCTGGCAGGGGCGAGCTACGACTTCGCCGAGCCCAGCCTGGCGGGCGTGCAAGCACTCTCGGCCGGCGAGAGCGAGGGCCGCCACCCGGTGATCGGCATGGACGCGCGTCTGCCGCTCCGCGATGCGGTGCTGATTAACGGCATCCTTGCCCACGGCCTCGACTACGACGATACCCATCCGGGCGGCGTGATCCACGCCTCTGCGAGCGCCGTGCCGACGGTGCTGGGAGCAGCCGTCCGGGCGGGTGGCAGCGGGCGCGACGCCCTGCTCGCCTACCTCGTCGCCATCGAGGCGGGCGCGCGGATCGGCGCCGCGGCAAAGGGCGGGTTTCATCTCGTGGGGTTTCATCCGACGGGCGTGGTCGGCGTCTTCGGCTGCGCCCTCGCGGCGGGGCGGCTCGCCGGGCTCGACGCCGCGGCGCTCATCCGCGCTCAGGGTATCGCGCTCAGCTTTGCCAGCGGCAGTTTCGAATTCCTCGAGGAGGGGGCGTGGACGAAGCGGGCCCATCCGGGCTGGGCGGGGGTTGGCGGCATCACGGCGGCCAGCCTCGCAGGCGCCGGTTTCCAGGCACCCAGCCGCCCCTACGAGGGACGCTTCGGTCTCTACAACAGCTATCTCGGTTCCGACGCGGAGGTCGATCTCGGCGCCTGCACCGCCGGATTGGGCGAGGTCTGGGAAATGCTCAGCGTGGCGTTGAAGCCCTACCCGATCTGCCATTTCAATCACGCCTTCGCCGATGCCGCGCTCACCCTGATGGCCGACCACGGCCTGCGCGCGCAAGACGTGGTCCGCGCCACCGGGCTGATCGCGCAAGGTGCGGTTGACATCGTCTGCGAGCCGCTGGCGTTGAAGCAACGGCCCGCCAACGACTACGACGCACGCTTCTCGCTGCCCTACACCGTCGCCGCCACGCTGGTGCGCGGGCGCTTCACCCTCGACGAACTGGAGGCGGATGCGCTGGCCGATTCCGCCATCGGTGCGCTGTGTCGGAAGATCGGGTATGCGCCGGACCCGGGATCCGGGTTCCCCGCGTTCTTTTCCGGCGAGCTTGTGGTCGAGACCCAAGACGGGCGCACGCTGCGCCATCGCGAACAGGTCAACCGCGGCGCGCAAGGCCGTCCGCTCAGCGAGGCGGAGGTGATGGCGAAGTTCCTCGACAACGCGGACCGGCGCATCGCGCGTGGACAGGCGGAAGGGATCGCTGAGGCGGTGATGGCGCTCGACATTCCCGGGGCGACGCTTGGCACCCTGGTCGAGCGGTTGGGTTCTGCCGACGGTTAGAGCCGCTCGCGATCAACCCTTCCAGGGGCCCTGGCTCCGCACCATCTTGAGCGCGGCCTTGGCTCCGTGTTCCGCGATCGCCTTGTGGAATTCTAGGCAGGCCGGGTTGGATTTGTTGGCCTCGGCGTTGGCGATGGCGATGTCCTCGCCGTGCTCGATGGCTTTGGCGTATCCCCGCAGGTCCGGGGCGCCGTTCAGCCCCGCCTTGGCCATCGCCACGGTTTTGGACGGTAGCGAGACAATTTGCCGGCACACGGCCTCGACCTTATCCACCAGGCGGTCCGCCGGGACGGCACGGTTGACCGGACCGATTTCGACCGCCTCGGCGCCGGAGACCACTTGACCCAAAATAATCATTTCCTCCGCCTGTCGCGGTAGGGCGATGCAGGGGGGGGGCTGTTGAAATCGGGGGTGTAGAAAAAAAGTCGATCTCGGGCTCTCCCAGCTGGGCGTCGGTGGCGGCGTAGACGAGGTCCGCTCCCGTGGCCAGTTCGAAGCCGCCGCCGACGCAATAGCCCGTGACTGCGGCGATGGTCGGTTTGGGGAAATACCAAAGCCGATTGGATGCCTTGCCCAAGACATTCTTGACGAAATCTCCATACGGATCGGGCAAGCCCTGAGAGACATCGAAGCCCGACGAGAAATTGCCGCCGTTGCCCGTGACGACAACTATGCGGACCTAGTCATCGGTTTCGAAGGCGTCCAGGGCAATGAAAATTTCCTCGTACATCTCGTAGCGCAGGGGGTTTTTCTTGGCGGGGTAGTTCAGGTGGATCCATACCGTGGAGTTTTCTATGCGTCGTTCGGTGAGTGCCATTACGCTGGTGCTCCTTTGTCGTGCCGCGCCGCCTTGTCGTTTTCCCTGCGACGCAGCTCCCGCTTCATGGCCTTGCCCGTGTTGCCGACGGGAAGGGCACCAAGAAACTCGATCTCCCGAGGGTAGGCGTGGGCTTCCAGTTTGTTTCGGACATGGTGGCGCAGTTTTTCTTCCAGGGCGCCGTCCGGGGCGGTTCCCGCCTTGACGGTGACGAAGGCTTTGACGACCTGGCCCTTGATGGCGTCGGCGTCGGCCATGGCGGCGTGTTGCTTCAGCGCGGCCTCGATCTCGCCCGGCCCGATCCGGTAGCCACCGCTCTCGATGATGTCGTCCTGGCGACCGGTAAACCAGAAATAGCCGTCGGCGTCCTTGGTCGCGTAGTCGCCGCTGCGCAGCCAATCACCGATGAAGCGTGCTCGCGTAGCCTCCGGATTGTCCCAATAGCCCAGGAACATGCTGGGGTCGGGTTTGCGGATCGCGATCTCGCCGTAGGTATCGGGCGGCAGTACGTGACCGGCCTCGTCGATGATCTCGACCACATGTCCCGGGGTCGCCCGGCGCATGGACCCCTCGCGGACTTCCATAATTGCCGAACAGTTGGAAATGGAGTAATCGCACTCCGTCAGGCCGTAATTCTCGGTTAGCCCCACACCCAGTTCCTGGCACCCCCATTCCAGAAGGTCGGGGCCCATGCTCTCGCCGACGACCGCAATCGCCGTCAGCTTGGAGAGGTCGTATTGCTCGCCGGGGTGCTCGGTGCCCTCCATCATGATGCGCAGCGCCGAGGCGATGGCAAAGATGACGGTGACCCCGTAATCGGAGATGACCCGGAAGGCTTGCGCGAGATCGAATCTTCCGGTGCGCTCGTAATTCACGATCGTCAGACTGGCGTTAAGCGTCGGGTAGAGGGCCGTGAACGAACCCGCCACATAGGCCCATTCGCAATGGGTCCAGAACAGATCGCCCGGTTGCGGGAAGAAGTCGAGGTTGAAGACCTCTGCCAGCAGCAGTCTGTGCCCGTGCAGCGCGCCTTTCGGCGGGCCGGTGGTGCCCGACGTGTAGACAATCAGCGCCGGATCGTTGCTGGCCGTCTCGACGGCATCGAAGTTGTCGCTCTCGTTATCCAGAAGGGTCTGGAAATTAAGCTCGCCTGTGCCGGCGTCCGCATCGACCACGATGACGGCCTCGAGGGTGGGGAGGTTGTTCCTGACCTCCGGAACCTTGGGCAAGAGGTCGCGGTCGGTGACAAGAATTTTTGCCCCGCCGCTGCGCAGCCGGTGTTCGATGGCCATCGGCCCAAACAGGGCCAGCAATGGCACTAGGACGGCGTCGGCCTTGTAGGTCGCGATGTGGGCGATCAAGGTTTCCGGGGTGTTGGGGAGGAAGACCGCGATTCTGTCGCCTCGCGTCACGTTCAATCCGCAAAGCGCGTTGGAAAAGCGGTTCGACCGGGTTGGCCAGTTCCCGATAGCTGAGCCTATGGACCTTTGAGCAACGGTCGATGTGGATCAGCGCGATACGGGTTCTGTCCTCTGCCCATTTGTCGGAGATTTCGACGCCGATGTTGAGCTTCTCTGGAATGTTCCAGCAGAAGTTTCCGTAGATCTCGTCGTACGTCGTGCTTTCGAACATGCTGCGGCCGCTTTTTCTCTGGCGTTCGGGCGTAGGGTGGCCGGCTTAGCCAATTTTTTCCAGCGCCTTGACGTAAACCTCCGCGTCGATATTGCCGCCCGAGAGCACCAGACCCACCTTCTTTCCCGCCATCCTGTCTTTTTCCGCGGCGAGCGCTGCGAGGCTGCTGGCGCCGGCACCTTCGGCGACGTTGTGGGTGTCGGTGAAGTACCAGCCCATGGCGGTGAGGATGGCGTCGTCGGAGACCCGGACGACGCGGTCGACCCCGCCCAAGATGACGTCCAGCGCACCGGCGTGGGGGTTGCGTACCGCAAGCCCGCCCGCGAAGGTGTTGACCGCGTTGGTGGGCACCGGTTCGCGCGCCTCGAAGGACCGGGCGTAGCAGTCGGCGCCTTTGGAAACCACGCCGACGATGGTCGTTTTCACGCCCAGCGCGTCGCGCGCGGCGATCATGCCGCAGATTCCCGAGCCCAAACCGACCGGCACGTAGACCGTATCAAGGTCGGGCACGGCACGCAGAAATTCGAGGCTATAGGTACCCACACCCGCCACAAGATCGGGGTGGAAGGAGGGCACGTAGTGAAGGTTTCGGCTTTCCTTGAGCTCGAGCGCGAGATCGTGGGCTTCGTCGAAATCGGCCCCGTGCTCGATCAGCTCGGCGCCGTGGGCGCGCATGGCGGCGTTCTTGTCGGGCGAATTACCGATCGGCGTGACGAGCACGGGATGGAGCCCGTTGAGGCGGGCCGAAATGGCGATGCTCTGGCCGTGATTGCCGGTCGTCGCCGAGACAACGCCCTCGATCCCGGGCTCCGCCTGCTTGATGCGGTTCATATAGACTAGCCCGCCGCGGATTTTGAAGGCGCCGATCGGCGTATGGTTCTCGTGTTTGACCCAGGTGTCGCAACCCATCCGTTCGGCGAGCAGCGGCCAACGGGTCTGCGGCGTCGGCGTCAGGGTCTGGTAGACGATCTCGGCGGCAGCCTCGAGATCGGCAATGCCCGGCAGACTGGTGGTGGACGACATGACCCCTCCTTCGTGCGCGCATTGCGACCGGAGGGCGAATTAGCGCTGGCCGCTCCCGGTTCTCGGGGGTAATTTAGCGCGCAAGCGCACCGCGCGATAGCCCTGGCCTTCGAGACCAACGCAGAGACCATCATGCCCAAAATCAAGAGCCAGATCGATACCGGCGCGAAATCCTTCACGGACACCGCCGCCGCGATGCGCAAGCTGGTCGACGACCTGCACGCCAATCTCGATCGGGTTGCCGAGGGCGGCGATGCCAAGTCCCGGGAGCGCCATCTGGGGCGGGGCAAGATGCTGCCGCGCGACCGGGTCAAGGCCTTGCTCGATACGGATACGGTCTTTCTAGAATTTTCGGCGCTGGCGGCCCACGGCCTGTACGGCGGCGAGGCGCCGGGTGCGGGCCTGGTCACCGGCGTGGGGCGCGTTGCGGGCCAGGAATGCGTGATCGTGGCCAACGATGCGACGGTAAAGGGCGGGACCTATTATCCGCTTACGGTGAAGAAGCATCTGCGCGCCCAGGAAATCGCCGAAGCCAACCATCTGCCGTGCATCTATCTGGTCGATTCTGGCGGCGCGAACCTGCAATTCCAGGACGACGTCTTTCCCGACAGCAACCATTTCGGGAGAATCTTCTTCAATCAGGCACGCATGTCGGCCAAGGGCATCCCCCAGATCGCGGTGGTCATGGGTTCGTGCACCGCGGGCGGCGCCTACGTTCCCGCGATGGCCGACGAATCCGTCATCGTGCGCAATCAGGGCACGATTTTTTTGGGCGGACCGCCGCTGGTCAAGGCGGCGACCGGCGAGGTGGTCAACGCCGAGGAGCTGGGCGGCGCCGACGTGCATTCGAAAATTTCCGGCGTGGTCGACCATGTCGCTGAAGGCGACGCCGACGCCATCGCGATTGCGCGCCGGATCGTCTCGCACCTCAACCGCCGGCGCCCCGTGACTGTGCTGCGCCGGGAATCTCTCAAGCCCGCCCATCCAGTCTCGGAATTGCACGGCATCGCGTCGACCGACTTGCGCATGGCCTACGATGTGCGCGAGGTGATCGCGCGGATCGTCGACGGCAGCGAACTCGACGAATTCAAACCCGAATACGCGCCTAATTTCGTCACCGGCTATGCCCATATCGTGGGGATTCCAGTGGGCATAGTCGCGGTCAGCGGCATCTTGTTCTCGGAATCGGCCCTGAAGGGCGCCCATTTCATCGAACTGTGCTGTCAGCGCGGTATTCCGCTGATCTTCCTACAGCACGTCGTGGGCTTCATGATAGGGCGCAAAGCGGAAGCCGGAGGCATCGCCAAGGACGGCGCGAAGCTGGTCACGGCGGTCTCGTGCGCCCAGGTTCCCAAGCTTACGGTGCTGATCGGCGGCAGTTACGGAGCGGGCAATTACGGCATGTGCGGGCGCGCCTACGACCCGCGCTTCCTGTGGATGTGGCCCAACGCGCGGATTTCGGTTATGGGCGGCGAGCAGGCGGCATCCGTGCTGGCGCGGGTCAAGCGCGACGGGATCGAGGCCAAGGGCGGCGAGTGGAGCGAGGAGGAGGAGGCCGCGTTCAAGACACCCATCCTCGAGCAATACGAAACCCAGGGCCATCCCTACTATTCCAGCGCCCGGTTATGGGACGACGGCGTGATCGATCCGGCGAAAACCCGCGAAACCCTGGCTCTCGGGCTCCATGCAGCGCTAAACGCGCCGATCCCGCGGACCACCTTCGGCACCTTCCGGATGTAATGAACCGGCCGGTGCGACGGGGAGTGACGCGGGGCGGGCGGGGGATGTAGACTTTCGCCATGACGATTCCCCAACGGGTCAAGCTGGTCGAAGTGGCCCCGCGCGACGGCCTGCAGAACCAGCCCGAGATTCTTTCCAGCGACCAGAAAGTGGCCTTCATCGACCGCCTTTCTGGGACCGGTTTGCCGGTCATCGAGGCGACGAGCTTCGTCTCGCCGAAATGGGTTCCCCAACTAGCGGACGCGGGAGACGTATTTTCAAATATTAAGAAAGAACAAGGCGTTAAATATCCTGTCTTGACACCGAACATGAAGGGGTACGAGGCGGCCAGGGCGGTCGGGGTCAAGGAGGTCGCAATCTTCGGCGCCGCGTCGGATACGTTTTCATACAAGAACATCAACTGTTCGATCGCCGAGAGCCTGGCCCGCTTCGAGCCGGTCTGCGAGGCGGCGGCGCGCGACGGCATCGCGGTGCGCGGCTACGTCTCCTGCGTCATGGGCTGTCCCTACGAGGGCGATATCGCGCCCGACGTGGTGGTTTCGGTCTCCAGAACCCTGCGCGAGATGGGCTGCTACGAGATTTCGCTCGGCGACACCATCGGGGTGGGCACGCCCGAGAAGGCGCGCGCGGTTTTCGAGGCGGTCGCCGCCGAGGTCCCGATTGCCGAGCTGGCAGCGCATTTTCACGATACCTACGGTCAGGCCCTGGCCAATCTCTATGCCGTGCTCGAACTGGGCGTCGCGACCATCGATGCCTCGGTCTCTGGTCTGGGCGGCTGCCCTTACGCGGCGGGCGCGTCGGGCAACGTGGCGACCGAAGACGTGGTCTACATGCTCCACGGCCTGGGGGTCAAGACGGGGGTCAATCTGGCGGCCCTAGCGGCGGCGGGCAACGAAATTTCGGCCGAACTCGGGCGGGTGTCGGGGTCCAAGGTCGCCCAGGCTCTCGCGGGCAGGGGCGCGAGCCGGGCCGAGGAATAGGGGGCCTTGCGATGGCCCTTCATCTACTTAAGATGTGTGTCGGCATAGACAGCGTAGAACAACTCGAAAATTGGCAGACCAAGCGCCTGGCCGAGCTCGAAAAGGCCGGTGAGACGCCCGAGGTCGGCCACTGGACGCGTAATTTTCCCAAACGCACCGAGGAAATCCTCGATGGCGGCTCGCTATACTGGCTGATCAAGGGCGCTATCCGGGTGCGTCAGCCGATCCGGCGTTTCGAGCGCATCACCGTGCCGGAGAAGGGCCGGGTCTGCCGTATCGTGTTTGAGCCCGAACTCGTGCGCACCGTGCGTCAGCCGCGTGATCCGATGCAGGGCTGGCGCTATCTCGATCCCGCAGACGCGCCCCAGGATTACGACGCGCCCGCGAGCGATGCGGCCGCCGATATGCCCGCCGAGATGGTCGCCGAGCTGCGCGCACTAGGCCTACTGTGACCGCCGAACCTGTCGCCGGAGGGGGCACCTGGCCCGACCGATAGCCTGCGGCCCACCGACCTGGCATCACTGCGCGCGGCGATCCGGGGCTCCTGGCGACTCGACGAGGCGCTTTGCGTCCAGGCCCTGCTCGCGCGCGCGACGGTCACGCCCGAGGCCGCCGATAAGGTCGATGCGCGGGCCCGCGCGCTGGTCGACGCGGTGCGCGAGAAGCGCAGCGCGGACGGGCTCTCGGGGACGGGGCCGAAGGCCGGGGGGCCGCGTTACCTTCACCGTTTTGCGACCGAGCGCACGGTGTCGGTCGACACCACGGCGGTGGGCGGCAATGCGAGCCTGCTATCGCTTGAGGACGACAACTGAAATTCCCAAATTGTCAGATAAAATCGGGTTGCGTAGACTAGCAGTTCGAACACTGGCTCAACCCGGGGGAGGATGCGAATGGAGCCCGATTACATTGGCCATAACGAAGTATCCAGCTTGCGGCGGTCCTGGTCGACGGAGGAAACTCAGGCCTATATCCGCAATCTACCGATCTGGGAGGGAGAAATTCAGATCGAGCAGAAGTTCGGCGGCCTGCAGAACCGGACTTATTTCATCACCGACGCCGACGGCACGCGCTTTGCCGTACGTTGCGGCTTCGATCAATTCCGTACCCGCCAGACTGCTATCGTCGAATGCACCATCGCGGCCCACAAGCTGAAACTTGGGCCCTGCTTGCGCTATTGGGAGCCGGCGCTCACGGTCACCGACTTTATCGACAACCCGAAGATGACCGCTGAGATGCTCAGGGAACCGAAGATGATGGCGCATACCCTCGAGCGCCTGAAAATGCTCCACGAGGGTTCGGGCGCCGTCGAGCAGACCATGAGTTACTGGTGGCCGTTTCACACGGTGCGCCGTTATCTTAACGAGATGGAGGCGGGCAAGCCCGAGACCGGCAACCAGCCTTCGAAGTGGATCGACGAGGTCCCGCTCTTCCGCCGGGTGACCGACACCCTGGAACAGGTGATTCGGCCCTATATCCCGGTGTTCACCCACAACGACACGGCTTACGTGAACATGATCTTTAACGACGACGACGAAGTCATGTTCATCGACTGGGACGGCGGCGGCTACAGTAACCGCAAGTGGGACATCGCCGAAATGCTGATGTGGCTGGAGTCCGATGAGGAGATGGACCGCTACGCGCTCGGTTGCTATTTCGGCAAGGTCGACGAGGACGAGATGGGACTGCTGCTAAAGGAGCACCTCGCGTTCAAGGTCATGGCCGCGCTTCGCCTGATTACCGAGATCATGGAAAGCGACCTTGATCCTAATTTTTACCTCTCGCCCGAGGAACAGGCGGTTTCCATGCAGGAGTTTTTCCCCGGCCAGAAAGCCCATCTCAACGGCCTGATTGACCTGTTGCGGCCCGGGTTCGAGACTTATTGGGCCCAATACGAGAAGATCTACGGCTGACCCGGGAATTTCCGGTGGCTCCATGCCCTTTGATCATAGATTGCGACCCCGGTCAGGACGATGCGGTCGCACTGCTGATGGCGTTCGCCTCGCCCGAGGCGTTTGATTTGTTGGGCGTGACCACCGTCGGCGGCAACGTGCCCATCGATCGGACCTCGGTCAACGCGCGGGCGATCCGCGAGCTTGCCGACAGGCCGGACGTGCCCGTCTTCGCGGGCTGCGGGAAGCCGCTTCACCGCGCGCTCGACACGGCCGAGGCCGTGCACGGGGTGAGCGGCATCGACGGTGCGAATTTACCTGACCCCTTCTGGCCGCTCGATGAGCGCCATGGCGTCGATTTACTGATTGAAACCCTGAGCGCGGCGGGGGAAAGGAGCGTCACGCTGGTCACCCTCGGCCCGCTGACCAATCTGGCGACCGCCTTCGAGCGCGCGCCGAAGGGCCAGGGCGGGTGTGCGCGAAATCGTTGCCATGGGTGGCTCGACGGGGAAGGGCAACGTTACGCCTCATGCCGAGTACAACATCCACACCGATCCCGAGGCGGCGGATGCGGTTTATCGCGCCGGCATTCCGATCACGATGATCGGATTGAACCTTACCCACCAGGTAATCGCCACGCCCAAGCAGCGGGCAGCGATCCGGGGCGGTGGGCGGTGCGGCGTCGGACGCGGTGGCGGGCATGCTGGAGTTCTACGGAGCGCGCAAGATGGGGCTAGCGGGTCCGCCCATGCACGATCCTTGCGTGATCGCCTACCTGCTCCAACCTGATCTATACGAAGGCCGGGACATGCAGGTTGAGATCGTCACCGACGGCGGGACCGATCTGGGCCGGGCGCGGCGCAGGGAAGGGGGCTCATTCAACGCCCGGGTTCTCGAATCCGCCGACGCCGACGGCTTCTTCGCCCTGCTGCTCGAAAAGCTGGTTCGCCTCAAGGACTGACGCCTCAGCGCCGGGTTAGTCGTCGCCCTACACGGGCGCGAGACCCGCGGGTGCCAGCGCGGCTAATTTGGTAACCAGGCCGCCCGGTTTGCGCCCCGCATCTTCGGCACGATCCTTGGCCTGAGCCGCGGCGCGGACCATCTGGCCGCCGATATAGCGAATGGGCTCGGGTGGCATGAAGGCTTGCGGCATCCGGACAAGGGGCGTATTCGCCCATTCGTCGTCGAGATCAAGCGCGAGCGAAGCGAGGATGCGTCCGCCCAGATAGCTGGGGCCGACGCCGTTTCCCGTATAGCCGTGGCCGTAGAGGATCGCGGGCGCGCTCGGCAGGCGGCCGAACGAGGGCATGCCTGTATCCGTGCGGGTCGCTGGGCCGCTCCAGGTGGTCGCGATCTTCAGATCGGACAGAGAGGGGTAATAGCGGATGAGTTCGGACCAGGCGAGATCGGGCCGGGGTGCGGGGCCGTCGTAATTCGTGCCGACCCGGCCGGCGAACGGGATCGGGCCACCGCCTTTGCCCCAGGCGAGGCGGCCGTCCCGGGTCGTGCGGTAGTAGTTCACCAGCATGTGCGAATCAGAAATGGCAACCCCATCGGTCAGGCCGACCTCGGCCAGTCGCTCGGGCGCGGGCTCGGTGACGAACGCGCTGGGGCCGATCGGAATGATCGAGCGCCGGAACTCGGGCAGCTCGTGGGCCCAGGCGTTGAGCGCCAGGATCACGCGGGTCGCGGTTACGGTGCCCCGGTTGGTCTTGACCCGGGGCGTCGTTTCCCGGATCAGGCGGGTCATCTTTGTTTGCTCATAGATTGCAACACCCTGCTCGGCCACGACCCGACGCAGCCCTCGGGCGAGCAGGGCGGGCTGTACCGTCGCGATTCCGCGCTCGAAAACGGCAGCAAAATGCGCCTCGCTACTGGTTCGGCGTGCAACCTCTTCAGGATCGAGCTCGTCGAAGGCGTGGATCCCCAGCTTATCGAGCTGTTCCAGAGTCTCCGACCAGACGCCGACCTGAACCGCGTTGCCTGCCGTCCAGAGCCAGCCGTCGTGGCGGAAATGGCAGTCGATCTCGTGATCGGTGCAGAATTTCCCGATTGCGGCGACGGCGTTGTCGGATTCGCGGAGCAGGCGCACGCCTTCCTGGGCGCCGCAGAGCTTGATCAACGTCGCGGCCTTCGACATCCAGGTCATGCAGAAGCCGCCGTTGCGCCCGCTCGCTCCGCCGCCGCAGATGTCGGCATCGATGATGGCGATATCGAGGGACGGATCGTGTTCTTTGAGGTTAAGC
Source organism: Alphaproteobacteria bacterium (assembly GCA_963694715.1). Classification (GTDB taxonomy): domain Bacteria; phylum Pseudomonadota; class Alphaproteobacteria; order UBA828; family JAPUJA01; genus CAVOEB01. Next base: position 6,205 of record CAVOEB010000039.1, on the reverse strand, counting down.
GCGGTCCATAGCCCGGTGTAACCGCCGCCCACGATACAGATTTCGACGCGCCGGTCGCCATCGAGCGGAGTGACCTCCACATCGTCGCCGGCAAGAGCCTGCTGTAGCCAGTAGCTGCGCATTAAGCCCCTCCCGCGAGAGGGTGGTTGGGGCGGATTAGGCTGCCGTCCGCGCGTCCTTGCCCACGAGGGGAATGTCGGTGGCATCGGCGGTTGCGATGGAGACCGAGCGCATATCCTCGGGCTCCAGGTTGTGCAGCGCCGTCTTGCCCGTGCAGCGGGCCATCATCGAGGATTCGACCGCTGCGGACTTGAGGATATTAGCGACCGCGAGGGTGCGGTCCTCGGCCGTGTAATCCGCTTCGAACGCCATGTCGTTGCCCTGGACGATGACGCCGCCCGCGGCGAACCCGGCCAGGACGCCGAATAGCGTAGCGACGCAGCCCATGGCGATGACCTTCGAAGCGTCGGTACCCGAGCGCAGGCCGCCGAAATAGACCAGGTCGATTTCTTCCTCGCGGTCGAGCCGGCGCAGGATGCGGATGGCGTCGCGCATCATGGTGAGGTCGGGCGGGCCCGCCAGTTCCGGCCAAAGCTCGCCGATCCCGCCAGTCGCATCGATGACCATCATGTCGAAGCCGGCCTCAAGCGCGAAGGGGATGGCCTCTTCGAGCGCTTCGGGCGACGACACCGTAATGCCTAGCAATTGGTCGTCCCTAAGGCGCTTGGCCTCGATGGGCGCAAAGCTCTTGCCCATCCGGTAGACCAGTGCAGCTGCATCCTTGCTTGCCTCCGCGGCGGGATCGAGAAGCTGGAGCCAGCGCACGTTCTTGGCAATCGGGGCTGCGCCCAGGTAACAGCTATCGGTCTCGGAAAGGCCGTTCGCGACGGCGGAGCGGACTTCCTCGGGCGCCTGGTCGAACCCGGTGACCATGAAGGGCTGGGGCAATTCCAGGCCGTGGATCGAGATCGAGATCTTGCACGCCTCGCGATAGGGATCGATCACCAGGCGCGACAGATTAGCGGGCAGGAAGGTGAGATCGTCGAGCGACGAACCACGGCCGTCGGGGTAGGGGTTCTCGCGGTTCGGCAGACGCGATTTCAACAGCGCTGCGTGCTTCGCGTGATCCATCGGATTGGTCCGCGCCATCGAGAAGATGTCTTCGCGGTTCTTCACCGAGTAGTCGGACGAGCCGGTTTCGGCGTCGCAGCGGAAGCAGCGGGCCGCTTCGGCAATCGCGGTTTCGCGGTCGTAGCCGATCTCGCTTTCCTCGAACGCCTTGGGATCGCTGCCCAGGCCGATGAATTCCTGCTTCTTGGGCCCGATATTCGACCATTCCAGGTCCTGGGCGACGGTGACGCGCCGGGTCCGGTGGGGCGTCTTGTAGGGGATCGGGTCCTTAACGCCGTCGAGCGCGGCCTTGATGTAGTAGGCGGCCTTGTGGCCCTGGCGCATCGCCTCGACGATGGTCGAGCCGCCGAACGCGCTGTCGCCCGCCGAGAACACCTTGGGGTCGCTGGTGCCCATATTTGCGTCGCTGGTACTCACGCAGCCGCGCTCCATCATGCCGCGCTTGTCGAGTTCGTCGCTGAGCGCCTGCTGGCCGACTGCGGTCATGACCATGTCGCAGGGCACCTCGTAGTCCGAGCCCTCGACGATTTCGAATTGTAGGCGGCCCTGATCGTCGAGCCCACCGCCCGTCGTCTTGACGACGTGAAGGACCAGCCCGGAATCGGTGGCCTCGATACGCTGCGGCAGGCGGTCGTTGTGGAGGCCGATGTCTTCGGCCATGGCGGCGTGGAGCTCGTGCTTGTGGGCGCGCATGTTGTTGCGGTTTTCGAGCACGGAAAGGTGAACTTCGCTAGCGCCGAGGCGAAGCGCGGTCCGGGCCACGTCCATGGCCACGTCGCCGCCGCCGATGACAACGACCTTGCCCGCGACCTCGAGGGCTTCGCCCGCGTTGGTCCGGTGGAGGAAATCGACGCCGTCCCACACCTTAGGGTGGTCCGTGCCTTCGATCGGCAGGGGCTTGCCCCAGGTCGCGCCGATGGTCAGCAGCACCGAATCGTGGCGCTCCTTCAGCTCATCGAGGGTAACGTCCTCGCCGAAGGTACAGTTGAGGTGGATCTTGATCCCCGGGCAGCGTTCGAGAATTCGGTCGATGTCTTCCTTGAGCACGGGCGGGGGTAGACGGTTGAAGGGAATGCCCCAGGCGACCATGCCGCCGAGTATCTCGGAGAGCTCGTAAACATGGACCTCGAACCCGGCCAGGGCGAGATCCTGAGCCGCGGTCATGCCCGCCGGGCCGCCGCCGACAATGCCGACAGATTCCCTGCGTGAGACTTCGACGGGGGCGAGCTTGACCTTGTCGCCCAGCCGCTCCATGACAAAACGCTTGAGATTACGGATCCCGATCGGGCCGTCGCTATCGGCGCGCCGGCAGACATCTTCGCAAGGCGCGGCACAAATCCGCCCGCAGGACGAGCTGAATGGGTTAGTTGCCGTAATCGCCTCGTAGGCTTCCTCCAGCTTTTCTTCCCAGATCAGCGCGATATAGGACGGCGCGTCGGTGCCGATCGGACAGCCCAGCTGACAGGGCGCAGGAACATAATGCTTGTCTCCCGTATCGTCCGCGAGATCGAAGGGGTTGGGCGCCTCCGTGGTCGGGTCCTTGTTTTCGCTTGTTGCCATATCAGCCCACCTTCTGGCGCAGGGCATCTTCCTGCTGGCGGTATTCGGGCTCGTAGGGCAACCCGGTGATCGCCGCCGCTTCGGGCGTCAACGCGACCAGGTCGTCGCGCGAGAGCTGGCTGACGTCGTCATGCCCCAGCGCCTGGGTAATCGCCGCAATCTGCCAGCGGACGCTTTCGAGAAAGCGGTGGATGTTGTGGGCCTCGACCTCGGAGTTGTAGCGTTTCTCGTGCTCGGGATCCTGGGTCGCGATTCCGACCGGGCAATCACCGATATGGCACTGCATGCAGGCGATGCAGCCGCCCGCGATGATCGCCGAGGTGCCGATCGCGCAGGCGTCGGCGCCGAGTGCCAGAGCCTTCATCATATCGACGCCGTCATGCATGCCGCCCATGAGGACGATCTGGATCTTGTCGCGGGATTCGATGTCGTTGAGCGCGTCGACTGCCTCGACGATCGCCGCCAGGGTCGGAATGCCGACGAATTCGGAGACTTCCGAGCTGCCCGCACCGGTTGCGCCCTGCATACCGTCCAGTTCGACGAAATCGAAGGTGTCCTTGACCGCGATCTTGATGTCGTCGGGCACGCGGCCCGCACCCATCTTGACGCTGACCGGCACCTTGTAGCCCGTCGCCTCGCGAAATTCCTCGACCTTGATGACGAGATCGTCGGGCCCGAGGATATCGGGATGGCGCGACGGCGAGCGCAAGTCGATGCCCTGCGGAATGCCGCGGATCCGCGCCAGTTCTTTGGTCACCTTCTTGGCCATGAGCTGGCCGCCAAAGCCGGGCTTGGCACCTTGGGAAATGTAGATCTCCACGCCGTTGGCCCGCTTCATGTCGTGGATGTTCCAGCCCAGGCGTCCGCCCAGGCACTGGAAGATAAGCTGCTTTGCCGAATCCCGCTGGGCATCGCTCATGCCGCCTTCGCCGGTGTTTTCGGCGATCCCCGAAAGCGCGGAGGCCATCGCGATGGCTTGCTTGGTCGAGGCCGAAATGGCGCCATAGCTAATCGGCGCGATCATGACAGGCATGGTGAGCTTGAGTGGCTTGCCGCCGTGACGGCCGCCGATCGTGGTCTTCAGATTGACCTTGGAGACGGCGTCCATGTCGGTGCCGACCTTCGACATGTCGCCGCGAAACGCGATGTCGCCGAAATGGGGCAGGGAACGCGCGCCGCCATAGCCACGGATACGGTAGCGGCCGATCTGCGACTTGATGTAGATGTCTTCCTGGATCTTTTCGTTCCAGTAGTCGCAATCCGCAGAGAACTGGAAGTAGGGGATGCTGCGCATCTGTTTTTCCAGGGAGGGGTAGCGCAGCTTCTTTCCAGCGTTGATGATCTTTTTGAGTGTTCCCGTGAACTTCAACTCGTAACGGTCTAGAAATTCGCGAATTTCATCCAACTCGTCTTGCGGTAAATCGGTCTGGATGGCGTCGGAGCCGAGCTCCTGGAGATCGCCGCCCACATAAATATCGCCAGCGCTCATGTCCTCGCCGATACGTTCGCCCGAATCGCCCAGGATGATAATCCGGCCGCCATACATCATGTAGCCGGCCATGAAATTTGCGTTGCCCGCGCAGCACAGGGTCCCGGCCTTCATGACCTGGCCGGAGCGCGAGCCCATGTTGCCCTTGATGACGACTTCGCCGCCGCGGATTGCGACGCCTGCGATCGCGCCAGCGTTGCCACCGACCACGACGGAGCCCTTGTAGATGTTATCGCCTGCGCCCCAACCGACATTGTTGTCGATGATGAAATTGGCGCTGTCCGACAGCCCGGCGCAAAAATAGCCGGCCGAGCCTCGGACGTGGACGTTGATCGGCGAGGTCAATCCGACGCCGATGTGGTGCTTGGAGTCCGGGTTGAGGACTTCGACGTCCTCGCTTTTTTCGCCGTATTCGCGAATTTGTTCGTTGGCCTGACGAACGGTCAGTTCGGCCAGATCTAGCGTGACCATGTCATGTACGTCCCCGGCGGGGGCTCCCTCGTATCAAGCGGTTTTCCGGGAAATAGGCGGTTGATCGAAACTTCCTCGGAGGCGATGGCGATGATGTCGTCGTCCTCGTACATAATCATCGGCTTCACCGCGAGGCGGTCCTTTGCGTAACCGATCTCGTCCTTGGTCGAGGCCAGGTAGGAGAAGGTGCCGTCGAGATCCTCGATCGACTGGCCCAGCGCGTCGCGCAGCGAGACGCCGTGCTTTAACTGGTCGGCGAGGTAGATCGCGATCAGCTCGCTATCGTTGTCCGTGTGAAATTCGTAGCCCCGGCGCTCGAGGCGGCGGCGCAGCTTGAAGTAATTCGTGATTTGGCCGTTATGAACGATCGCCACGTCCGAAAATCCGGTCGCCCAGAAGGGGTGGGCGGATTCCGGCGAGACCGCAGATTCCGTCGCCATGCGGACATGGCCCAGCCCGTGGGTGCCCTTGATTTCATGCACGTTATAACGATCGTTGACCTGGTGTGCGCTGCCGACATCCTTGTAAATTTCGAGACTGCTGCCGATCGAGATGATCGAAGCGACATGTTCGAGGTCGTAACTCATCTTCTGGAGGTCGCCGGTGAATTCCACGGCGCAACGATAATTATCGCCAATCACCTCGTCCTTAAGGATCGGCGCGCCGTGCTTGGCGAGGATACCCTTGATTTCGGTGATCTTCTGGCCTTGCGCCGTGCCCGCCGGGCCGATGTAAAACCGCAGGTGAAGCCTGTCTTCTTCCGTATCCGTCGCGTAGAGCGCAAAGCCCGTTGAATCGGGTCCGCGGTGCTGGCAGCCGTCGAGCATGTCGATCAGCGCCTTGCCGGTGTCGTTACTGCTACCACCGGTCTTGAACATGATCCCCGCTAGTCCACACATGGCAAGCTATCTCCTGGTTTCAGCGTCGCCGGCGCGGGGTTGCGCCAGTCCTATTTGCCACTCACTCAAAACTACATAGCAATTAACTTTGTTGCCTTCAAGTAAACTCCGTAGCCGTCAACCACCGCCCGCGAAACGCGATCTAGAGGGTCGTGGCGTGCCCTGCAAGCCCCAGGCTGCGGATAATCCTCCCAAAAAACAATTTAGCGTGATTATGACCATCGTCAAAGATAAGTTGAGCCTGTTGTGTCGATCTCTGCTCGCTGCTTCGTTTGCGCTGTCCCTCGCCCCGGCGGCTCACGCCTTGTCGAACCAGGATCTTGCCGATATCGCGAGGTTCTGGCCCGACACGGATTTCGAGAGTCTCAGCGCCGAGATCGACTGGGACGACGTCGAATGGGGCGGTGTTCCCAAGAACGGGATTTCGCCAATCGATGCACCCGTTTTTGCCCCGGTGGGGGCGGTCGATGATATCGACGAGCGGGGGCCAGTGGTCGGCCTGGTAATTTGAGGGCGACGCCCGGGCCTATCCCCTGCGCATGCTGACCTGCCACGAGATCGTCAACGACGTGGTTGCCGGCGTGCCCGTGGCGGTTACCTTCTGCTCGCTGTGCAACACGGCGGTGGTCTTCGACCGGCGGCTCGGCGGGAGGGT
>CAVOEB010000038.1:0-27333 GCA_963694715.1 Alphaproteobacteria bacterium | reverse complement strand
TCCTGCGCAACTCGGACATGATCATGTCCGACCGTCAGACCGAAAGCTGGTGGCAACAACTCGTGGGCAACGCCATCGTCGGCGAGATGGTCGGAAGTTGGCTGACTGTGCTGCCCGCCAGGCTCGAATCTTTCGCCGCGTTCAAGGCGCGGGCGCCCGAGGGGCTGGTCCTTGTGCCTGGGTCCGGGAACTTAATGTGGACTATGGCCGCAACCCTTACGTCGGCTACGACAGCCGCACCCAACCCTAAGACTTCTACGACGGGCCGTTGCGCGCTAATCGTTCCCGCGCGCCCGCGCGCGTGGTGGGCGTGGGGGAAGAGGCCTGGAGCCTCGATCTGGTGCGCGAGCGTGGGCGGGTCGAGGTCGGCGATCTGGTGATTACCTAGGAGACGGAGAAAGCCTCGGCCCTCAATGCCGCTGTGATCGTGGAAGGTGCCGAGGTCGGCAACGTGGTGGTCCGGCGGCGCACGGCGGGGCGGCTACGAAGATGTCGTCTATCGGGTCGATTTCGCGTTTGTCTTCCACGCCTTCCATCCGTCGGCGCCGATTCACGTCGAGTAGGTTTTATCGCTTTATTTTCAATGAATTACCGTTCATCCTCGAATTAGACGTAGAGTCGGCGCTGCGGTTCGCCCTCTTGACCGGCGGGCCGTAGCGATAAATCTGATCCCTATCCCCGCAGCGGGGCCGGAGGGTGGCATGGCGGACGAAGACAACAAGCTCCCGACGCAGGCACGCAAGGCCGCGGTCGACGCTTTTCTCAACAAGGCGGCGGTAACGCCCTATCGTCCCGGCGCCCGCGAGCGCGGCCGTTTGATGTTCGCCATCGACGCGACCGCGAGCCGCGAGCCGACCTGGGACATGGCGTGCCAGATCCAGGGCGAGATGTTCGAAGCAACCCATGCAATCGGCGGTCTTGAGGTCCAGCTTGCGTTTTACCGCGGCTTTGGTGAATTCAAGGTCACGAAATGGCTGACCAATTCGAAGGCGCTGGTGCGCCATATGACCGCTGCCTATTGTCTCGGCGGACAAACCCAGATCGCGCGCCTGTTCGGGCATGCGCTCAAGGAAACCAAACGGGCCCGGGTCGACGCTCTCGTCTTCGTCGGCGACTGCGTGGAAGAAGACGTTGGCGGGTTGTGCCATCTGGCCGGCCAGCTTGGAGTGCTGGGGGTTCCGATTTTCATCTTTCACGAGGGCGGCGAGCCGGTTGTGGCGCGCGCCTTTCGCCAGATGGCGCGACTCTCGAATGGCGCCTACTGCCCGTTCGATACGGCCAGCGCACGTCAGTTGCGCGATCTGCTGGGCGCGGTGGCGGTCTATGCCGCGGGTGGGCGGGCCGCGTTGAGCGACTACGGCAAGCAGCGGGGCGGGATGGCGCTTCGCCTGACCGGCCAGATAAAGCCCGGTTGAGGCCGTCGTGATCTGGACCTATCTGATTCTGGGCGTGGTACTGCTGGTGGCCGGGGTTTTTATCGCCCGCTGGTACGCGACCACGCTGCCGACGACACTGGTCAAGGTGTTGCGCTGGGCCGGCCTCGGCCTGGGCGGAGCCCTCGCGATTTTTCTCGCCGTCACGGGCAAGGCCCATCTCGCAATGATCCCGTTGGCCTTGTTCCTGCTACCCCGTTTGATCAGCCGGCTCATGGGGCCGGGCGGGGCGGGCCGCGCCAGTCCCTCGCAGGGGCAGAGTTCGAACGTGGAATCCCGTTATCTGCGTATGACGCTGGACCATGACAGCGGAACTATGGCCGGCGAGGTGATCCATGGCCGTTACGCGGGCCGGGCGCTCGGCGATCTGTCGTTCGACGACCTGCTCGACCTGCACCGGGAATGCGCGCAAGGCGATCCGCAGTCCTCTCAGCTCCTCGAAGCCTACCTCGAGCGTAATTTTGGCGCCGATTGGGCGGCGCGAGGTGGTAGCAGCGGCAAGGCGGGACGGGCAGGATCGAGCGGAACGGGCGCCTCGGGGGCCGCCATGAGCGTGGATGAAGCCCGCGAAATCCTTGGGGTCGGGGCCAACGCAAGCGACGACGAGATCAAGGAGGCGCACCGTCGGTTGATGCAGAAACTGCACCCCGACCATGGCGGCTCGACCTATCTTGCCGGCAAAATTAACCGGGCCAAGGAAGTCCTGTTGAAGGTCTGAATTCAACCTTGTGCTTGTGGTTTTGACATGCGACAAAACCTAGATCATGTGGATACTCGCCGATGGGGTGAGTGCGGAGTGCTGACACGGACGGACAACGGATGACGGCTAAGATCCGCAAGGCGGTGTTCCCGGTGGGCGGCCTTGGCACCCGTTTTTTGCCCGCGACGAAGGCCATACCCAAAGAGATGCTGCCCGTCGTCGATAAGCCGCTCATCCAGTACGCAGTTGAAGAAGCCCAGGCTGCCGGGATCGAGGAGTTCATTTTCGTCACCGGGCGCGGAAAGTCGGCGATCGAGGATCATTTCGACTCCTCCTCCGAACTAGAGAATACGCTCCGCGACCAAGGCAAAACCGATTATCTCGACGCTATTACCCGCTGGGTGCCCGCCGCGGGCAGCGTCGCTTATACACGCCAGCAGGAGCCGCTCGGTCTCGGCCATGCGGTGTTTTGTGCGCGCCATCTCGTCGGCAACGAGCCATTCGCCGTCCTGCTGGCCGACGATCTCGTGCTGTCGGATCAGCCCTGTTTGGGTCAGCTGCTTGACGTCTACGCCGAGACCGGCGGCAACGTGGTGGCGGTCATGGACGTGCCGCGCGAGGAAACCCGGCGTTACGGCATTCTTGATATTGAGGCCGACGATGGCCGGCTAGCGAGCGTGAAAGGGCTGGTAGAGAAGCCCGAGCCCGAGCACGCGCCGTCCACGCTCTCGATTATCGGGCGTTATGTGTTGCAACCCGAGGTGTTCGATTTTCTGGCGGAACGGCGTGAGGGTGCGGGTGGCGAAATCCAACTGACCGACGCCCTGGCGTCGCTGCTCGGACGCCAACCGTTCCACGGCCTGCGCTTCGAGGGCCGGCGCTTCGATTGCGGCAGCAAGAGTGGGTTTCTCCACGCCTGTCTCGCTTTTGCGCTGGCGCGTGACGATTTGCACGACGAGGTGAGGGCGATCCTGGATGAGTACACGATGGACGGGGCGGCAAGCCGGAGGGGTGTGGTGTGAAGATTGCGATGATCGGAACCGGCTATGTCGGGTTGGTCTCGGGCGCCTGTTTTTCGGAGTTCGGCGTCAAGGTCACTTGTGTTGACACCGACGAGACGAAGATCAAGGCCTTGCGAAAGGGTGAAATCCCCATTTTCGAGCCCGGTCTCGACGACCTCGTCGCGGCGAGCGTCAAGTCCGGGCGGCTCACCTTCGTTACGGAGGCAGCGCCCGCGGTGGCTGAGGCCGACATCGTGATGATCGCTGTGGGCACGCCAAGCCGACGCGGCGACGGGCACGCGGATCTCAGCTTCGTTTTCCAGGTTGCCCGCGAAATTGCGTCCGCGCTTTCCGGCTACACTGTCGTGGTCACGAAATCGACGGTGCCTGTCGGCACGGGCCGCGAGATCGAGAGGATCGTCCGCGAGGTGCGGCCCGACGCCGACTTCGACGTGGCTTCCAACCCGGAGTTCCTGCGTGAAGGCTCGGCGATCGGCGATTTCATGCGCCCCGACCGGGTCGTCGTCGGTCTGAACTCGGAGCGGGCGCGCGAGGTTCTGGCGGAGCTCTACCGGCCGCTGTATTTGAGCGAAACCCCAGTGGTGTTTACCGACCTGGAGACCGCCGAACTGATCAAGTATGCCAGCAACACCTTCCTGGCGACCAAGATCACCTTCATCAACGAGATGGCGGATCTGTGCGAAGCGGTCGGCGCCAACGTTCAGGATGTGGCCAGGGGAATTGGGCTCGATGGGCGGATCGGCCACAAATTTCTCAATCCGGGCCCTGGCTTCGGGGGCTCGTGCTTTCCGAAAGACGTACGCGCCCTAGTCCGGGTGGCGGAAGAGGCAGGTATGCCCACGCGCATCGTCGAAGCGGTGCTCGATGTTAACGAAGCGCGCAAGGCGCGCATGGCCGAAAAAATCATCCGCACCTGCGGCGGCTCGGTCGAGGGCAGAACCCTGGCGGTGCTCGGATTCAGCTTCAAGCCCAACACAGACGATATGCGCGAAAGCCCCAGCATCGAGATCGTTCAAGCGCTTCAGCGCGCCGGCGCCGCCATTCGCGGCTTTGATCCAGCAATCACTGACGACGGGCGCGCGAATTTCGAGAACATCGTCTGGTGCGAGGGCGCCTACGACTGTATGAACGGGGCCGACGCGCTGGTCATCCTGACCGAATGGAACGAGTTCCGGGCGCTCGACTTCGAGCGCGCGAAAGAGCTTCTCAAATCTCCGGTGCTCGTCGATCTGCGCAATATCTACGAACCCACGGACATCGCTGCCGCGGGTTTTCACTATGCCAGCGTGGGGCGCCCCTCGGTGCGCCCGAGCGAGCCGGTCTCCGCCGCCCGTAGCGCGACGTCCGGCGAGAATTGACGCTCGGGGCGCCTGGCCGTGACCGAGGACCTTGCCTGGTTATCCGCCGGCCACCTGCTTGAATTTTATCGACGGGGCGACGTCTCGCCGGTCGAGGCCACCCGCGCTGCGCTGGACCGCATCGCGGCCCACAACGAGGCGCTAAACGCGTTTTGCCTGGTCGATGAGGACGCCGCGCTCGACGCGGCGCGCCGTTCGGAGGAACGCTGGAGCCGGGCTGAGCCCGCCGGCCGGCTCGACGGCGTGCCGGTCTCGATCAAAGACATCGTGCTCACCCGGGGCTGGCCCACCCTGCGCGGCTCCACCCTGAGCGATCCCGACCAAGCCTGGGAAGAGGACGCTCCATGCATCGCGCGCCTGCGCGAGCATAACGCGGTCCTGCTGGGCAAGACGACGACGCCCGAGTTCGGCTGGAAGGGTGTAACCGACAGTCCGCTCACGGGCATCAGCCGCAATCCCTGGGATCTCGACAAGACGCCGGGCGGCAGCAGTGGCGGCTCCGCCGCAGCGCTGGCGGCGGGGATGGGAGCGCTCAGTATTGGCAGCGATGGTGGCGGTTCGATCCGGATTCCGTCGTCGTTCAGCGGAGTTGTTGGGATCAAAGCAAATTTCGGCCGGGTACCAGTCTATCCCGCCAGCCCGTTCGGTACCCTGTCCCATGTCGGTCCGATGGCGCGCAGCGTCGAGGATCTGGCGCTAATGCTCTCGGTTCTGAGCGAACCCGACGCGCGCGACTGGTTTGCTCTACCGTCGGCGGCTAGCGATTTCAGTGCGGAACTCAACGATGGTGTCGCGGGCCTTCGGATCGGATTTAGCGCCGATCTCGGCGGGGCGCGGGTCGATCCTGAGGTTGCCGACGTGGTGGCCAAGGCCGCTGCGGTCTTCGAGACATTGGGCGCCCGAGTTGAGGCGGTCGATTTGTCGGCCCGCGAAACCGGCGCGATTTTCAAGACGCTCTGGTATGTCGGTGCTCGGCGCGTGGTTCAGGGCTTTACGGTGGAACAGCAGGAACGCCTCGACCCGGGCCTCAGGATCATTGCGGCCCAAGGTGAGGACTACGATCTCAACGCCTATCTCGATGCGGTTGGCGCGCGCACTGCGTTTGGCATGCGGATGAATGCGTTTCACGAACGCTACGATCTTCTGCTCACCCCGACCATGCCGACCCCGGCCTTTGCGGTCGGACGCGATCAGCCGATCGGCTCCAACGGCGAGGAGTGGGTCGACTGGAGTCCTTTCACCTACCCCTTCAATCTCACGGGCCAGCCGGCGCTATCGATCCCCTGCGGCGCCACCGCCACGGGTCTGCCGGTCGGGCTGCAAATCGTCGGGCGAAATTTCGACGAGGCGGGGGTTCTACGCGCCGCCCGAGCCTACGAGGCAAGCGGCGCCTGTGCGCTGGGCGAGCCGGTGCTTTGACGGTGCTCGACGGGGGTTGACCGCTCAAGGCGTCTCGCAAGATCGCCAGGGGGACCGGCTTGGTCAGGGCATCGACCCTGAACATCCCTTTCTTGGCTTTGGCGAGGCGCTTCGCGAGTTTGACGTGGTCTGGTGAAAAGCCGGATACCACGATCAGACGGCCGTCGTATTCCTGTTCGATCAGCCACTGGATGAGGTTCCATACCGTCCATCTCGGGCATCACGATGTCGAGCACGACGAGCTCCGGCCGGGCTTTATATGAACGCCGCTTGAAAATCCTTGGCGCGCGCTGTGACCGTTACCTCGTGACCGAGCCGTTCCCCGACCGTGCCAACCATGGCGCCGAAATCGAGTTCGTCGTCGATAACGAGGAGATGCTTCTTTTTGTCATGGCGGAGATCAACTTCCAGAGTGGGTCTTGTGGCCCGGTACAAGGCAGGTTTCGAGGTGGTCTAGTTAGCCGGGACAATTGTGCGAACCCCCTTATAAGCCCAGGGGTTACCGTAGCTTGTGGGAGCAGATAGGGCCCCCTGCGGGGCGTTGGCAAGGAGACCCGGCCCGAAATATGGCGAAAAGTGGGCAAAATTAACTAATAATTAAGAAAATTCAGTAGACTCTTGCCAAACCGGAATAAAATTCGTAAATTTTGCCGCCTTAGAAAATACAAATAATCGGGTGTCGTTGGTGAAATTCTGGGAAATTTGGTGAGGCCTTGATGGTTTCTTGGATGTCGTACTCGTTCGCTAGAATCTCCGCTTTAGCTTTGGCGGCCGCGGTTTTTGTCGCTGTCGCCGCCGACGCAGCTCAGGCAAAATACGCCGCCATCGTAATTGATGTGGAAACTGGAGAAGTGCTCTATTCGCGCAACGCGGATACGCGCAATTATCCAGCGTCCCTGACCAAGATGATGACCCTTTATCTTACTTTCGAAGCGCTAGAATCTGGCTCTCTCCGGCTCGATCAGCAGCTCAAGGTGTCGCGACGTGCGGCGGGGCAGGCACCGTCGAAATTGGGTCTTGCGGCCGGCTCGACGATTTCCGTCAAGGACTCGATCCTGGCTCTGGTGACGAAGTCGGCGAACGACGTCGCGACGGTTCTGGCCGAGGCGTTGGGTGGCACCGAATGGGAATTCGCGGGGATAATGACCGAGAAGGCGCGCGCGCTCGGGATGGCCAACACAACGTTTCAGAACGCCTCCGGTCTGCCCAATCGCAAACAATTGAGTTCGGCGCGCGATATGGGCAACCTGGCGATCGCCCTGATGCAGAATTTTCCGAGCTATTATCACCACTTCTCGGTCACCGAATTCCGCTTCAACGGCAAGACCTACAAGAACCATAACAATCTGCTGGCTAATTATCCCGGTACCGACGGCCTGAAGACGGGCTATATTGCAGCCTCGGGGTTCAACGTCGCGGTTTCGGTAAGCCGTGAAGGTCATCGCCTGATCGGCGTGGTGTTCGGGGGCAAGACCGCGAAATCCCGCGACGCCCATATGGCGGAGCTGCTCGATAAATCGTTTTCCCGGCTCGACGACCGGCGTCTCTACGTCGTAGGCGACGATGTCGAAGTTCAGCTCGTCGCGGCGAGCATGATCGCCGGCGTCCCCTGGGGCATCCAAATTGGCGCCTACAGCACCGTGGCGGCGGCGAACCGGGCGCTGGATCTGGCCGAACGCCATCTGAACACGTCCCTCGCGGGTGCTGCGGCGGCCCTGATGCCCATCGAGGCCAACGGAAAAACCCTGATCCGGGCCCGCTATCTGGGCATGAACGAGCATGCGGCCGAGGCGGCGTGCGACCGTTTGTCGGGTAGCGATTTGCCCTGCGCGGTAATCCGCGTACTGGACAGCGAGCTTGCGGAGACGACCCGCTCCTGATCGCCGCCGCTCCCCCTGCATTGGCCTGAATTCCGCTTACGCGCATGCTAGGATCTCGCCCCAACGGGGACGCGCTGGTCCCGATGCCGCCATCATTATCTTGAGGAGGGCCCGGTGAATTCGTCTTCGTTGCCGGAAGGCGCCGTCGAAATCGAAAGCGGCGAGGGGGGGCGGCTGGTGACGCAGATCCGTGCCGGGATGCACGAGTTCGTCGGCGACGAACCGGTCTCGCTGGGCGGCACGGGCAAGGGGCCCAATCCCTACGATCTTCTGCTTGCTAGTCTCGGAAGCTGTACCAGCATTACCATCCGGCTCTACGCCGAGCGCAAGGGCTGGCCGCTGGAAAACGTTCGGGTGCGTCTGTCTCACGCCAAGCTCTACGCACGCGACTGCGAAGAATGCGCGCGCAAGGAAGGCAAGGTGGACCGGATCGAGCGCACTATCGAAATCGAGGGGCCGTTGAGCGATGAGCAGCGGGCGCGGCTTATCGAGATCGCCAAGAAGTGCCCGATCTGCCGGACCTTGAGCACGGAAATCAGCATTCGTACGACGCTCAGAGATTAAGCGCGCCGGGGTGCAAGGGCGCGATTTTCGATCCGGATGCGGTGTGCGAGCAGCACAAGGTTGAGCAATGAAAATACCGAGGCCAGCTGCCAGACACCGAAGGCCAGTGGCAGCACGGCAATTTCGCCGATCACAATCAGGTAATTGGGATGGCGCAGCCAGCGATACGGGCCTTTGCGCACCAGCGGGGCGTCGGGGGGCACAATAACCCGTGTCGACCAGTAGCGCCCGAGGCTGACGACGACCCAGAGGCGCGTGAGCTGAAGTAGGCAAAACACTCCCAGCAGGAATGTGTCGGGCTGGGTGCCCCGCGGCACCGCGAGCAGGAGTGCGACGAGCCAGCCGCCGTGCAGCAGAATGAACAGCGGGTAGTGTCGCCGTCCGGCCTCTTGAGCCCCATCCGCGAGTAGCCGCGCCGTGTTGCGCCGGGCGTAGGCGAGTTCGCCGATGCGTTGGATTGCTACGAGCCCGACGACTAGGACGACCGGCTCCACGATTATGCCTCGATCGTCGCGAACCCGGCGGTGAAACCTGGTCCCAAAGTGGTTAGCAACAAGCGGCCCCGGTGCCCGGCGGCGAGCGCGCGTTCGAGAACGAACAACACGGTTGCCGCCGACATGTTGCCGTAGTCGCGCAAAACTTCGCGCGAAAACGACAGCGAACCGCGCGATAGATCGTAGACGTCTTCGAGGGCGTCGAGCACTTTTGCGCCGCCGGGGTGGCAGATGTAATGATCGATATCGCCGTGATCCAGCGTCTGGGTCGCGAGGAAGCCGTCCGTCACCTCGGCCAAACGCTCGCGCACGATCGCGGGGATATCGCGCGAGAAGACCACGGCAAGTCCATCATCCTCAACCTCCCAGCCCATGACGTCGAGCGAGTGCGGCCAGGTATGTTCGCCCCAACCGGCGAGGGCGGGGGCGTCCGGCGATGCCCCGGCACCCGGTCCCGCCAGCACGGCTCCGGCGGCGCCATCGCCGAATAGGGCGGTGGCCACGAAATTGCTTTTCGAGCGGTCGCGGCGGCGAAAGGTCAGGCCGCACAGCTCGACGACGAGAAACAACACCCGGCTTTCCGGTGAGGCCGCGGCGATCTCGCCTGCGCGTCCCAGGCCCAGCACGCCGCCGGCGCAGCCCAGCCCGAAGATCGGCAGCCGGCGGGTCGTGGGGCGCAGGCCTAGGCGTTCGAGCAGATAGGCATCGAGGCTGGGGGTCGCAATCCCGGTGGTCGAAACCGTAACGATGCTGTCGATGTCGGCCGGGTCGGTGCCGGCGGCCTCGAGAGCCCCGCGGCCCGCCTCGACGAGAAGCTCGCGCGCATTGTCGATGTAGAGCTGGTTGCGGTCCGACCAGCTGTGATCCTGATCGTACCAGTCGAGGGGCACGCAGGAATAGCGCCGCTCGATGCCGGCATTGTTGAAAACCGGCAGCAAGCGGTCGAGATCGCCGAAACTTTCGCCGAACAGCTTCTCGGCCAAAGCGCGCGCCTCCATCTGATGGAGCATATGCGCCGGCACCGCCGTGGCCATGCCGAGAAGGCGCGGCGCGGCGCGGTTCAGTGCAACCATTTCATGTCCTGTCTCATACCATCGGCCTCATTGTGCCATTATCCGTCGCGGCGAGTGGCTCGGCAAGCGGCCGCCGTCGCACATCAATCTGGTGGCGCGTGCAAAAATTGACAGGGTTAAGCATCGCCGCCATCTTGCGCGTCGGGCCTGGTGGTCGAGGCGTCCGGTGAGCGAATACTTCCAACCCTTTATCGATCTGGTGACGGCAAATCCCGAATGGGCCGGGCTGTTCATCTTCCTGATGGCCACCTTCGAAACCATCGTCGCGCTCGGCTACATCATTCCCGGCACCTGGCTGATGTTGAGCTTCGGCGTCTTAGTAGGCACCGGCGTGCTGCGCTTCGACGTGGTTTTCGTCGCCCTGACCGTTGGCGGCATCATCGGCGATTCCGTGAGCTACTGGCTGGGTCGGTGCTACGGCCGCCGGATGTTCGCCTGGCATTTTTTCCAGAAGCGACAGGCGCTGGTCGCGAGGTCGGAGCGCTTCTTCGCGCGCCACGGCGGCAAGGCGGTGTTCCTCGCCCGCATGCTCGGACCGCTGCGACCTCTGGTTCCATTCTTTGCCGGCCTAATGGAGATGAAGCTCGGCAAGTTCATGGCCTGCAATGTGGCGTCAGCGGTGCTGGGCTCGGTTGCTCATTTGCTCCCGGGCATGGTGGTGGGCCTCGGATTGCAATTTACCGGAGCCATGACCTGGCGCTTCGTCATTCTCATTGTCCTGCTGTCGGTGCTGATCTGGTTCGGCTACTGGCTGGCCCGAAGGGCCATGCGTTACGCCACGACCACAGGCCCACGTCTCGCCGAGACTGCAGACCGCTGGGCGCGTACGGCCCGCCCGAGCGCGCCCCGGGGCTCGCGCGCGATGGCCTTTGCCGTGCTTCGATTCACGGATCCTCACGCCCGCGGTACCACCGCCCTGGGCCTGCTCGGCCTTGCCGCGCTCGCCAGCTTTACCGCGGTGATCTATTTCGTCGCCACGGTCGGCGATGGAGGCCACTTTGCGGGCACGAACTTGGCGGTGTACGGGTTCGTGGACGGCTTGCGCAATCCGTGGGCCGACGAGGTTTTCATCTTTTTTCTTGGCTTGGGCGATCTGCCGGTTCAGCTGCCCTTGATCATCGCCGTCTTCGTCTTGCTGTTCATGCGCCACGATTGGCGAATTGCCGGGTTCTGGGGCTTGACCACCGCCTTCGCCTACGCCACCGCCGTGATGCTAGAACTCGCGGGCGCCAGCGCCGGCGGTTCGGGGCCGGCGATCGCTGCCGGAATCTTTCCCAGCGGCCATGCGGCGGTCTCGGTAATCTTGCTGGGCTACCTGGTGTTTCTCTGCTTGCCCATGATTGGGTCGACTGGCTGGCGGCTGGTCGTACTGTTCGCGGCCTCGGCCCTGCTCGTGCTGGTCGGATTTGCGGAGCTTTATTTCGGCACGCTCTTCCTCTCCCGCCTGTTGGGCGGGGTGCTTTTGGGGCTGGGCTGGCTGGCGGTTCTCACGGTGGTCACCAGACGTCACGAGCCCACCCCCCCCCCCTGGGGCGGTACCCTCGGCCTGACCGCCCTGATCGTCTTCGTCATGGCGGCGGGTGCGAATTTCGCCCTGCGCCACGACGATCAGCTGGCCATGCACGCACGTCCGGTCATCGAAACTCTGATCGCGGAGGGCGACTGGAATGCCGCGGACTGGGACGCGTTGCCCGTCTATCGAGAGGATGTCATCGGCAAGGCGGACGAGCCGTTCAACGTCCAGCTTGCCGGCGATCCTGATGTCCTCGCAGGCGCGCTTGCGGCGGCGGGTTGGCAGGCCGCGCCTCGTTGGGGTTTGGCCGAATCCGTCGGTCTGGTCACCGGATTGGCCGTTGAGGGCACGGGCGCTCTCCCGGTCATTCCGCGCTTCTGGAATGGTCAAAGCGAGGCGGCGGTCCTCGTCCGATCGCTCGGAGACGATCGTCTCGTGATGCGCCTGTGGCGCTCAGGCTACCGCCTGACACCGGGCGGGGACGCTCTCTATCTGGGCACCGTCGAGCGCGAGACCCAACGCCCGCCCATCGTCTTCGGGCTGGTTCACATTCCGCCCCGCGCCACCGACTTTTCCGCCGCGCTCGTTCACCTGGTCGACGATCTGGCCGAACCCGTACTACGCCAACGCCCGTCCGACTGGATCCCGGCCCAACGCAATCGGGTCGCCGCCGATTGGGCCGGCGAGACCGCCGTGGTCTGGTTTCGCGGCTCCACACCGTGACTGACCCGCATCGAACGGACTGGACCTTGCGTTGCGCCGTCGCCTATATATGCGCCATGAGAAATTTTGACCGGACAGGGTGCTGTCCATGATCAAGGACCGCGGCACGCCACCCGAGTCCGAGGGAACCCCGGCTCACGAGCCTCTGATTCGGCCTTCGAAGAAGTCCGGACTGATGGGGCGGCTGCGGACCTATTTGCTCGCCGGTGTCATCGTCACGGCACCTATCGGCATTACCATCTGGATCCTTTGGGCATTCGTCAATTTCGTCGACGAAAAGGTCATGCCGCTGGTCCCAGACAAGTACAACCCCGAGACCTACCTGCCGTTCTCCGTGCCCGGAATCGGCCTGATTCTCCTGCTCGCCACACTGACACTGATAGGCATGACGTTCAGCGGTTTCGTCGGCCGGCTCTATGTCCGGATCGGCGAGCGCATCGTCGAGCGTATGCCCGTCGTTCGCCATCTCTACGGTGCACTAAAACAGATCCTCGAGGCAGTTCTATCGCAGCAGAGTGGGGCGTTTCGCGAGGTCGTGCTGGTCGAATACCCGCGCCGCGGCTGCTGGGTTATCGGCTTTGTCACCACGACTTCCGTGGGCGAGGTACAAAATATTTTTGCGGAGAAGATGACCAACGTTTTCGTACCAACCACGCCTAACCCGACGTCGGGGTTCCTGATTTTCGTGCCCCGCGATCATATCATCCATCTCGAAATGACCATCGAGCAGGGCGCAAAGACGGTGATTTCCGGCGGCATCGTCACGCCACCCGATCCCCGTTCGCCCGAGCAGCGTGCGAAAGAGCAGCGGACCGTTCTGGGGGGCAAACCGGTGGGGCAGGCGGCGCGCACCGAGGCGATGGACGACGCCGCCGCGGAAAGCCCGCCGGAGCTACCCCGCGAGTAGGAAACGCACGCCCGCATCGCGCTCGAACAGGTAGAGCAGCACGCGCAACGCCTCGCCCCGTTTGCCTTTCAACTCCGGGTCCTTGTTCAAAATCAGCTGCACGTCGTCGCGTGCCGCGGCGAGCAAATCGCTATGGGCCACGAGGTCCGCGAGGCGGAAGTCGGGCCTTCCGCTCTGTCGGGTGCCGAGCAGCTCGCCGGCGCCGCGCAGCCTGAGGTCTTCCTCGGCGATACGGAAGCCGTCGTCGGTCTCGCGCAGGATGGTAAGCCGGCGTCGCGCAATATCGCCTAGGGGAGAAGTATAGAGTAGCAGGCAGCTTGCCGCCTTGTCGCTGCGCCCGACTCGGCCGCGCAACTGGTGCAGCTGGGCGAGCCCAAAGCGTTCTGCATGCTCGATCACCATGACCGTCGCGTCGGGCACGTCGACGCCGACTTCGACGACCGTGGTGGCGACCAGGATATCGATTTCGCCCGCCTGAAAGGCCGCCGTGGCCTTATCCTTCTCGGCCGCCTTCATGCGCCCGTGGACGAGCCCGACCCGGCCCTCGAAGACCTCGCGCAGGGTTTCGAACCGGTCGCTGGCCGCGGCCAGGTCGAGCGCTTCCGATTGTTCGACGAGCGGGCAAACCCAGAAGGCCCGGGCACCCTTCGCGATTGTCCGGCGCAGCCCCGCGACGACGTCGTCGAGACGATCGAGGGGGATCGTGCGCGTGTCCACCGGCTTACGGCCCAGCGGCTTCTCGGTCAGGCGCGAGCATTCCATGTCGCCGTAAGCGGTCAGCATCAGGGTGCGCGGGATAGGGGTGGCGGTCATCACCAGCATATCGACGCCCTTGCCTTTAGCGCCGAGCGTCATACGCTGATGGACACCGAAGCGATGCTGTTCGTCGACCACGGCGAAGCCGAGGTTATGGAATGCGACGTCTTTCTGGAACAGCGCGTGGGTGCCGACCACCAGGGGTAAATCGCCCGAGGCGAGACGCGCGAGAAGGGCGTCGCGGATCTTGCCCTTTTCCCGTCCAGTGAGCAGCCCAACCTCGACGCCCGCGGCTTCGGCCAGCGGTGCGATGCTGGCTAGGTGCTGGCGGGCAAGGATTTCCGTGGGCGCCATGATGGCGACCTGGGCGCCGCTCTCGATCGCGGTGAGCGCGGCAAACAGGGCGACCACCGTCTTGCCGCTGCCGACGTCGCCCTGTAACAGGCGGAACATCCGGCCAGGCGCCGCCATATCGGCGATGATCGCGTTAATCACCTCGTCCTGGCCGTTTGTCAGGATAAACGGAAGCGCGGCGCGTAACGCGGCGCATAGCCGGCCATCGCCTTTGATCGACTGTCCGGCCTGGCGCTTCTGACGCGCCCGGATCAGGCCCAACGCCAGTTGGTTAGCGAGCAGTTCGTCGTAGGCAAGACGGGTTCGCGCCGCGGTCTCCGGGTCGAGCCCGGCAGCGTCTTCGGGCGCATGCACGGCGTGCAAGGCGGCGCGCCAATCGCTCCAACCGCGCGCCTTGAGAAAGGCCGGATCGTCCCATTCGGGCAACGCCGGAGCCCGCTCGAGAGCAGAGTGTACGGCGCGGGCGAGGGGCTTGAGCGTCAGCCCGGTGGTCAGGGGATAGACCGGCTCGACCGCCTGCAGGCTTTCCAACTCGTCGAGTGGGGCGATGTGATCGGGGTGGGTGATCTGCAGCTTGTCGTCATAACGCTCGATCAGGCCGCTGACGACGCGTGTCTCGCCCACCGGCAAGGTCTTGGCGAGGTAATCCGCGTGGGCGTGGAAGAACACCAGGGTGAGCGACCCGGTATCGTCCGAACAACGCACTTTGTAGGGTCGACGCTTGACCCGGGGCGGTTCGTGGGCGTCGATCCGGATGGTCAGGGTCGCTATCCGCCCCGCCGGGGCATCGCCGAGCTTGGGTGCAAAGCGCCGGTCTATGAGACCGCTCGGCAGATGCCACAACAGGTCCACGACATGGGGGCCGGCGAGGGCGGTCATGAACTTGCCCAGACGCGGCCCCACACCCGGCAGGCTGGTGACGGGCGCAAATATGGAAAACAGTATTTCGGGACGCATACTCGAGGTTCACCGCTCACCAGGGCGCTTCGACCTTAACCGAGCGCCTTCGTGCTGCCAACCGTCGGGTGGTGCGGGCGGCGGCTAGTCGGTAGAGACGAGGGGCAGGGACGAAACGCAGACCCGGTTGCGCCCGGAGTTCTTTGCCCCGTAGAGCGCGGCGTCGGCGCGACGCAGGCTTTCCTCGATGGGGGTGTCGCCATCGAGCATGGCAATACCCACCGATACGGTCACCTCGATCGCAATGGGTGATTCGTCGGGGCTGCGTAAAGCCGGCTGGCTGGCGACGTGCAGCCGGAGGCGATCGAGGATATGGCGCGCATCCGCCGGCCCGGCGCTGGGGCAGAGTACGCCGAATTCCTCGCCGCCGATTCGCCCGGGCGTATCTTCCGCGCGCGCGGGGCCCTGGAAAATTTCGGCGATTCGGCGCAGCGCGTCGTCGCCCGTGCCGTAGCCGAAGTTGTCGTTGATACGCTATGAAATGGTCGAGATCGATAGTCGCGATGCAGGCGGCGATGTCGCAGCGATATCGGTAGGAGAACAATTTACGCGCCTCCTGAAGAAACCCCCGGCGGTTCATCAACCCGGTCAGCTCGTCGACCCAGGCCAGCCGTTCGAGCTGGTCAAGCAGTACTACCCGTTCCGCTTCGATTTTCTTGCGGTCCCGGATATCGTGCATGAAGGCCAAAAACCGCCGGCGTGCGCCGTCGGGCTCGATCTCGAAGGCCTTTAGCTCGACCGGGGTCGTTTCGCCGTTCTTGTGCAGGATGTTGAATTCCCGAATCCGGTCGAGCACCCGGGATTTCTTGCCGTGGTCGAGATACCCTTCGACGTGTCCGGCATGGCGCTTGGCGATGTTGTGGGGCAGGATAATATTGATCGACTAGCCGATCAGCTCTTCTGCCTTGTAGCCGGTCAGCGCAGCGGCGGCGGGGTTGAGGTGTTCGATCCGGTTATCTTCGCCCAGGATCCGAATTGCGTCGAGGGCACAACTGAGAATACTATCCCCCGTCGCCTTCGCCAGGCCGGTCGATCCGGTGTTGCGGGGGTTCTGCGCGCGCGCATCATGGACCGGGACCTCGTGGGCCGGTTCAAGCACAACGGATCGACGGCTAGCCGACATGTCCACCAGCCGCGAAACAGATTTGATTACCGAGACTGAAAAACGGCGTAAGCGCCTGTATTTCCAGTGCCATCACCGCGGCTCCAAGGAATCCGACCTTTTACTGGGCGGGTTTGCACGGGCCCATCTATCCACTCTGTCCGAGGACCAGATTGATCGCCTGGAAGCGTTGCTCGCCAACGACGACGCCGATATCTACGGCTGGTTGACCGGGCGTTTGCCGATTCCCGAGACTCATGACGACGATGTCATGGCTCTGCTTAAAAACTCCTTAGCCAATCGCGCCCGGTCTTGACCTCGCCGGCGGAGTTATTCGCCCAATCGGGGCGCTTTTTGGTCGCCGACGCCCCGGCGGGCTGCGACGCCTGGCTGCTGGCGCGCCTGCTAGGCGGGGGCGAGGTCGGTGCGCTGTTGCATATCGCACGCGACGACGCCCGGCTGGCCCGCACCGCCGAGGTCGTGCGCTTTTTCGCGCCGGAAGTTGAGCTGATCGGCTTGCCGGCCTGGGACTGTCTGCCCTACGACCGGGTCTCGCCCCGGCCCGACGTTGAAAGCGCCCGGCTGGTCGCGCTGGCTCGTCTTGCCGCCATCGCGGAGGCACCCGCCGCCGCGCCTTGCCTGGTTCTGACCACAATCAACGCGGTCCTGCAGCGGGTGCCGCCGCGCAGCCTACTGACCCATGCCACGCGCCGGCTCGTGGTGGGCAAAAGCTGCCCGCCCGAGGCGCTCGCGGAACACCTTGCGAACAACGGTTATCATCGGGCGGGAACGGTCGTTGAAGCGGGTGAATTCGCTATCCGGGGTGGCATCCTCGACATCTTCCCGGCCGGGCACGCGGCGCCGGTGCGGCTCGATTTCTTTGGCGACACGATCGAGGCGATGCGTAGCTTCGATCCGATCAGCCAACGCAGTCAGGATTCGGTTTCCGCCATCGACCTCGTGCCCGTGGGCGAGGTCTTTCTCGACGCGGCATCGCTCGAGCGGTTCCGCAAGGGCTATCGTGAGCTGTTCGGGGCCGTGATCGACGACGACCCCTTGTTCGAGGCGATCGATGCGGGACGCAGCTATCCCGGCATGGAGCACTGGTTGCCCCTGTTCCACGACCACCTGGAAACAATCTTTGACTATCTGCCCGGGATGGCGATCAATCTCGATTCACTGATCGAGGAAGCGCGCAATTCGCGCCTTGAAACCATCGCCGACCATTACGAGGCGCGCCGCTCCGCACCGCCAGCGCAGGCGGTTGAGGGTGCGAGCTACAAGCCGGTGCCGCCCGAGCGCCTCTACCTCGATGGTGCGGAATGGGAGCGCGCCCTGAAGGGCCGGGCGGTGGGCCAGTTCACCGGCTTTAGCGCGCCCGACGACGAGCGTCGCCCCGTATGCGACGGCGGCGGCCGTGCGGCACGGGATTTTGCCCCGGAGCGCAACGAACAGGACGAGCGGCTCTACGACGCCGTACGCGATTATCTGGACGAGGCGAGGGCAGCGGGCAAGCGGGTCGTTATCGCAGGTTATTCAACGGGGACCCTTGATCGTCTTGCCAAACTTCTGGGCGAGAACGGTGTTGCGGGGCTAACCGCCGTCGAGAGCTGGCGCGAGGTTCAGGTGCTGGGTCGCGACGCGGTCGCGTTGACGGTATTGGGGCTGGAGAACGGCTTTGAAACCGCCGATCTGCTGTTGCTGGGCGAGCAGGACATCCTGGGTGATCGCCTTACCCGTGCGCCCGGTAAGCTCCGGCGCGCCGAGAATTTCCTGGCTGACGCCAGTGAGCTTGCCGAGGGCGACATCGTGGTTCACGTCGATCACGGCATTGGACGCTATGAAGGGTTGGAAATTCTCGACGTGGATGGGGCGCCCCATGACTGCCTGCGCCTCGTCTATGATGGCAACGACAAACTCTTTCTGCCGGTCGAGAACATCGAGGTGATCTCGCGTTACGGACCGCCGGAAAGTCTGGTGGCGCTCGACAAGCTGGGCGGGGTGGCCTGGCAGGCGCGCAAATCGCGCCTGAAGCAGCGTATCCGCGACATGGCCGAGCAGTTGATCGCCGTGGCTGCCGCACGCGAGCTTCATTCGGCCCCGGTGCTGACCCCGCCGCCGGGTCTCTACGACCGCTTTTGCGCCCACTTCCCCTACGTCGAGACCGAGGATCAGGCCCGCGCCATCGATGACACGCTGGCCGATCTCGCTTCGGGGCGCCCGATGGATCGCCTCGTGTGCGGTGATGTCGGGTTTGGCAAAACGGAAGTGGCGCTTCGCGCGGCCTTCGTTGCGGCCATGGCGGGCAAGCAGGTTGCGATTGTGGTGCCGACAACGCTGCTCTGCCGCCAGCACCTGCAGTCCTTCACCGAGCGATTCGCCGGGCTGCCCGTGCGCATCGAGCAGCTCTCGCGCCTGGTCACGGTCAAGGCGGCTGCCGCCGTGCGCGAGGGCCTGGAGTCGGGCGATGTGGATATCATCATCGGGACCCATGCGCTGCTCGGTAAGCAGATCGCGTTTGCCGATCTCGGCCTGCTGGTGATCGACGAGGAGCAGCATTTCGGTGTTGCCCACAAAGAGCGCCTCAAGCGGCTGCGTACCGACGTCCACGTGCTCACGCTTACGGCCACGCCGATCCCGCGCACCCTCCAATTGGCGCTGACGGGGGTGCGCGAGATGAGCGTCATCGCGACCCCCCCGGTCGATCGCCTGGCCGTGCGCACTTACATCCTACCCTACGATCCGGTGGTTTTGCGCGAAGCGATTCTGCGCGAACATTACCGAGGCGGTCAGATTTTCTACGTCTGCCCGCGGGTTTCCGACATCGAGGGCGTGGCCAAACGGATCCATGCCCTTGTGCCCGAGGTGCGCGTAGCGACCGCCCATGGCCAGATGCCGGCGCGCCGCCTTGAGGACGTCATGGCCGGTTTTTACGAACGCAGCCACGACGTTCTGGTGGTCACCACGATCATCGAATCGGGCCTCGATATCCCGACGGTCAACACCATGATCGTGCACCGTGCCGACATGTTCGGCCTAGCCCAGCTTTACCAGCTGCGCGGGCGCATTGGGCGCTCCAAGACCCGCGCCTACGCCTACCTCA
Organism: Alphaproteobacteria bacterium; assembly: GCA_963694715.1. GTDB lineage: Bacteria > Pseudomonadota > Alphaproteobacteria > UBA828 > JAPUJA01 > CAVOEB01. The sequence continues at coordinate 7,975 of CAVOEB010000038.1, read as the reverse complement.
CCCTGCAGCCCGACCGCGGCCTCAGCGAGGCGGCGGAAAAGCGCCTCGAGTTGCTCCACCGCCTCGACAGCCTGGGCGCCGGGTTCTCGCTCGCCAGTCACGACCTCGATATCCGGGGGGCCGGCAACCTGCTGGGCGAAGAGCAGTCTGGCCAGATCCGCGAGGTCGGGATCGAGCTCTACCAGCACATGCTCGAAGAGGCAGTGAGCGACGTTCGTGCGGCGGGGGAGGGTGCGGCCGCACCGGTCGTGGCAAGCTGGGCGCCCGAAATCAACATCGGCACGGCGGTGCTGATCCCCGAAATCTACGTCGCGGACCTCGGCGTGCGGCTCAATCTCTATCGCCGCGTCGCCCGGCTCGAAGACCGGGCCGAGATCGACGCCTTCGCTGCCGAGCTTATCGATCGCTTCGGAGCCTTGCCCGTCGAGGTCGAGCATCTGCTTGAGATCGTCTCGATCAAGCAGCTTTGCCGCCAGACAGGAATAGCCAAGGTCGAGGCTGGGCCGAAGGGCGCGGTACTGGCCTTCCGCGACGATCGTTTTGCCGAACCTGAACGGCTGATCGACTTCATTGCGGATCCAGTGAACGACGTGAAGCTGCGGCCCGATTACCGCCTCGTCGTGGCCCGCGACTGGGGCAGCGGAGTCGAGCGCTTCGAGGGCATAAGCGCGTTGTTGAAGGTCCTCGCGGATATCGCGAAGCCGGTTCAAGAGGGCGACGCGCCGGTAGGCGGCTGATCAGCCCGCTTCGACCTCTTTCAGAAAGCCCTCGACCTCATCCATGAACAACTTTCGCTGTTCGTAATGAGTAACATGCGAGGCGTCGGGCAACACCGTGAGCCGCGCGTTGGGCGTGACATCGGCGTAACGGCCACAGGTTCCCGGCGTGGCTTCGTCGAATACGCCGCAGATGTAAAAGGTGGGGCGGCAATCTTATGAAGCTCGCTGCTGCCGTCGTGGTTGCGGAGCGTTCCGGTGCAGTGAATATCCGCAGGGCCCCACATTGTTTCGAATTGCTCCGCATTCATAATTTCGAGGGACTTTAAGATATCCTCGGGCCACGGACCGAGCCGGCAAAAATGATGATTGGCGAACTTGCCGACCGCTTCCATATATTCTTCGCTGTCGGTTGTGCCGGCGGCCTCATGGCGGTTGAGCGGTCCGCGAATGTCTTCCGGCAGGTTTCGGCGCCAATTGACGGCATCGCCGTACCACTGGGGGATATCGATGTGGGGGCTGGCAAGAACCAATCCGGCTAGGCCCTCGGGCTGTGCCGCACCGTAGCTCGCCGCGACAGTGCCGCAGGATTGTCCCAACACGTGAACCCGATCGAGCCCAAGCGCGGTGCGCACCGTATCTACTTCCGAGACAAAATAGTCGAGCGTCCAGTTCTCCCGGTTACCTGGCCGGTCGGAGTTTCCGGTATCGAGTTAATCGTAGAAATATAACGGTCGGTGTTCGGCGAGGTCGGTCAGGCTCAGCAGATAATGGTGCGAAAAGGCCGGACCGCCATGGACTACGAGCAAGGGGAGGCGCTCGTCTTGACCGTGATCCAGGCCGTTGGCGCGGTACCAAATCTGCCCGCCGGTGGAGGTGTCGATGAAGCCTTCTCTCTCCGCATCGGGAGCGGTATTCGGTTGGACCGATGTCTTCGGGGTTCCCTATTTTGGTGGGTTGCTCGTTGTCGCGGCCAAAACTCTAAGGCAATCACATCCCTACATCCAGCGCGCGGGTTCTGAACCGCCTGGTCGTAGCTGGCCGGGGTACCGCCTTGGCGCTCAGGTCCCCGCCAGGCCGTCGACCTTCGCGGCCATGATGAAGTCGTTCTCGTGCAAGCCCTTGATCTTGTGGGTATAAAACAGCACCTCGCAGTATCCCCAGCCGAACCGAATGTCCGGATGATGGCCCTCGATTTCAGCCAGCGTACCCACCCGGTTGGCGAAGTCGAGCGCCTCGGCGAAGTTCCCGAACGCGAACCGGCGTTCGATCTTGGTCGCCCCGTCGATGAGTGCCCAGCCGGAGGTTTGGGAAAGCAGGTCCTCCGCCTCGCCGGGTGTCAGCGGCGGGATGCCGCCGCTGCATGGAACGCAGGTCTTTTCCGTCAAGCTCATTGCCCCTATCCTCTTCCGTATTAGGTTTGTTCTCAATGCAATAGAATATATAGTTCGTGGTAAGTAGTAGAGATACTCCAGCTTGGAAGACATATTGAACGTCGGCGCCTGTGACGGCGTTGCGAGAATGACCTGCGACCGATTCCCGGTTGCGTGCCCTGTCACATACTGAAAATATAGCCGGTAGGGGAAGGGCGTCCAGCGGGAACGCCTAAAGCGCCGGCGGCGGGGACAGGGATGGCCGAATTGGCCCAGGCAGAGATATCGGGCGTGGCGCGGACGGACGCAGCCCCGCGACGAATAACGATTTTGGGCTCGACGGGCTCGATCGGCTGCAACACGATCGATCTGATTTTGCGCAATCCCGGGACCTACGCCGTCGAGGCCTTGACCGGCAACACGCGGGTCGACCTGCTGGTTGAACAGGCGCTCGAGATTCAACCCCGGATCGCGGTGATCGCCGACGAGGCCCAATACCCGGCGCTCAAGGCGGCGCTTGCGGGTAGCGGTATCGAGGCGGCAGCGGGCCGTGAGGCGCTCAAGGAAGCCGCAGACAGGCCCGTTGACTGGGTTATGGCAGGCATCGTGGGCGCCGCCGGGCTGGAGCCGACGCTACGCGCAATCCGCCAGGGCGCGATCATCGCGCTGGCCAACAAGGAATGCCTGGTCTGCGCGGGCGCGCTGGTCCTAAGCGAAGTGGCGGCGAGCGGTGCGACCCTGCTACCGGTCGATTCCGAACATAACGCGATATTTCAGGTCTTCGACTTCGAGCGCGCCGAGGCGGTTGATCGGCTGATCCTCACCGCGTCGGGTGGGCCGTTTCGCGATCGCAGCCTGGACGAGATGGCCGGGATGACGCCGGCCGAGGCCGTGGCCCATCCGAACTGGGATATGGGAGCGAAAATTTCGGTCGATTCCGCGACTATGATGAACAAGGGCCTCGAGATGATCGAGGCCTTTCATCTGTTTCCCGTAACGATCGATCAGGTCGAGGTGCTGGTTCATCCCCAGTCGGTGGTCCATAGCCTGGTCGCCTATATCGACGGCTCGGTGCTGGCGCAACTGGGCTCGCCCGATATGCGCACGCCGATCGCCTACACGCTTGGCTGGCCCGACCGGATCGCGGCGCCCGCGGCCAAGCTCGACCTGGCCGCGCTCGGGCGGCTCGACTTCCACGCTCCGGACGAGGTGCGCTTCCCCGCGCTGCGCCTCGCCCGTGCTGCGCTGAAGCACGGCGGGGGGACCGCGACGGTTCTCAACGCGGCGAACGAGGTGGCGGTCCACGGCTTCCTTGACGGACGGATCGGCTTTCTCGACATTGCCGGCGCCGTAGAGAGCACGCTCGAGGCCTTGCCCGACGGCGCGTTGGGCTCGCTCGACGACGTCCTGGCGCTCGATGGTGAAGCGCGGCGGATCGCCGAAGGAATCGTTGCTCGCCTGCGCGACTAGCCGGCGCAATCCGCTATAATTCGGGCGCCGCATCGTCACAGGCGGCCTTCAGAACATGGAAACCCATTATGCAGTCGGCGCAAACGCGTGAAATTGAAGCCCTCATCGAGGGGAACACGGAGAATTTCCCCGTGGGGTCGTGGCTGATACCGGCCGACTGCCGGCCCCATGTGCGCGCCTTCTACAATTTCGCCCGCCAGTCCGACGACATCGCCGATGCGTCGAACTTAAGCGTCGAGGAAAAACTCGAGCCCCTGCAGCGCGCCCAGCGGGCGCTCGGCCTCGACGAAACGGCGTTGCCCGGTTGGGCCGTGCTCTATCACCGCAGCCTGATCGAGACCGGTAACAGCCCGCGCCACGGGCGCGACCTGCTCTCTGCTTTCATCCAGGACGTCACCAAGCTGCGCTACCGCGACTGGGACGACCTCATGGACTACTGCCAGCGCTCGGCGGCCGCCGTGGGGCGGGTGATGATGGATATCCACGGCGAAACCGAGGCCGATTTCGAGGGCTCGGATGCGCTGTGCAACGCGCTCCAGGTGCTCAATCACCTGCAGGACTGCAAGAAGGATTATCTCGCGCTCGGCCGCGTCTATCTGCCCGAGCCCTGGCTCGAGGAAGCCGGCGGTTCGGTCGAGGATCTCGCGCTGGACCATGGGACGCCCGCGGTGCGAGCCGTGACTGACCGCTGTCTCGACGGGGTCGATGACCTGCTCGATCGCGCCCAGAGCATGCCGCCTTCGGTCCACCGGAGGGGCTTGCGCCTGGAAAGTGCACTGATCCTGCGCCTCGCCCGGCGCCTCGCCCGTCTGCTCCGCGAGCAAGATCCGGTTGCGGGCCGAGTCAAGGTCTCCAAGCCCGCCTGGGCCTGGTGCGGGGTTTGTGCGGTGGCTCGCTCATGGTAGGCGCAACCGATCTCGTCATCCCCGAGACCGACGATCCCAAAGCCTACGTCGCCGAGGTGGTGCGCGCCTCGGGCAGCTCCTTTGCCAAGCCCATGATGGTGCTGCCCCGTGCAAAGCGCGAGGCCATGTTGGCGCTCTACGCCTTCTGCCGCGAGACCGATGACGTAGCCGACGAGATCGAGGACCTCGACGAATCCCTGCGTCAGCTCAACGCCTGGCGCGATGAGATCGAAGCGCTCTACGCGGGCCATCCTCGCCATCCAGTAGCCATCGCGCTGGCAGAGCCCGTCGAGCGGTTAGGCTTGCCCAAGGAATACTTTGTCGAACTGCTCAACGGCTTCGACATGGACCGCTCAGGAATGATGGTGCGGCCCGAGCTCGCAACCCTCGAACTCTACTGCTATCGCGTCGCTTGCTGCGTCGGATTGATCTCGGTCGAAATCTTTGAATACAAGGACTCCCGCATCCCCGAATTCGCGGAACATCTCGGTCATGCGTTCCAGCTCACCAACATCTTGCGCGATATCGGCGAGGATGCGGAGCGTGGCCGGATCTACCTGCCGCTCGAAATGCTCGAGCGTCACGGCATGGCCGATGTGCCGCCCGAGGAGGTGATGGCCCACCCGGGTTTACGCGCGGTTTGCGCCGAGATCGGGGCGTTGGCGCGCCGGCGTTTCGATCAGGCCTCGGCCAGCCTGCCCGCGTCCGAGGTCCGCAATATGCGCCCGGCATTGCTCATGCGGGCGATCTATGAGAGCTATCTCGTGCGCATGGAGGAAAGCGGTTGGCATCTCTTGGGCGACAGCGTCCGCCTCGGCAAGGCGGCAAAAATCTGGACCCTGTTGCGGGCCTATATCGCCACGCTCTAGACCGCAGACGACGCTTCGCTGTCCTGCAGCGCGGGCAGAATTTCGCGCTCGGCCCGAGCAACGTCCTCAGGAAAATCGATTTCCGTCCAGGGCAGGCCGGTCACGTCCTCATAGCCGAAGGCCTCGGGGTTATCGTCGAGCAGGTCGCCCAGCGCCGTCTCGTAGCCCTCGTCCGCGCGCCCTTCATCGATCAACGCCCGGCAGCGCACGCCAAGCGTTTCCGCCATCGCGGCCGTGAGCCGAAAAAAACCGACCGATTCGCCGACCTTGTCGGGCTCGACGCGTAAGTGTCGGCGGTATTCAACCAACCGTCCGCCCTGCACGGCGAGCTTCATGGGCTCCTCGCCGGGCTCGAAGTTGCGGTCGAGCAGGAAGCAATTTACGTGGGACGTGGTCAGCAACGGCCCCAGCATGCGCCCGTCGTAGAGCACGTCGGCGTCCATCAGCAGGATGTCCGGGCCGCCCTGCGCTTCCTCGCGCAAGCTCCAATAGGTCACCACGCTGCCGAGGCGAAAATCAGGGTTGTGCACGCAGCGCACCGGCGGGGCGCCTCCCAGGCCGTCGAGTGCCGCCTTGATCGCGGGGGCTTCGAATCCCGTGGCGACGACGATATCGCCGACCCCGGCCGCGCGAAGCAACGCAACATGGCGCGCGAGCAGGCTCTTACCGCCGAAGCGGAGCAGCGCTTTGGGTCCGTCATGGCCGGCGCCCTGGAGCCGGTTGCCGACGCCGGCGGCGAGGATGATTGCTCTCATGGGTAGGAACTCCCGCTCGGGGACAGGCAGCGGCGCAGTTGAAACCGCGCGGGCAATCAGTAGCATATCCGCGGCAAGGAAGGCGAACCCGGCATGAGCCACGACGATCAGCAAGCGATACCGGCCACGATGGTGGGAGGCACGTGGGATCAGCGGATCGCGCGGGCGCTGGTCCGGCCTCTCGCAAACACTGCTGTGACGCCCAATCACATCACCACGGTGCGGCTCCTCGTGGGGTTGCTGGCGGGTGGCTGCCTTGCGCTGGGTGAGCCCGTCTGGTCGTGGTGGGGCGCGGGGCTATTCATGCTCTCGAACCTGATCGATCATGCCGACGGCGAGCTTGCGCGAATGACCGGAAAGACCACCGGATTCGGCCATATTTACGATATTAGCTGTGATGCGATGGTTCATGTTTTGCTGTTCACCGCGTTGGGCGTCGGTTTACGCGATAGCTCCCTGGGCTTTGCCGCGGTTATTTTAGGGCTGGTCGCCGGGCTTGGCGTCAGCGCCCTGTTCTGGGTGTTCGGCCATCGCGCAACCCTGTTCGCCAAGGACGCAATCCAGCCCCGTTGGGGCGGATTCGACCTCGAGGATGTACTCTATTTGATTGGGCCGGTGATCTGGCTCGGCTGGCAGGCGCCCCTCCTGGTGGTGGCAGCAATAGTTTCGCCCGTCGCCGCGGTGTGTCTGCTCTGGCTGCATCGCCAAAGCCTGTTAGCGAGATTGAAGACGGGGAAGGGCGCATGACGGTACTGGTCACCGGCGTAACCGGATTCGTCGGTTCCGCCGTCGCGCGCGCCCTGCTGGCTGAGGGCTGGACGATCCGCGCCCTGGTCCGCGCCGGCGCGGACCCGCGTAACCTCGAAGGACTCGATCTCGAAATCGTCAAGGGCGACCTGACCGATCCCGCGTCGTTGGCCCGTGCCGTCGCGGGGTGCGAGGCGGTCTTTCACGTCGCTGCCGATTACCGCCTCTGGGTACCCGATCCCGAGCGGATCTACGCGACCAACGTCGAGGGCAGCGCCAGCCTCGTCCGCGCCGCCGCCGAGGCCGGGGTCTCGCGCATTGTCTATACCAGCAGCGTCGCCGCCCTCGGCCTGACCAACGACGCGAGCCCCGCTGACGAAGACACCCCCGTCGGTCTCGCCAACATGATCGGCCATTACAAGCGCTCGAAATACCTCGCGGAAGAAGCGGTGCGCAAGTTGGTGGCCGAGGAGGGCGCGCCCGTGGTGATTGTCAACCCGTCGACCCCGTTGGGACCGCGCGACATCAAGCCGACCCCGACCGGCCTGCTCGTGGTCGAGGCGGCAAGCGGACGGATGCCCGCTTACGTCGATACGGGGCTCAATTTCGTCCATGTCGAGGATTGCGCACGGGGCCACCTGCTGGCCTACCACAAGGGGCGGATTGGCGAGCGCTATATCCTGGGCGGCGAAAATCTCAGCTTGCGCGACTTGCTTGTCGATATCGCCGCGATCGCAGGACGCAGCCCGCCTCGCCTGCGCCTGCCCAACGCGACGGTGATGCCCATCGCTGTCCTCGCCGAATCCTGGGCCCGAATCGCTGGCGGCACGCCCCGAGTTACGGTCGACGGCGTCAGGCTCGCGCGTAAGAAGATGTACTTCTCGATCGAAAAAGCGCGCCGGGAACTAGGTTACGAAGCTCGTCCGGTCCACGAAGCGCTGGTCGACGCCATTGCCTGGTTCCGCACGGAAGGCTATCTCGACTGACCGTTCAAACGCGGGCCCGGAGTTTCCGGTTGAATTTTGCCGGTCCGAGCCGAACACTGTGGCTCCATGAACAATCGCCGTTCCCGAATCTGTCTATTTGCTGGCGTGCTTGCCGGGGCGCTCCTCGTTACGGCGCCGCTCGCGCGAGCTCAGT
>CAVOEB010000037.1:0-27524 GCA_963694715.1 Alphaproteobacteria bacterium | reverse complement strand
GGCGCCGAAGCGGCGCGCAAAGTACGCGTCACCGGACAAACGTGATGCACCGAAGATGATCTATTTCGACAAGAAGGACGCAAGCGTCGAGAAAATCGTGCGCGCGCTCCGGCGAAACAGTTGCTGCATCGTGCGTAACTTGGTCTCGAACAAGGTCATGGACCAGGTGATGGGCGAGCTTCAGCCCTATCTGGATAAGACACCCTACGGCCTGGGCGAGTTTGTCGGCTTGCGCACCAAGCGGACGTCGGGCCTGGTTACCAAGTCGAAGACGCTAGGTGAAAGAATGGCCCTCCATCCCCTCGTATTGGGGGTGATGGATAAGATGCTGCTCGATCGTTGCCACAACTATACGCTGGCGACCACTACGACCGTTTCGATCGGCAAAGGCGAATCGCTCCAGCCGCTGCATCGGGACGATTCGATTTACCCCTTCAGACATCCGGGCCCAGAAACGGTGATTACGACGATCTGGGCCGGGACCGATATGACCGAGGAAAACGGGGCCACCCAGGTGGTTCCGCGCAGTCACCGGTGGGACGACAGGCGGCTGCCCAGGCGAGACGAGGTTATCCAGGCCGTGATGCCCAAGGGCTCGGTAGTCTTCTATATGGGCTCGATGTATCACGGCGGTGCTGAAAATTTCACGGACGACTATCGTTCGGCTATCATTCTGGGCTATTCGATGGGTTGGTTGCGTCAGGAGGAAAATCAGTACCTTGCCTGTCCACCAAGCGTGGCGAAGCATCTTTCCGAAAAACTGCAGCGCCTGATCGGCTACACCCTGCACCCGCCCTTCCTCGGCTGGTACGAGACCAACGATCCGCATGTACTTCTGGAAGGCAAAGCTTCCAACACGATGGCTGCAGCCGAAATGGTGGCCGAAGGCGACACCGGGAAAAATTTGCGATCCGGGCGGATCAAACGTACGGGATAAGTGGCCCTGCCGGCCGCGTACGAGTCAGGAGGATTTATGGCCGTCGTTACTGATTTCACGGTTGGTGCCGGTCGGCATAAAGCGCCGAAGCGTCGCGCTAAATACGCGTCGGCGAACAAACGCGGTGGACCGAAAGTCGTCTATTTCAACAAGAGGGACGCTACCCCGGAAAAGGTCGTTCGGGCGCTCAAGCGCAACGGCGTCGTCATCATCCGCAAGCTGGCTTCGGCCAAGGTGGTGGACCGGGTCGCCGCCGACCTGAAGCCCTACCTCGACAAGACGCCGTTCGGCGAGGGTGAATATATGGGCATGCGCACGAAGCGCACCTCGAGCCTGGTTGCGAAGTCGAATACCGCTGGCGAGACGTTTGCTGTTCACCCACTGATCCTAAAGGTGGTCGACGCTATGCTGCTCGACCGGTGCCAGAATTATCGGCTGGCCACGACCCATTGCGTCTCGATCGGTAAGGGCGAGAGCCTCCAGCCGCTGCACCGCGACGACTCGATCTATCCCCTGACCCATCCGGGACCGGAAAGCGTCATCACCACATTCTGGGCATTTAACGATTTTACCGAGGAGAATGGTGCGACCCAAGTGGTGCCGGGCAGTCACAAATGGGACGATCGCCGGAGACCCAAGCGCTCCGAGGTCTGCCAGGCGGTGATGCCAAAGGGCTCGGTGGTAATTTTCCTGGGATCGACTTTTCACGGCGGCGCCGAGAACTTTACTGACGAGTACCGCACGGGAATGATTTTGGGCTATTCGCTGGGCTGGTTGCGGGCGGAGGAAAACCAGTATCTCGCTTGCCCGCCCGCTCTAGCCAAGAATTGTTCCGAGAAGCTCCAGCGTTTGATCGGCTACAATCTGCATCCGCCCTACCTCGGCTGGTACGAGACCAATGACCCCCACGTACTGCTCGAGGGCAAGCGGGGCAACGTGATGCAAGCCCGCGAGCTTTATCTCGAAGACGACAACACAATGTCCCAGCGGCCCAAGGGCATCAAGCGAAGCTAAATCACTGCATGGTCAGTTGTTAATCTTTTCCCACGTCTCGGCAGCGGGGCGCTGGGCTTCGGATATATCGGCGGCTGTCATTTGAGATTTAGCGAGGTCTAAGTTGTATGCCGCCTCCTCGACGCCCTGCGCCGTTCGGGAAGGCCTGGTCGGCGTAACCTTGCCGTGAGATCCTGGGCTAGAACACGGCGATCGGCTCCCGCGGAACACGATCTGTTTCCAAGCCTCTAACCCAGTGCAAACGCATAGATTTGAACACGTCTGCGACCTCCCGCCGTGCGGTTGTTTACAGCGAATTTGGGGGCTACGATGACGTACGCCTTGCGTGACGGGATGATAGGTTCGCAAGGGGTAATCCAGGGAGGTAGCATTGTGGCTGAGTACGGCTTTTGGGACAATTTGCGGACCGAGGTGGGGGAACATCCGCTGACCGAACACCCAATTTATCGCTGTATCGTCGACGGCTCGCTCAAGAAGGAAACCATCGGCGAGCTGTGCGCCCAGCTTCGCTACACCGTGACCGACGGGATTTCCTCGCTCGCCCTGATCATTCCGCAGGTGCCGCGGCCGATCAAGAAGGAGCTCGCCGGCAACCTGTTCGGCGAGCTGCACGGCACGCGCAAGGCCCCCTCGCATTGGGAGCTGGCGCTGCGCACGGGGGCGGCGGCCGGTTTTACAGAAGACGAGCTCGACAACCGACCGATGCTGGCCGAGACCAAGATCTATCCCGACACGGTTTCGGCCTACGCCATGCGCGGCCAGTGGACCGAGGCGCTTTCCTTCGTCGCGATCGGTATCGAGGACCCGTTCACCGCCTTCTGCGACGGAGTGACTAAGGGCCTCAAGGAGCATTACGGCTTTTCCGACGAGCAGGTGCTCTACTTCTCGGTCCATATCGACGCCGACGAGGAGCATGCCGCGACCGGCTGGAATGCCGCAAAGGACTACGCCAAGACCGAAGAGCAAAAGCAAAGCATCCGTCGCGCCTCGCTCGAGGGCCGGAACATGTGGTGGAACATGTATTCCGCGGTGTTCGAGAAGGGCGAGGGCAGCGACTGTCCGCGGCTCCGGCTGGCGCTTTAGTTACGTGTAATTTTGGAAAGTTTCTGAACCATGAGCATACCGACCGTAACCCGCATGGAGCCCGACGGTCCGTCCGGGATAGGGATGGCCCCGTGTCAATTCGTCGATCCCGCCGCGGTGATCGAAGGTAATTTGAAAGAGACCGGGCATAATTACTTCACGGATGTGACAAGTCGGATCAACGCCGGGGTCTGGGAGTGTTCGGCTTATACCGAGCGCATGGAAAGCTATCCGGTCGACGAGTTTTGCTATGTGCTCAAAGGCAGCGTCGTAATCACCGTCGATGGCGAGCCGGCCCAGAGCTACAAGGAAGGCGACGCCTTCATGATGCAGCGGGGCACCAAGGGCTTCTGGCATGTACCCGAGGTCTTCCGGAAATACTACGTTATAGTCGAACCGGATGAGGACGGCTGAAGGTTTCCGCTTGCCCCAGTCGGCGAGCTCAATACCAGGAAAAATTAGCTACTTTATGGCACGCGATCCCCGTTACGACATTCTCTTCGAGCCGGTCAAGATTGGTCCGGTCACGGCACCCAACCGATTCTACCAGGTACCTCACTGTAACGGCATGGGCCACGTCCGGCCCAAGACCAACGCGGCGATGCGCGGCATGAAGGCGCAGGGCGGCTGGGGCGTCGTCTGCACGGAGGAAGTGGAGTTGCATCCGACGTCTGACATTGCGCCCTACATCGAGGGGCGGCTATGGGACGACGCCGATATTCCCTATCACGCGCTGATGGTCGACGCGGTGCACGAGCATGGCAGCCTGGCGGGCATCGAGCTCTGTCATAACGGGTTCCACGCCGCCAATTACCTGAGCCGCGAGGTGCCCATCGGGCCGCGTCATTTTCCGGTCGACGAACACGAGCCGCTCCAGGCGCGCGAGATGGACCTGGAGGACATCCGGGAATTCCGCAGCTGGCACCGGGCGGCGGTGCGCCGCTCGCTCAGCGCGGGTTACGACATCATCTATTCCTATGCCGGGCACAACCTGACGCTCCAGCTCTTCTTTATCAATCCCCGCTACAACCAGCGCAGCGACGAATACGGTGGCAGCCTGGAGAACCGGACCCGCCTGCTGCGCGAGACCATCGAGGACGCGCGCGAAGAGGCCGGCGACCGGGCGGCGATCGCGGTGCGCTTCGCGGTCGACGAATTGCTCGGCGATGGCGGCATTCAGGCCCACGAGGAGGGGCGGGGCGTTGTCGAGCTACTCGCTGAACTGCCGGATCTGTGGGACGTCAATGTCAGCGACTGGCCCAACGACTCAAGCACCTCACGCTTTACGGAGGAGGGCTCCCAGGAGGACTACATCGCCTTCGTCAAGCAAGTCACGACCAAGCCGGTGGTGGGCGTGGGGCGGTTCACCTCGCCCGATACGATGGTCTCCCAGATCAAGCGCGGCATTCTCGATTTCATCGGCGCGGCCCGACCCTCGATCGCGGATCCCTTTCTGCCGAAAAAAATCGAAGAAGGCCGGTCCGAAGACATCCGCGAGTGCATTGGCTGCAACATCTGCGTCAGCCACGACTACATCATGACGCCGCTGCGCTGCACCCAGAACCCGACCATGGGCGAGGAATGGCGCAAGGAGTGGCACCCCGACCTCATCGCGCCGAAGGGCTCGGACGACGCCGTTCTCGTGGTCGGCGGCGGGCCCGCGGGCCTCGAGGCGGCGCGCGCGCTCGGTCAGCGGGGCTATGCGGTGACGCTTGCAGAAGCCAGCAGCGAGCTGGGCGGCCGGGTCGCTCGGGAATGCCGCCTGCCGGGGCTTTCGGCCTGGGGCCGGGTGCGCGATTACCGGGCCTATGGACTGAGCCAGATGGCTAATGTGAACGTCTATCTCGAAAGCAAGCTTGATGCTGGCGCGGTACGCGAGATGGGCGCGGCCCGTGTGGTGCTGGCGACAGGGTCGCATTGGGCGCGCGATGGCCAGGGTCGGGCCCATCACGTGTCGATCCCAGGCTGCGAGGCAGCGGCCGTTTATACCGCGGACGACGTGATGGATGGCACGACGATCGAGGGGCCAGTGGTGATCTTCGACGACGATCATTACTACATGGGCGGCGTGCTCGCCGAGCTGTTGCGCGGCCAGGGTGCCGAGGTGGCGCTGGTGACCACGGCGAGCGATGTTTCGAGCTGGACCCATAACACCATGGAGCAGGGCTTCATCCAGGCCCGCCTGTTGGAGCTGGGTGTCGAGATCAAGACCAATCGCAACCTCGTTTCCATCGGCAACGGCGTGGCGAAGCTCGCCTGCACCTATACCGGGCGGACCGAGAGCATTGCCTGCGCGGCAACGGTGATGGTGACCATGCGGCTGCCTGATGATGGGCTCTATCATGCGTTGATCGCCGATGGGGCCGCGAACGAGGCCGCGGGCATCGTCTCGATCGACCGAATCGGCGACGGCCTTGCACCGGCGACCATTGCGGCGGCGGTTTATGCCGGTCACCGCTACGCTCGCGAACTCGACGGGCCGGCGGCTGAGGTCGTTGCGTTCAAACGCGAGACCGGCGGCTTGGGCTAAGTGGTCCGCGCCTGATAGATTTTTGGTGTGAATCGCCTGTTTTTGACGGCGGTGAACCAGTAAGATACGCAAAGGGGTAGAGTGATGCGAGCGTTGCTGTGCAAAGAACTCGGTGGGTCGCTGAGTGTCGAAGAGGTCGCAGCCCCCTCGCTCGGCTCGGGCCAGGTGCGCGTCGGTGTCCACGGCTGCGGCGTGAATTTTGCTGACATTTTGGTGCTTGAGGGTAAGTACCAGGAAAAACCCGAATTGCCCTTCAGCCCCGGCATGGAAAGCGCCGGCGAGGTGCTCGAGGTGGGCGAGGGGGTCACCACCGTCTCCCCCGGCGAGCGGGTCATTGCGCTGAGCGACTTCGGCGGGGCCGCCGAGGAACTGGTGACCAACGATTTCAACCTGGTACCCATTCCCGAGGGCATGGATTACGCCACGGCTGCCGGCTTTGGCGTGACCTACGGCACCGCCCACCTCGCGCTGACCCGGCGCGGTCAGCTCGCGGCGGGTGAAGTGTTGTTGGTCCACGCGGCGGCCGGTGGCGTCGGGTTGGCCGCGGTCGAGATTGGCAAGGCGCTGGGGGCGACGGTAATTGGTAGTGCGGGCGGGCAGGAGAAATGCGCGGTCGCGGCGGCGCACGGCGCCGATCATGTGTTCGACTACAAGACCGAGGATATCCGTGAGACTGTAAAGGCGCTGACCGGGGGCGCGGGAGCCGACGTCATCTTCGATCCGGTGGGAGGCGAAGTATTCGACGCCAGCCTGCGCTGCATTGCCTGGGAGGGAAGGCTGCTGGTGATCGGCTTCGCCTCGGGACGCATCCCAGAAGTAAAGGCGGGCCTCTTGTTGGTAAAGAACATCAGCCTGGTCGGGGTCTACTGGGGCGCGAACCGGCGGCGCGATCTCGAGGCCTTTCGGAAGTCTTTCCGTGAACTGAGCAAGCTTTACGAGAGTGGCGCGCTCAAGCCCCTGACTTCCGCGACCTACGACCTCGCCGATGCGAGGCAGGCTTACGACGATCTCGCCTCGCGCAAGACCACGGGCAAGATCGTGCTGACAACGGGGCGCTAGGCGCCATGCCGAGCTACTCCATCGACGGCATTGTGCCGGTGGTCGATCTGGCGGCCTTCGTTCACGACACCGCCGTGCTGATCGGCGATGTCCATATCGGGCCCGGCTGTTATGTCGGGCCGGGCGCGTCGATCCGCGGCGATTTCGGCCGCATTGTCCTGGAGAAGGGCTCGAACCTGCAAGATAATTGCATCATGCACGGCTACCCGGGGCCTGATACGGTGATCCGCGAAGGTGGCCATGTCGGTCACGGCGCGGTGCTCCATGGTTGTGTCATCGGGCGTGACGCGTTGATCGGCATGAATTCCGTCGTGATGGATGGGGCGGTGATCGGGGAATCCGCCTTCGTGGCAGCCATGTGCTTCGTCAAGGCGGGCTTCGATGTGCCGGCCCGAAGTCTTGTTGCCGGCGTTCCGGGCAAGGTGTTACGCGAGTTGAGCGACGAGGAGATCGCCTGGAAACGCGAGGGCACCCTCGACTACCAGGAGCTGACCCGGCGTTGCCTCGCGACCTTGCAGGAGGTCGCACCCCTCGAAGCGCCCGAGCCCGATCGCCCCAAACTGGCAGTTGGTGTTGCCGCGCCTCTGTACGCCACCAAAAAGAAGCTAGAACCTTAGCCAAACCGTTTTCCTGGATGCGGAGAGTGATTTGGCGTTCAGTCGCCACGTAGGCTCTCGCCGCATAAGCGGCGGCCCACCGTCGCGGGCTTGCGAATCCCGTCAAATTTAACCCTCTCGGCTTTTGCCTCAGCTTCCAAAGCTGGTCTTGAGCGCCTTGCGCTTGCCCAGGGAACGGCCCAGCCGTTTAAGCGCTTTGGAACAATCTTGCGGATCGAGATGGACCTCGACCAGGCAGAGCCGGTCGCGGGTCTTTCGTAGGGCGGTGAGAGTGGTTTCGAGATCGCCCTCGGTGCACACCTCGAAGCTTGCGGCCTCGCCGAACACGGCGGGCAATTTATGATATTTCCAGGGCTGGATGTCGTTGTAAGGGCCGTCATGGATCACCCGTTCGACAGTGTAGCCGCCGTTGTTCATAACGAAAATGATGGGGTTAAGCCCGTGGCGGATGATGGTTGAGATTTCCTGGGCGGTCATCTGGAAGGCGCCGTCGCCGACGAACACGACGGGGCGCTTCTTGCGGTCGGCCAGGGCGCAGCCGAGCGCCGCGGGGATGGTGAACCCGATAGAGCAATAAAACGCCTGGCATATGAAACCGATCCGCTCGCGCATGACCAATTCGCCGGCACAGAGGAAGGAATCGCCAGCGTCCGCCAGCACAATGCTGCGCCGGTCAAGGAAGTGGTTCAGCCGTTGGTAAAACCGGGAGATGGTAATGGCCGCCTTGGGGCGGGGGTGGAAGGGCGCCTCAAGGGCCCGCGCCGCCGGGCGAATGCGGCGTATTGATTCTCGCGCCGGGAGGCGCTTCGCTAACGCGGCGATGAAGTCTTTCAGGTAGACCTCGGGGTATTCGTGGTGCTTAATCCGCACCTTGTCGGAGTTCGCGTTGATCAGGCGGGTCTCGTCCAGCGCTGCTGTATAGATGCCAAGCGTCATGTCGGTCAGGATCGAGCCGAGGTTGAGCAGACAGTCCGCCCGCTCGACGGTGCGCTGGACGTAGCCCTCGGAGAGGGCCCCGGCATAGATGCCGATGAACTGGGGATGCTGCTCAGTGATCAGGGATTTCGCCAGCAACGTGGTCGCAAATGGGTAGCCGGTCCGCTCGATCAGCGCTTGGGCCTTGGGGCGCAGGTTAAAGCGGTTAATCTCGACGCCCGCAAGGACCGCCGGGCGCCGGGCGTTGCGCAACATACCCGCCGCTTCTTCGACCGCCTCGGCCAGCGCGGCCGGATCGCTTTTGAGGGCGGCTTCGAAGCGGAACGGTTCCGGCCGCAGGCAGGGGTGATCGACCAAGTCTTCCGGGATTTCGATGAACACCGGGCGCTTGTGGCGCAGGCAGGCGGCGAAAATTCTGTCGATCTGGGCGGGGGCGAGGGCCGCATCGGTCAGCACGGTGGATGCGATTGTGACCTTGGCGAAGATGTCGGCCTGGGCGTTGAAATCGCCTAGCGTGTGGTGGAGCAGCAGGCCGCGCCGGCGGTCGGCCAGGCTGGGGCCACCGCTGATCACGATCAGGGGCACGCGCTCCGCGTAGGCGCCGGCGATAGCGTTGAGCACGGAAAATCCGCCCACGGCATAGGTCACGCAAACCGCGCCGACGCGGTTGATCCGGGCGTAGGCGTCCGCCGCGTAGCCCGCGTTTAGCTCATTGCAGGTGCCGACCAGCTCTATGGAACTCTCGACGATACGGTCCATGAAGGTGAGCACGTAATCGCCGGGCACGCCGAAGACGTGGCCGACGCCGATTTCGTCGAGCCGCTGGACGAGATAGCGGCCGATGGTCATGGGCGGGCGTCGGGCCATGAAATTGCCTCCTTTGTGGGGTACCATGTTAGGCCAATCTGTAGCCGACGCGATACCGCAACGTGGACCTAAGCGTGCTAGAATAACCGCCGGGAGACGATAGGTATGAAAGGACTGGGTTGGTTGATCGCCGCGACGGTGATCGCGGGCGTGGGACCGTAAGGAATGGCGCCGACCATGGCCGGCGACGATCGCAGCTGCACCGCGCGCCATGAAGCCGTGGTCAAGCGCAGCGCCGAAAAGTACTTCGCATGGGCCCCGGAACTGCGTGACGAGGACCCCGACGAGGCGCTGCGCCTCGCGCGCCTCGCGGCCGAATTCGTCCCCGAGCTCGAAGGGGCGCAGGAACTGGTCGCGGAGCTTGAGGCGCAATGAAGATCGCGGCACTTGCTATCGCTCTCGGGCTGGGCCTGACGTTAACGGGAGGAACCGCGGCGGCAGAGGATGCCGACGCGCTGCGTTTTGCCGATCCGCCATCTAAGGGTTCGAAGGATTGCGCCTGCCAGAAGAAGTACATGTCGCCGGGCAAGGCGGGCGAGTACTACCACAAGGCGGTGCGTCTTTACCGCGAGGGTGACCTGCGCGAGGCGCTGATCTGGGCGCGGGTGGCGTTGCAATACGACCCGGCCCATAACCGGGCGCGCAAACTCAAACACGAGCTAGAGGAAAAAGGCGTGACCGTCATCGACGACTAGGGTACAGCGGCGAACACGGCGAGGTGTGTGGCGAGGCGCGCGCCAGCCTGATGCGTTTCGCTGGCGGATCAGCTGCATGCTCGGATACCAGGGACTGTCTTCGCACTCGATAAGCCAGCGCCAGTCGGCAAGCTGCGGCAGCAGGGTCCAGACGGGGCGGCCCATGGCGCCGGCCAAATACACCACCGCGGCATCCACGGAAATCACGAGATCGAGGTTTGCTACGGCCCCGGCGGTGTCGGCGAAGTCGTCGAGCTGGATATAGAGCGGCTCGATCGCAAGCCCGTCCGGTGGCTGCGAAGCTTGGGCTGCCGCATCGCTCTTTTGCAAAGCGAAGAAGCGCACGCCGGCACGGCGACAAGGGGTGAAAAACCTGCCAGGCGGTAGGCGCGCCGCCGGTCGTTGCAGTGGTTGGGGAGGCTCGTCCAGACCAGGCCGACGGCCGATCCGTTTCCGCCAAGTCGCGTTGTTCAATGCTCTGCAAGCGCCGTGGGCGCTGTGATATAGGGAACGGTCTTCGGGATCGTTTCGAGGCTCGTGTCGATCAGGCCGGATAGGCTCATGATAGGCAGGTAGCAATCGTGTGTCGTGCAGACGGTGCCCGTCGTCGCGCCGGGCTACGACCTCGGCGATACTATCGAATCTGGTGTTAAGCAGGCGGACGAAATCAGGTTGGCACTCGAGCACGGGCCGGCCCTGTTCGATGGTTTGGCGGAGGTAGCGGGCCATCTGGGTGACGTCGCCCACGCCCTGCTCGCAATGGATAAATACACGCCCGCCGTCGAGTGGCGAGCCGTCCCAGCGCGGCGGATCGAACTGCCATCGGCCGATCTGGTCGAGCACGCTCGGACTCTGGAAGCGCCATTCATACCCCACCCAGCTCTCCTCGAAACGGTCCAGAGCGAGCAGGGAAGAGGAACTGCCCCAGTGGGCACTAGCGTGATCAGGCTCGCGCGCGGTGGCGTGGGCAAACTGTTCGACCGCCGCCCCAGATCACCCAGCGCGCAGCCCAGGTTGTAATAGGCGGCGACGGAGCCGGGTGCCAGGTCGAGAGCGGCATCGAAGGCGGCGCACGCCTCTTCAAAACGACCCAGCCGATGCAACGCGACGCCGAGATTGGTCTGGACATCGGCGTCGACCGGGTTAAGCGCCAGCGCCCAGCGGTAAGCTACCACCGCCTCTTCGCAGCGGCCGAGTACTAGCAGCAAGCCGCCAAACCGGCGATGGCATTCGCCATGATCGGGGAACTCGGCGATCAGGTGGCGGAACGTGGCGAGCGCCGGCACCTTGTCCTTGCGACCTGCGAGGCGCAGGCAAGCCTGGAGCCCCCCCCCGGGGGGGCGAATCCGTGGCTCCCTTGCGGTGAACCGATGCCGCGCTCGGCCCACTACCGCCCTTGGGTAGCGCCTCGGTACGGGCAAGCGCCTGGGCGATGCCCGCGTCGTTCGGCGCCAGGGTCCGCGCTTTGCGGAAGAGAGACCAAGCCGCATCGTGCTCGCCGCGCGCGTCGAGCACCTCGCCCAGCCGGGCTGTAGGCGAGTGCGAAGCGTGGCGTCAGAGCGGATGACCCGCTCGAACGTCTCGATGGCGTCGTCGTGGCGGCCTTGCGCCTTGAGATCTAGACCGTGGCTGTTGTGATAGGCCGCGTTTTTCGGCGCAGCGGTTATGGCGGCGTCGAGAGCTTCGAGCGCGGATTTCGCGTCTCACTGCTGGAAGGTGATGATGCCCTGCAGGTGGAGCGCGTCGGGTTGTACGAAATTTCACTTGAGTGCCTTCTCGCAAAGTGCGAGAGCGCTGTCGAATCGGCCTGCCCGGTGATGGACGATGGCTTCGGAAATATCTTTGTTGGGCCGGGGCTTGGCGTCCACGGGAGAAGGTCCGTCTAGATATTTTCGGGAGGTGGGCGCCCGCGTGGCTACGTGAACACCATCCGCGGGAAGTAGCAGGAAACGATCCAGTTGGGATCGTCGACCACCTGGCTGAGCCGCATATCGGCGCAGGCGCTGCAAATCAGGTAGACGTCGACGGGCGCCAGGTTCTGCTGGGCGCTGATATGCTCAACCATGCGGCGCAGCGCGTTGCGCGCATTTTCGAGCAAGTCGGGGCCGATTCCCGTGGTGACCTCGTAACCCGCGCCCGAGAGGTGGTCGGTGGTCGAGCCCGCGGTGACGAAGCGGGGTGCGCTTGGCGCAGCACCCTTGACGAGGTTGATGCGCAGGGTGACGTCGATGGAACTCTCGACGCCTGTGCCGCATACTTCGCCTTCGCCCTGCGCGGCGTGAGGATCGCCCACTGAAAGTAGGGCTCCGGCCACTTGGACGGGCAAATAGAGGGTCGTGCCGACCCCGATGTCGCGGATGTCCATGGTACCGCCGACGCTTTCGCGCGGCGGCAGAATGTCGTGGCGGCCCGGTTCGGCCAGAGCCGTGCCTACGGCGCCCGCAAGCGGCCTAAAGGGGACCCGCGCGTGGGTACCTTCGTAGGGCACCGGCTCGACCAGGGCAGGGTCGTAATGCCAATGGTGGATGTAGGGAAAGGGAAAGTCGTCGGCCAAGAGGCCGAAATTAGGAATGTTGGCCGACCAGCCCCAGCCCGAGGGCGCCATCTCAAGCACGGTGATCTCAAGCGCATCGCCGGATTCCGCGCCCTCGACGAAGACCGGGCCGGTCGCGGGGTTGATGTTGGTAAAATCGAATTTTAGAATGTCGTCTGCCGTCGATTCCGGTGTGATTTGCCCGTTCGAAGCGTCGAGGGTCTCGAAATAGACCTCGTCGCCGGGACGGATGGTCAGTACCGGCGGGAGCGCGTTGTCCCAGTAGACATGGCGGTGCTCCCGGGCGATGCGGTGCGACGTTCCCATGAACAATTTCCTTCGAACGATGCGGCGTACACAGTATCAACTCTTCGTGAAAGGACAAAGGCACGCAAGCGGGCGGCGGGAGTTGCCCGGGCCTTCAAATCGGTCACAATGCGGGCATGGATGATCGGCTTCCCCTGGACGGTATCACCGTGATCGAGCTTGGCCACAGCGTGGCGGCGCCCTATGCCGGGCTGATCCTGGGCGGGCTCGGCGCCGAGGTGATCAAGATCGAGAACCCTGGCGGCGGCGATCACGCGCGGGACTGGGGCCCGCCGTTCTGGCACGGCACGTCGGCCATATTCCAGACGCTCAACCGCGACAAACGCGGCGCTGCGGTCGATCTCGGCGATGCCAAGGCCCGCGAAGGGCTGCACCGTTTGATCGTCGAGCGCGCCGACGTGCTGGTCCAGAACATGCGCCCCGGCGTGGCCGAGAAATTCGGCCTGGGCTCGGAGGCGCTGCTGGCGGAAAAGACAGCGCTCGTCTATTGCACGATCGGAGCTTACGGCGCGGCAGGCCCGCTGGCCGAGCGTCCCGGTTACGATCCGCTGATGCAGGCGTTCGCCGGGATCATGAGCGTGACTGGCGAGGAGGGTGGTGGCCCCGTGCGCGTCGGCACCTCGATCATCGATATGGGGGCTGGATTGTGGGCGGTGATCGGCATACTGGCCGCGCTCGAGCGTCGCCATCGGACCGGGCAGGGCGGCCTGGTCGATACCTCGCTGCTCGAAACCGGGATAGCCTGGATGGCGTACCATGTCGCGAACTACCTGAGCACCGGGCTCGAACTCGGGCGCTGGGGCTCGGGCACGCCGGTCATGGTGCCCTATCAGGCATTCGCCACTGCGGACGGCCAAGTCATCGTGGCGGCGGGAAACGACGGGATCTTTAGAAAGCTGTGCGACGCTCTGGAGCGCGCCGAGTTGGCTCAGGAAGCGCGCTTTGCCCATAACGCCCAGCGCGTCGAGAACCGCGACGATCTGATTCCGCTGCTCGAAGCGCTGTTCGCAAAGAAGACTAGCGCCGACTGGATCGCGTGTCTCGATGGCGCAGGTGTCCCTTGCGCGCCGATCCAGAGCGTCGCCGAGCTGCTCGCCCATCCTCAGAGCCGCGCGCTTGGTATGGTGCAAGATGCGCCCGGCCTCGATATGGCGCTGGTCGGTCTGCCACTCTCGTTCGACGGTGTGCGGCCGCCCTTCCGCCGGGTGGCTCCGGGCCTCGGCGAGCATGGCGCGGAGATTTTTTCCGATGGACCCGACAAGGGAGGACAGGATGTCGGCTGATCCCACCCACCTTCTCATCGGGCGGGACCCGGACGGGTTGTTGCTCGTGACCCTGAACCGGCCCGAGGTTCGTAACGCGTTTAACACGGCGATGGGCAAGGAACTCTTCGACCTGTTCACCGGTCTTGCGCACGACGCGGCGGAGGTCCGCTGCGTGATCGTGACCGGCGCGGGAGACAAGGCGTTTTGCGCCGGCGCCGACCTCAAGGAGCGCGAAGGCATGGACGAGACGACCTGGTTCGTCCAGCACGCACTCTACGAGCGCATGATGCTGGCGGTCGTGGACTGCCCGGTCCCGGTGATTGCCGCGGTCAATGGCGCGGCGATGGGGGGCGGCTTCGAACTCATGCTGTGTTGCGACTTTGCCTACGCTTCCACGGTGGCGCGGTTTGCCCTGCCCGAGGTGAGCCGCGGTATCATGCCGGGCGGCGGCGGCACCCAGACCCTGCCCCGCGCGATCGGCGAGCGCCGGGCCAAGGAGATTATCTGGTCGGGTCGGCCGGTCTCGGCTGAGACCGCATCCGACTGGGGCATCGTCAACCGGCTCTGCGCACCGGGGGAATTGATGACCGAGACGCGGGCGCTGGCCGAGGCGATCTGCGCCAACGCGCCGCTCTCGATCCGCCAGACCAAGAAGGCAATTCACTGGGGCCTGCAAATGGACCAACGCACAGGCATGGCGGTCGAGATCGAGGCCTATAACCACCTAATCCCCACCGAGGACCGCCGCGAGGGCGTGCTAGCCTTCAACGAGAAGCGCCCGCCGCGCTTCAAGGGACGCTAGGGGCCGTGATGACGCAAGCGTCCGGACTGCGTATCCGGGAAGTTGGCTTGCGCGACGGGCTGCAGAATATTGCCGATTTCATGCCCACTGCGGCCAAGATCGCGTGGATCAATGCGGAAGCGGCGGCGGGTGTGCGCGAGATCGAGGTCTGCTCCTTCGTGCCGCCCAAGCTGATCCCCCAGTTCTCCGACGCCGAGGCGGTTGTGACCCACGCCCTTGCGCTCGATGCCTTAACCTCAGTCGCGTTGATACCCAATCTGAAGGGCGCGGAGCGGGGCGTGGCGCTCGGTGTGGCCAAGATGGTGTTCGTGCTCTCGGTCAGCGAGAGCCACAACCAGGCCAACGTGCGCCGCTCGACCGACGAGTCCGTCGCAGATTTCGGGCGCATCGTCGCGCTGCGCGACGCTGGCCCCGACGTGCCGCGGTTCGTCCTGTCCGCGGCGCTCTCGACCAGCTTCGGCTGCACCTACGAGGGCCGGGTGGACGAGGGCCGGGTAGTCGAGCTGGCGAGCGAGATGGCCGCACGCGGCGCAGATGAAATCGTGCTTGGCGATACGGTGGGCTTCGCCGATCCCGGCCATGTGCGCCGCCTGGTCCGTGCGGTGCAGGGTGCGGTCGCGCCCGTGGCCGTGGCCTGTCATTTCCACGACACCCGCGGGCTTGGGCTGGCCAACGCCTTCGCGGCCTACGAGGAGGACGTTCGGGAGTTCGATGCCTCGCTGGGCGGCTTGGGCGGCTGCCCCTATGCGCCCAAGGCAACGGGTAATGTCGTGACTGAAGACTTGGCCTTCATGTTCGAAGCGATGGGGGTTGCCACGGGGATCGACCTCGACGCGCTGGTCAAGGTGCGCGAAATAGTTGCCGCCGCTCTGCCCAATGCGCCGCTCTACGGCAGCCTGTCCCGAGCGGGCCTGCCCAAAGGATTCACGGCGGCGGGTTAGGTCGAGGCGTCGCGCGTCGCGCGCAGCTTGGTGCGATGCGCCTCGGTGGCTGCGAGATCGACGCTATGGCTATCGGAATCCAGAACTATGCCGTAGACGCGTTGTGCTGCATCGGCGCTAACGTAACCGTCGAGCACGTCATCCAGCACACGGCCAGGCTCGCGCTCAAGCGGATCGCCGTAGCCGCCACTGCCCGCGGGCAGAATGACCACTCGGTCGCCCACGCGCACGGTGCGCGGTGGGCCCTTGGCCGGAAGCAGCTCGGTGTTCCCCTCGGCGTGACGAATTTCGTTGGCCATCAGGCTTCCTGCCGCACCACCGAACAATCCCGCCGGCGCGATGCGCCCGCGCTCGCCATTGGTGCTCAGGCTGGCTTCTTCGAATTCCACCCGGTAGACGCGACGCGCGCTTAAGCCTCCGCGCCAGCGGCCCGCGCCGCCACTGTCGGGCACAAGCGCCCATTCCTCCACCGTGAGCGGCGAGGAAAATTCGATCTGCTCGACCGACTGGCTGCCCACATTGCCGACATGAACACGAATCGCGCTGACACCGTCCTTGTCGGGCCGAGCGCCCAGCCCACCGCCATGGACGTCGATGGCGCCGACATAGTCGCGGCCCAGCGCCTTGCGACGCGCTGCCACGGGATCGTGGCCCCCGAACACCGCCGTGCCCGCGGTATCGTAGCTTTGCGCAATGACCCGGTTCGGAATCGCGGGCGCCAATGCGGTCAGCAGCAGGTCGATCACCCGGGGCGAGGTTTCGGTGTTGCCCGACACGACGGAGGCGGGCAGGCGGCAATTGAGGATCGATCCCTCGGGTGCGGAGACAGTGATGGGCCGGTAACAGCCCTGGTTGATGGGGATCGCCGGGTCGGTCACCGCCTTGAAGGTGAACCAGGTGCTGTTAAGCGTCACTGCGAGGGGGCAGTTGACGCCGCCGCGGACCTGATCGCCGCTGCCCGTGTAATCGACCGAGACGGAATCGCCCACCACCTCGATCCGCACGCGGATCGGGACCAGGGCGTCGGACCAGCCGGGTGCGGTGACCGGCTCGATAACGTCCTCGGCCTCGTAAACCCCGTCGGGGATGTACTCGATTTCGGCCCGCATCAGCCGCTCGGAATAGTCGAGTGCCTCACGCATGGTGTCTGCCACCGCGCCCGCGCCGTATTTTTCGGCCAGTGCGAGCAGGCGCCGCTCACCGACCACCGTGCCGGCGTACTGGGCCTGGATGTCGAGCTCGCGGTTGGCCGGGTCGCGGGTATTGTGGATAATCAGGGTCATGACGTCGGGTACGACCTCATCACGCCGGAACAGGCGGACCGGCGGGATGCGGATGCCTTCGCCGAAGATGTCCCAGGTGACGGGGGCGTAACTGCCCGGGCTCTGGCCGCCGATGTCCGACCAGTGACCCCGAGTCATGGTGTAGCCGACAATCGTACCGTCGATGAATACGGGCCGGGTAAACTGGACGTCCGGCTGGTGGTTGCCGCCGGAAAGATAGGCGTCGTTGCCCACGATCACGTCGCCCGGCTCCAGATTATCGACCCCGACCGCCTCGACCATCGTGCGGGTCGAGATAACCGCCGAGCCGAGCATGGTCGGGATGTCGTTGCCCTGGGCGACGAGCTGCATATCGGCATCGAAGATCGCCGCCGAAACATCGCCGCCGGAATGGATGATCGGGCTGGCGGCGGTGCGCATCATGGCAATTTTCATCTCGCGCGCCACGGCGTAAAGCCCGTTGCGGATAATCTCGTAGGTGACTTTGTCCATCAACCGTTCCTCGCAAGATCGATGACCAGGTTACGCCCCGTATCGACCGCGGCGCTCTGGCCGGCATGGAGAACCACCGCGGAACTGGGTTCGGTGATGATCGCGGGGCCTTCGATGCGGTGGCTGGGCCCGAGTTCTGCGCGGGAGAATACCGGCAGGGTCGTGGGCCCGCTCGCGAGGTGAACCGTGCGCTCGCCTTTGGGCCGGGGCGCGCCGGCCCACACTTCGCTCGCCAAGGCCGCAAAGCCGTCCAATCGCCCGATGGCCTCGATGCGTAGGTTGACCAGGACGATCGCGCGTCCCGGTTGGTCGAAATTCCATAACTGCCGGTGGGCGGCGGCAAACTCGTCGGCGAGGCGTGTGAACGCGGCGCTATCCACCGGCCGGTCGGCGGAAAAATCGACCGTGATGGTTTCGGCTTGGGCGAGATAGCAGCAATCCGCGCGCCGGCGCAGTTTGACCGCCGCTGGATCGAGGCCCGACGCGGCCATGCGGTCATGGGCTTTGGCTTCCAACGCGCCCAGGCGCGTTTCGATCTCGTCGGCGCCGAGTTCGGCCAGGCTGGCATTGACCGGCGCCTGGAGATCCTGCTGCATGTCGGCGATCAGCATACCGCAGGCGGAAAACAGGCCGGGAAGAGGCGGCACGACGATTTTTTCGAGGTCGAGTTCGCGGGCGAGATCAACGGCATGAATCGGTCCCGCGCCGCCGTAGGGGATATAGATGCACTCGCGCGGATCGAAGCCCCGTTCAATCGTCACCAGCCGTATAGCCTGGGCCATGAGCGCGTTGGCGAGCACGCGGGCCGCCTGGGCCGCAGCCATGAGGTCCATACCCAACGGTTGTGCCAGAAGGTCGTTCACCGCCCGGTGGGCGGCTTCGGCATCGAGCGAAAACTCGCCGCCGAGGAAATCATCGGGGTCGAGGTAGCCCAGCACGAGATTACAATCCGTGACCGTTGCTCGTTCGCCGCCCCGGCCGTAGCAGGCCGGGCCAGGGTCGGCGCCGGCACTTTCGGGTCCGACGCGAAGGCCACCGCCGCCATCTACCCAGGTGATTGAGCCGCCCCCGGCGCCGATCGATTCGATCGCGAGCGTCGGCATCCGTACCACATGGCTGTGCAAGTGGGTTCCGTGGCGGATTTCCGGACGAAAATCCCGGATCAGCGAAACATCGAAGGTGGTGCCGCCCATGTCGCCCGTGATCGCGTGAGGGGCGTCCAGCGCGCGGCATAGGGAGAGGGCCGCAGTCACGCCGCCGGCGGGGCCCGATTCGAGTAGGGCTACGGGCCGCTGACCGATCAACTCAGCGCTGGCAAGACCGCCGTTCGACTGCATGAAATGAACCGGCGCACTGATTTTTTCGGCGGCAAAGCGCTCGCTCACAGCATCGCTATAGCGGGCGCATTTCGGCCCCAGCATGGCGTTGATCACAGTCGTACTCATGCGCTCGTATTCGTGGATTTCAGGGTTTACCTCGCTCGACGCCGTGACGAACAAAGCGGGGTGGAGGTTGCGTGCTCGGCTTGCCGCCTGCTGTTCATGGGCGGGATTGACCGGCGCGTTGAGAAGGCAGAGTGCCAGAGCCTCAATATCTTCGCTCACGCAATCACCGATCGCGGTATCGAGATGGGTGGTACCGAGGGGCCGCTCCACGGTACCGTCGTAGAGTATGCGCTCGTTGAGTTCGCGGCACAGCCGCCGAGGCACGAGTGGTGTGGGATTGGCAAAGAAGAGGTCGTATAGATCGGCCCGGTCGTGGCGCGAAAGCCGGCGAATTTCGAGTATGTCCCGAAACCCCCGGGTCGTGAGCAGGGCGGTGCGCGCGCCCTTACCCTCGATAAGCAGGTTGGTTGCGATGGTCGTGCCGTGTCCGACGAACGCAACCCTATCTCCGCCAAATCCCGCCTGCTCGAGGATCCTGTGCACGCCATCGGCCGCGCCGATCGACAGATCGTCGGGCGTGGTCGGGAGCTTGGCCGTCTCAACCTGGCCCGAGACGTCGTCGAATAGGACGACGTCCGTAAACGTCCCTCCGACATCGATGCCCAATCGGATCATGGCGCTTCACCCCCAACCTGTGCGCGGATGGTAGCCGGAATAGCCTCTCAGCGGAGGCAATTCTTCGTGGAATTGAAACGAATCCTTAACCGTTACGCCTTATGAGGGTAGGCGCGGGCAACCGGACGAGGAGACATCGTTATGGCCCTCAGTCACGCTACGAATCGGGGCACTGTTTTTGTACCCGGCGGTTTGGTCGGTGACCGGCGCAGCCTGAGATTTCCCGGAGCAGTTTGCGCCTTGCACGCGGCCTTCTTCAACGCACTCGGCTGGCTCGTTTTGGGCAGCCTAGCTCTGCTTAACCTTCGTCATCTTTGCGTTGGGTATAAGCTTGGCGGAACGACTCCCGTCCCTGTTCTCCATTTCTCATTCCTGGGCTGCGCCCCTCTCCCGACGAGCGGCCTTCACCCATCGCTAGCGCGACGTGCTAGACCCAGCCCGCACCGGCGACGTGGCGGGAAAGTCGTTGTGAGAAATTTCCGATCCGATTACGCTTGAAATCGACTCTCCGAAGGGAGGAAGCGGTTTGGGAACGCAGCGCGCAGGCGCCGAGCAACGGATCATTCGAAAATGGGGTCTGGCCCGGCTCGGGACGGTGACCGCGCTTGTCGTGGCGGCGGGACTGACCGTTAGCCTGGCTCACGCGCAGATCGGATCAATCCCGCGCGACGCCGCCGCCATAATCACCGATGCCGCCCGGCAGGCCAATCTCGGCGTCAGTCACTATGGCATGGCCGGCTTCGATACGACCAACGTGGAGCTCGTCGAGGTAATCGACGAATCCCGCCGCCGCGCGGCGGGCGCCGTAATGGGCCTGGCGGCGGTAACCGCGATCGATCGTTACCCGCCGCTCTTGCCACAGATCGTGCGCGCGACGGTCGATATGGCGCCGGGGTTGCGCGACGAAATCTCCCGCCACGTGGTTCTGGTGTTTCCCCGTCAGGCCAACGCCGTCTACGATGCGGCGGGCAGCGGTCCGTTGCCCGCCAGCGCTTCGGTTTACGTCCAGGCCCCCACCACAACCGTCAGCAGCTACACGGAACCGCCCTGGACGGCGATTCCGGCGCATCTGATCGAAGGGCCGTGACCCGCCGTTCAGGCCGCGGCACCGGCCCAGCCGCTGCTGGTCTCCGCCGAACCATCGCCCGTGGATGTTCCGGCGTTGGCCCGGTACGGTGTCGGGTGCGCCCTCCGCCGCGACGCCGGTGCCGCAGCCGGTGATCGAAGGCGGTATTCTCGGGACGGCGCCGATGCCCGAGACGGATGCGTCCCCGTTGATGGTTCCGCACGAGGCGGTGGCCAACGCGGACACCGGTGAGCCCGAACGGGGGCCCCACGGCTATCCCGTTCTGGGCACGCCGCTCGGCGGACGTAGCGGCGGCGGCTCCTTGGAGTCCACGGCGCGGATGGGGCTCGCCTTCCGGGCGGAGCAGGCCTATGAGGGCAGCGATAAATTCGATGTGGTTCCCCTGTCGATTGTCGACGTCGAATGAATGGAGGCTTTCTACCCGAACACCCGCTACGGGTTGGGGTTCTATCTCTGGAAGTTACCTAATATAGAAATTGGTGCCGGGTTCGATTACCGCTACGGGCGCGGGGAGAGTGATGCGGATCGGCTTGCCGGCCTTGACGACGTCGACGACAGCCTGGAGGCGGCGGCGAGCTTCCTCTTGCGTTTCTCGCCCGAGTAGTATGCCAGCGCGCAGTTCCGGCGCGACCCTTCGGGCGGGCTCGCGGCACGGGCTTCGCCCGCGCCAAATCCGGCCCCGGCCGCGGCCGCGTAAGCGGCCAGGAATCGTCGGCGTGAGGAGGGAGTGTCGATCATCTATCGGCCTCGGCCTGCCATGGTGGAAGCAAAATTTGAAGGCCGTCTTAACCGCGCGATGGCATGGGCGGTACCATCTGCCACGAAGGCAGATCAAGTGAAATCGGTGGCCTCGCGACGCGATCGACGCGCCTCGGCGCTCGTGCGGTTGACCAGGTAGAGCCCGATAATGAGCAACACGAGCGCGCCCCAAATCCAGAGGGAATGGCGCTCGTCGAAGAATAGGATGCCTAGCACCATGCCTGCAGGTGTACCGATATAGCCCCATAGGGAATAAAACACGGGCCCGGTCAGGCGCACGCATTCGACCGCGAGAAACCAGACGATCGGGTTGTAGAGGATAGCGCCCAGCACGATCAGGTCGTCGTTGTCGAACGGTTGGGTGAACCACCAAAAATCACCGGTTATCACCAAGGCTGGAAGGATCGCCAGGGCAGAGGCTGTGAACAAACCCCAGCAGATCAGCACCCCGCTCTGTTCGGGACGGCGGACAACAGCGATGTAGACACTGAATATCGCCCAGCTGATTGGGGCAAGCAGGCCGAGCAGAACCCATGGCACCATGGTGCGCGAGGGCAGGCCCGTCTCGGGCACGAGGATGATCGCGAGGCCGATCAGGCCGATCACTAGCCCGACCAGGCGCACCCGGTGGAAACGTTCGAGCGCGAGGAGCAACGCAAACGCGTAGGTAAAGGCGGGCTCGAGCGTCAGATCAAGGGTGAGCACGCCAACGGGCACATGCGGGGCGGCGTAGATGATGGCGAGGTACGGGATGCCCACGGCGGTCACGCCCGAGATCGCATAGAGCTTGAGGTGTGAGAAGTCGAGGGGCGGGCGTTCCCGGCGAAGCGCTAGCACTACACTGAGGATTACCGCCGAGCCGGCGAGCTGAAGGAAGGCGTAGGGGAGCAGGGGGATGTCGGCTTCTACGGCGGCCCGGTTGAGCGCGTAGCCGCCCGCCCAGCCCATGCCGATGGTGAAAACCATGAGCAGTGAGAGCGCCGCCCCGAGGGGGCGCTTGGATGCCGGGGGCGTAGTGATCGAGCTGTCGCTCATGGTCGTACGGGGTCAATCGTGATTGGGTTCGCCTATAAGCCTAACGGAGAGCGATGTCGGTGAACAGTCGCTGTGCGATCATTCGGGCGATAGTATGCGGGCCTGGCGCGTCGTCTGGTTGAGCAGAAACAGCCCGGCGAGAATGACAGCGGCGGCCGCCCAGACCCAGGCGCTATGAAATTCATGCCACACCACGATGCCAACCACGATGCCCGCGAGCGTCGAGACATAGCCCCAGGCTGCGTAGAAAACCGGGCCGGCAAGCCGGATGCATTCGAAGGCAATGACCCATGTGACGATCACTACCGCGGCTATCGCGATCATCATGCCTTCGCCGGCGCCAAATTGGGTTGGAACCCACGACCAGTCGCCCGTCGCGAACAACAGCGGCAGGGTCCAGAGTACCGATGCAACGGTCAGACCGAATGTGATGACCACAGCGTCGGCCTCGGGCGGGCGGTAGCGGGCAATCCAGACGCTCAGGATAGCCCAGCTCAGCGGCGCTGCTAGCCCCAGTGCAACCCACGGGACCATATCGGGGGACGGCAGGCCCGCCTGGGGCAAGATAATAAGCGTGAGCCCGCCAAGGCCTAGAAGGAGACCGAAGAAGCGGACCGCGTGAAACCGTTCGAGTGCCAGGATCAATGCGAATCCGTAGGTAAAGGCTGGTTCGAGCGCCATGTCGATGGTGAAGACGCCGAGCGGAATGCGAGGCGCGACAAATACGATGACGACGACCGGCAGGGCATTGCCGAGCAGGCCGAGCAGGCCGTACAGCTTGAGGTAGCGCCAGCCGAGAGGCACGCGGCGCCGTTTGACGAGCAGCCATGTGCCCGCAATGACGGCCCCCAACACGTTGGGCCAGAAGACCATTACAAAATAGGGGATGCCCGATTCGATGCACAGGCGCGTCAGGGCAGTTGCGGCGGTCCATCCCAGCCCGACGGCGATTACCAGGGTCAGAGAGACAATCGGGCTGGTCTGCCGTGCCACGTAGGGGCCGCTGGCGGGCTTCTCTGACAAGGGCTAGCGTTCCGTTCGTTGCCGTGGACAGACACCCGAAGACGGGATTTCGCTCGGAGTGGTGTCAGGACTTTTTGTCGTAGGGAACCATACAAAAAATCTCGAACTTATTCAGCATCACTACCTAGCCATCGTCACGCAGGAACGGGATAAAATAGGACGGATCGTTCATCATGTCGAGTATGCGGGAGTTGGCGGAAACGAAAAAATTCCCACCCAACTGGGCGCGGTCGGTCATTTTGATGTGAACCCGGACCTTGAGTTTCGGAATGTAATGTCAGCTGCCATGATCGCCTCGTGGCTGTCACGGCATCCAGATGCAGTTTAGCACTCGGCCGAGTCTTTGGCGATCTCTGAGCCGAGACTGCTGCCCATCCGGCAGGTCGCATAGCCGGCTGTGCTCAGCCGGCCAACAAGCTCGTCGACATGCTCGCTGCTGCGGGTTTCGACGACGATGAACAGATCGATCGCCGTGACCGGCAGCCCCGAGAGCGCACGTTCGTGATGCACCTCGATGATGTTGGCACCGGCCTCGGCGATCTGCGACGAGATCTCCGCCAACATGCCGGGTCGATCCGGAATCTGGATCTGCAGGCGCGCGCGGCGCCCGGTGCGGACCAGTCTCAGGTGGATGATCAAGGCCAGAACGCGCGGATCAATATTGCCGCCGGAGAGGACGATACCGATCTTGCGCCCGGAAAATCGCGGACGGTCATCGAGAACCGCGGCAAGGGCGGCGGCGCCCGCCCCTTCGGCGGCGGTTTTCCCGACATCAAGCAGTAAGACGACGGCTTCTTCGATTACCGCGTCGTCGACCAGCACCACGTCGCCCACCGTTTCCCGAATGATCGGCAGGGTGATCGCTCCGGTCGTTCCCACCGCGATGCCATCGGCAATGGTGCGTCCGCCGGCTTCGCTCGGCTGTGCGTTGAGGGCACGGCGCACGGCAGGATATTGCGTAGTCTCGACGCTGATCACTTCGATATCGGGGCGCAGCGCCTTGGCCGCAATCGCCATACCAGAGATCAGACCGCCGCCTACGGGCACGGACAAGGACGTCCAGATCGGGCGCATCCTTGAGCATCTCTAGAGCAACGGTACCCTGACCCGCGATGATCGCCTCATCATCGTGCGGGTGGATCCGGGTCAGCCCTTTAGTCTCGGCCAGTCGCCGCGCTTCCTGAGCGGCTTCGCCGACGCTATCGCCCGAGAGCACCACCTGCGCACCCAGCTTTTCCGTATTCTCGATCTTCGCGAAGGGGGCGTGGCGTGGCATCACGATGGTGGCGGGAATACCCAGTCGCCCCGCATGGTGGGCGGCGCCCTAGGCATGGTTACCTGCGGAAACGGTGATAACGCCTGCGCGTGTCTCACTCTCGCCCAACTGGCACAGCTTGACGTAGGCGCCACGATCCTTGAAGGAACCCGTGAATTTCAGGTTTTCGAACTTCAGGAAGATGTTAGCGCCGGTGATGGCTGAGAGGGTCCGTGACGCTAGGGTCGGCGGCGTTCCACGGCGCCCTCAAGCAACCGGTGGGCCTCGCGGATATGATCGAGAGTGACAGTCATTGGGCCGGGGGCGCGCCACTGGTGATGCCTAGTTCGGCCAGTACGTTCGCTACGGCCTCAACGGCGCCGGCGATGACCTCGGCGTCGATGGCGCCTATGCAGCCAATCCGAAAGCTCGGAGCACTGGTGAGCTTGCCCGGATAGATGGCGTAGCCGCGTTCATGGAGAGCGCCATAGAACTTGGCGAAGTCGTAATTTGGATCGGCGGGTTCGCGAAACGTCACGATGATGGGCGCCTGGACGGCGTCATCCAGCAGGGTTTCGAAGCCCAGCTCGCGCATGCCGGATACCAGTGCCTGGCAGTTGGCTGCATAACGCACGCCCCGACCCGCAACACTGCCCGCCGCGGCGTGTTGTCTGAGCGCGGCGTCGAGTGCGGCTAGAACCTGGACCGGCGGGGTGAAACGCCATTGACCGTTCGCCTCGAAGCCCTGCCACTGGGCGTGCAGGTCTAGGCTGAGCGACGACGAGCGCCCTTCGGCTTTGCCCAAGGCGCTGGTCCGTGCGATTACGAAGCCGATACCCGGAACGCCCTCGAGGCATTTGTTCGATGAGGCCATGAGCGCCTCGATTGACAAAGCCGGGGCATTGATGGGCAGCGCGCCGAAGGTGCTCATGGCGTCGACCAGCAGGCCCCGGCCGTGCTCGGCGCAGACCTCGGCAATCTCGGCCAGCGGGTTCAGAATTCCCGACGTCGTTTCGCAATGGATGACCGCCACTTGGCCCAGGCTCGTATCCGCCGCGAGCCGGCGGCCGAGCTCAACCGCGTCGACGGGTCGGTCTTCCGGCGTCTCCCACAAGGTGTAGGCACGCCCCAGGCGCCGGACAATCTCGGCCAGTCGGCGGCCATAAGCGCCGTTGGCAGCGACGAGTAGGCCGCCATCCGGTGGAATCAGACTGGCGAGCGCGGCCTCGACGGCAAAGGTACCGCTGCCTTGGAGGAGCAGGCAAACATAGTCGTCGCCGCCCCCGACCAGCGCAACGAGCCGGTCGCGGACCCTCGCAGTGAGCGCAATAAAGTCCGCGTCGCGCGAACCCCAGTCGCGCATCATGGCGTTGCGGGTGGCGTCGCTGGTGGTCAGCGGCCCGGGCGTCAGAAAATAAGGAACGCGGTCGTCGGGGAGCGTCACGCGGGCCTCCGGGGTTGCTTTACTCGCGCCTAAGCGACGTTGGCAGAAATATAACCCATTTCGCGATGCGCGACGAGACCGGGAAGTTACGGAAGTACCGGTTCGGCCCGCTCTGCGATAAATTGCGCGATCGCCGGTGCATCGTCGAAGGCCAGTCGCTGCGGCGCAGGCTTGGACCGATCCGTGGCGTCGGGCGGGGTCCGGCTGACCAGGGCGACGATGCTCGGATCGGTCCGCCATCGCGGTTCCGCCTCTTGGTCATCTTCAATCTCGAGTTTGGCATGGGGGTTGTCGTGAAAGCCCAACGCGATCACGAGGTCGACCGGGCTCATTCGCGCCAGCAGGGCCGATAGGTCGCTTCCCGCCCCGCCGCGGCGCTCATGCATCAGCGCCCAACGATGGCGCGAGAGGACCAGAACCTCGGTGGCACCGGCCTCACGGTGAAGGAAGCTGTCCTTGCCCGGGCGGTCGATGTCGAACGCATGATTTATTAATTTTGTTACCGACACGCTCAGGCCGAGCGCGGTCAACTCGGGTACGACGGCGACCAGAAGGGCGGCCTTTTCCGCGCCCGATCCGCCCGTCAGGCCAAACAGTTTCATCGCCGGCCCCGTCTCAGCCGCCGCCGCGCTGATAATGCAGGCGGAAGCGGGTCAAAAAATGTTCGGCCTGGGCGGCGGACATCCCATCGTAGCGGATCGATACGCCGGTCACGGGCATTTCGAGAAAAGGCCCGACTCGGCGTTTGCGTTCGTCGGCGAGCGTGATGCAGATAGTGCCGTGCTCGTCTTCGGCAACGATCTCCTGGCCCCGGACACGATGGGCGCGGCCCTCGAGCGCCGCAGGCAGTAGGCGAAGAATTTCTCCGTGGGAGAAGCCCATTTCAAGCTCGACCGCCGCAATCTCCTCGCGGGCCAAGTCAGCCGCCCGCAATGGGGGGCGCGATGGCCAGGACCTCACCGTTAAGCAGCGCTCGCTGCGCGACGTCTTCAGGGGTTTGGTGGCGGCCATCGATCATTACCAACGCCGTGATTCGCGGCGGCAGCGAGAGCTGCTCGATCACTTGCTGGGGCGTGGTGCCGTCGGGCAGCTCGAGGTCGAATTCCCCCGCCGCCGCCCCGGCCGGCGCGAACGGCTTAAGGCTGGCGAACAGGCGCAGGCGAACCTTCATCGCGCGGGCGGCTCAGCTCGGTCCGGTCAGATGGACCTGTGCGAGGTAGGCCTCCATGATGCGCAAGGGGTCCTCCTTGAGCTTTTTCTTCCAGCCTCCGAGCGGCGCCTCAGTCTGGATCAGGCCGCGCAGCACGCCGACATGCTGGGTCAGGCCCAGGCTCAACGCGCCGATAATCTTGTCATCCTTGAATTCGAGCCGCATGTAGCGGAAGCGGTCCTTGTCGACGATCTCGGCATGATCACCGCCCTCGACGCCCATCCACAACCCGTAGGAGGACGTGATCAGCCCAAGGGTTGCCAGCACGTT
>CAVOEB010000036.1:0-27541 GCA_963694715.1 Alphaproteobacteria bacterium | reverse complement strand
CCGTCGGATAAGCGGGCTTGCCGCCGACGTTGGCAGGCGGGCGAATCGACATGCCGGCGCGGCTGGAGGAGGCCAAACGCCTGCAGACCACGGGTCAACTCGCGCACGCGGAGTCACATTACCGCGAGGTACTTCCGCGGAGCCCCAGCACTTCAACGAAACAGCGCGATCGGTATCTTGCAGGAGCGGATCATCTGGGTGGTAGTCGAGCCGATGATCAGGCTACGGATGCGCGAGTGCCCGTAGGCACCCATGACGAGCAGGTCAATTCCGTCGGTTTCGACCGCGTGCGCGATCACCGCCTCAGCCCGACCGTTGGTGATGCCTGCCTCGACATCGAGGCCGCCGGCTTTGAGCGAGAGGCATGCGTCATCGAGCTGGGCACGGGTTTCCGGCGTGTCGGCGCCGGCCATCAGCAGGTGGCATTGCAGGCCGGCGAATAGTGGATTGCAGGCGATGTAGTCGACAGCCTTCATGCTGCTGGCGCCGCCGTCAAAGGCGACTAGAAAATTTTTGATCGGCATGAACGCGCGCGCGGCAATAAAAACGGGCTTCCGGCAGCCGCGCACGATGCGCTCGAGGTTGGAGCCGAGATGCATGCTGGCGAAATCAGCCGCTTCGCCACGCTTGCCGATCACGACCATGTCGGCAGCGTTTTCTCTCTCGGCGACCGTCTTGATGATGTCGCCGATCCGTAGACGTGCCGTCACATCGGTGACACCCGCGGCTTCTATACTGGCCTTGGCGTCGTCGAGGATCGCCCGGCCACGCTTGTGGAAAAGTTTCGCACGCTGCTCGTCCAGATCGCTCAGTTCTTCGAGTAGCGACGTGCGCGCGCCCAATATGATGTTGCCGGTCAGATTGGCCGGCGCGCTATCTGTTTCGCGTCGGCCGATGGTATGCAGCAGTTCGACGGCGGACCCGGTTCGCTTTGCGACCCAGGCAGCGTAGTCGCAGACGCTCTGCGAATAGACCGAGCCGTCGATGAGGGCGATGAGTTGGTTCAATGTCGTCCCCCTAATGGCCTATGAGCTGATCAAGCGCGCCGGGCTTGTCGTGAACAGCCAGCTTGTCGACGATGGTTTCGCTGGCCTTGTTCATGCCGACGATATCGACCTCTGCACCTTCCCGGCGAAATTTGAGGACGATCATATCGAGTGCGGCGACGCTGGAAATATCCCAGATATGGGAACGACTGACGTCGATCGTCACTTTCTCGAGCACTTCCCCAAAATCGAAGGCGGCGGTGAAGTCGGCTGCCGACGCGAAGAACACCTGACCTTCCACCCTATAGCTTCTATGCCGACCATCAGCGGACAGAGTTGATGTAATTCGAAAGATCTGCGCGATCTTCCAGGAGAAGAACAACCCCGACAGGAGGACGCCGACAAGAACACCGATTGCCAGATTATGGGTGACGACAACACAGACCACCGTTGCCAGCATCACCACCGACGAGCTGCGCGGATGGGTTTTGAGACTCTTGATAGACGACCAGCTAAACGTGCCAATCGATACCATGATCATGATTGCGACGAGGGCTGCCATCGGGATCATTTTTACCCAATCACCGAGCACGACGATCAAAAACAGCAGGAAAGCGCCTGCGCAGAAAGTCGACAGCCGGCCCCGCCCGCCCGACTTTATGTTGATAATCGACTGGCCGATCATCGCGCAGCCAGCCATGCCACCGACGAACCCGGTCGCCGTATTGGCGATGCCCTGGCCGATGCATTCCTGGTTTTTGTTGCTTGGCCGGCCAGTCAATTCGTCGACGATCGAGGCGGTCATCAGGGATTCAAGCAAGCCAACCGCCGCCACCGCCGCCGCATAGGGCAGGATGATGCCTAGTGTTTCGAAGGTCAGCGGGATGTCGGGAGTGAGAAAGACCGGGAGCGTTGACGGGAGTTCGCCCATGTCGCCGACAGTGCGTAGATCTAACCCAAAGAGCAACGTGACCGAGGTGAGTGCTACAATGCAGATGAGCGGCGATGGAATCGCTTTCGTGACGAACGGAAGAAGATAGATCACGGCGAGGCCGGCGGCGACCATCACATAGGTCAGCCACGGCACGCCGATCAGTTCCGGCAATTGCGCCAGAAAAATCAGAATGGCGAGTGCATTGACGAAGCCGGTCATCACGGAGCGTGACACAAACCGCATAACGTATCCAAGCCGCAGCAGGCCCGCAGCGATTTGCAGCAGCCCGGCGAGCACCGTCGTTGCCAGTAGATATTCTAGACCATAGTCGCGAACCAAAGTCACCATGAGCACGGCTGTGGCAGCGGTAGCGGCAGAAATCATGCCCGGCCGACCGCCGGTAAAGGCGACGAGGACGGCAATCGAGAAAGAGGCGTAAAGGCCGATTTTCGGGTCGACGCCGGCAATGATCGAAAAGGCGATGGCCTCAGGAATTAGGGCCAGGGCAACCACGAGACCGGCGAGGACGTCACTGCGAATGTTACCAAACCACTGATCGCGGTAGGCGATGAGTAAATGCATGAAGTATCCGGACGAAATGAGAGCACGCGAAGCGGACGATCCGTTTCACGGTTTGAACGTGGTATCGAAAGAATTCTTGGCGCATCGTCTACGGGAAAATGAGCCGGGCGCGTACCGTGATCGTTGCGACGCAGCATAGATAGTCGATAATTATGCTGCGGCGCAATATTTTTTTTCGATTTTTGGCACTATCTGACGTCAGCGCCTATGGGACAGATTAGTCTGATTGCATAAGAGAGGGTTTCTGGCTCATCGTAGGGCATTGATACGCTGACTGCCGCTGGCATCAGAATTCGACCGTGATCCGGATCAGGCTGTAAGCCAGCTTCGCTGCCAAACAGCAAACGCCTCAGCTCGGAACTGTTTGTGGATGCGGCGCGATAGAAGATGGCGTTGAACGTAGAAGGCGTTGTAGACAGCGGCGTGGATCGAAAGGAACCGTTGGGTAGATCCAGGTGATTTGAAGCGCTGTTGTTTTCGTTCTCGTCGTCGCACCGGCTGGTGTGAGTTCTCCGCTCGATTGTTCGCTCGTAATCCCTGATCGTGAACTGCAGTCAGCCATTCTTCGCGAATGGCGGCGGCGTAGGATTTGAGCTTGTCAGTGGTGATGCGCGTCGGCGCGAAGCCTTGCTTCTTCAACAGATTTCTTAGTAATCGTCGCGCTGATTTAGCGCAGCGTCGTGGCTGGACCAGGAACTCGAACACCTCGCCTTCGTCGTCGACCACCCGCCACAACCAGTGTTTTTGGCCACGTGTTTTGATGACCATTTCGTCGAGATGCCAACGCGCACTGGCGCGCGGACG
This sequence comes from Alphaproteobacteria bacterium, assembly GCA_963694715.1. Lineage (GTDB taxonomy): Bacteria > Pseudomonadota > Alphaproteobacteria > UBA828 > JAPUJA01 > CAVOEB01. Next base: position 24,235 of record CAVOEB010000036.1, on the reverse strand, counting down.
GCTACCACGGAGATTGCACGCAATCAGCCGGCCGAACTTCAGAAACCAGCGTCGAACCGTCTCGTTAGAAACATCGATCCCGCGCTCGGCCAGCAGGTCCTCGACGTCACGGAACGACAGAGTAAATCGTGCGTAAAGCCAAACGGCATGTTGGATGATCTCGGGCGGAAAGCGCTGACGCTTGCACGATATTGGGGTCATACCAAGACCGTAATAGCCCCTGCCCGCTCCAAACAACGACTTAAAGTGTCAATGCCCATGCGAGCTTGGCGGCTTAATCTCGATGCCGAGCTGCTTTCGGTGCGGTTCGCAGAGCTTTACGTGATAATGCCACCTGAATGCTACGTCGTCTGGGGCATTGGGGATCGGCTTGAATTCGGCTGACAATGCCGAAGTGCCAGATCATACTTGACGCTGTACGGGGGAGCCGGATAACCGGCTGAGAGGTTCCGACTCAACGGGAACGACCCCTTGAACCTGATCCGGGTCATGCCGGCGAAGGGAGTTTGTTCAAGTTGTCACCCACGTCATCGCCCGCTTTTTCGCTCGAGCTTTCCGAGGCCCGCTTGAGCTTCGGTGGCACCCCCTTGTTCGACGGGCTCGAGCTCTCGTTGCCCGCCGGTCGGTGGAGTTGCCTCCTGGGCCCAAGCGGAGTGGGCAAAACCAGCCTGTTGCGCCTCATCGCAGGCCTCGCGCCCCCGGGAGCCAATGCCCGCGTTATCTGCAGCGACGGCGGCACGCCCGCCGGGCGGCTTGCTTACATGGCCCAGCAGGACCTGCTGCTGCCTTGGCTGAGCGTCGTGCAAAACGTCGTGCTCGGCGCGGCACTGCGCGGCGAGCCCGACAGGCAGGAGCGCGGCTGCGAGCTGCTAGCCCGGGTCGGTCTGGATGGTTGGGCAGAGGCGCTTCCCGAGGCCCTGTCCGGCGGAATGCGTCAGCGCGCCGCACTGGCCCGTACCCTGATGGAAGATCGCCCGCTCGTGCTGATGGACGAGCCGTTCTCGGCGCTAGACGTTATCACGCGCCACGAGATCCAGGCACTGGCCGCGGAATCGCTCGCGGAGCACACGGTTCTGCTCGTCACCCATGACCCACTTGAGGCGCTGCGGCTGGGCCATCACATCCACATCATGGCCGGCCAACCGGCCACGCTGACCGGCGTTCCCGTCCCTGATGGCGCGCCGCCGCGTCGACCGGCGGATGCCACGCTGATCGCGCGCCAGGCCGAATTGCTCGGTCGGCTGGCCGTGGCGGGGGCGACGACGTGATGGGCCGGAAACTCCTCCGTGCAGCAGTCGTGCTGCTTGGCCTTGCAGGTGTCTGGCAGCTCGTGGTCTGGGCCAGCGGCGTACCGCCCTTTATCCTTCCGGGCCCGCTGGGCGTCGCCCAGGCCATCGGCGCCCACGCCGACAAGCTGGTTGCTAACGCGTGGGTCACCTTCGCAGAGATCGGGCTGGGTCTCGTGCTGGGCAGTGCCCTCGGCGTCGCCAGCGCGCTCGTTCTCGCCCATTTCCGCCCGGCCCGGCTCTGGCTGATGCCCGTTCTCGTGGCTTCCCAGGCGGTGCCCGTCTTCGCATTGGCCCCCGTGCTCGTCCTCTGGCTGGGTTACGGCATCGGGTCGAAGGTCGCGATGGCGACTCTCATAATTTACTTCCCCGTCACGGTCGCCTTCTTCGACGGGCTGCGCCGGACGGAGCCCGGCTGGCTCGACCTCGCCCATACCATGAATGCCGGCCGCTGGCGCACGCTACGCCAGATCCGGATACCGGCCGCGCTGCCGACGCTGGCGTCGGGTCTGCGGGTCGCGACAGCGGTCGCGCCGATCGGCGCCGTGGTCGGTGAGTGGGTCGGCTCTAGCCGGGGCTTGGGCTACCTCATGCTGCACGCCAATGCGCGAATGCAGATCGACTTGCTGTTCGCGGCTCTCACCGTCCTCGCCGTCTTTTCTGTTCTGCTCTATGCGGCGGTCGATGTGTGCCTCCGCCGGGCCCTCCCGTGGCAGCCAGATTCCATTTCCATTTGGGAGTAATGAGTATGCGAAAAACACTGTTATTTATCGCGATAACCGGATTGGTTCTGATCGCATCCGGAACCGTGCGCGCGGGCGAACCCTTGACCGTGATGCTCGACTGGTTCGTCAATCCCGACCACGCGCCCCTGATCGTGGCGCAGCAGAAAGGCTATTTCGACGAAGCGGGACTCGACGTCGAATTTATTGCCCCGGCGGACCCCAACGATCCGCCGAAGCTGGTCGCGGCGGGCAAGGCAGATATTGCCGTTTCCTACCAGCCGCAACTCCATCTGCACGTCGCGCAGGGCCTGCCGCTGGTGCGCATCGGCACGCTGATCGCCACTCCACTCAATTCTCTAGTGGTGATGGCCAATGGGCCAATCAGCTCTATCCGCGACCTAAAGGGGGGAAAGATCGGCTATTCCGTGGGCGGCTTCGAGACCGCTCTGCTGGGTGCCATGCTCGAGCGGCACGGGCTGACCCTGGACGATGTTGAGTTGATAAACGTGAATTTTTCGCTGAGCCCCTCGTTGATTGCCGGACAGACGGACGCGGTGATCGGAGCCTTTCGCAATTTTGAGCTCAACCAGATGGACCTCGTCGGCCGTCCGGGGCGTGCCTTCTATGTAGAAGAAGAGGGCGTGCCGGCCTATGACGAGTTGATTCTGGTGGCCCGACGCGATGAAGTCGGACGGCCTGCGTTGCGCGCGTTTCTCGACGCGCTGGAACGGGGCGTCCAATTCCTATTGAACCACCCCAGCGACGCCTGGTCGCTGTTCGTCCAGGCCTATCCCGACCTGGACGACGAACTCAACATCCGGGCCTGGCGTGACACCTTGCCCCGCTTTGCGCTCCGTCCCGCGGCGTTCGATACGGCGCGCTACGAGAGATTTGCCGCCTTTTTGGTCGATCGCGGCCTGCTCGACGAGGCCCTGCCGGCCAACGCCTATGCGGTGGAACTCCAAAGGTAAATGTGGCTGTGTCGGAGTAAATCGGCTTGGTGCCGCCGCAGTTCGGCATTGATCGCCTTGACCGGCACTGTCAGAGCAAATTGGGTTGAGGTTGCTGACGGCACCCCGTAGCGTCGATCGATAAAAAGTCCCTTCCGCTATTTTAACAGCTCGCCGGAGGTGATCCGCCTCACGGTGATGATGTATGTCCGATACCCGCTGTCGCTGCGCCAAGTCGAGGACCTTCTGTTCGAGCGCGGTATCGACATCTGCCACGAGACGGTGAGATTCTGGTGGAACAAGTTCGGCCCGATGTTCGCCGCAGAGATCCGAAAGCGCCGTGTTCAACACCACAATTATTCGTGTTGGCGATGGCACCTGGACGAGGTGTTCGTGCGGATTAACGGCGAGACCCACTATCTCTGGCGTGCCGTCGATCATGAAGGCGAGGTGCTCGAGGTATTTGCTACGAAACGCCGGGATAGCAAGACGGCACTGAAATTTTTGAAGCGGGCGATGAAGCGCTATGGCCGGCCAAAGGTGATCGTGACCGATCGGCTCCGGTCGTATCGGGCGGCGATGAATGTGATCGGTAATGCCGCCAGCCAGGAGTGTGGGCGCTGGCTCAATAACCGAGCCGAGAATTCACATCAGCCTTTCCGACGACGAGAAGGAGCGATGGCGAAATTCAGGGACATCAAGACCCTTCAGAAATTCGCCGCCGTTCACGCCTCAATCCACAATCACTTCAACCAGGACCGCCACCTTAACCCCCGCGACGTGTTCAAGCAGAACCGCTCGGCCGCCTTGGCCGAGTGGTGTCAGTTGGCTACCTGAGCGCCGTGTTGTCTGGGGCTTGGGGGATCGGTTCGCATTAGGCTGACAGCGCCAAGCAGAGTGTAGTGTGCTCCGGGTTGGCGCCCTGAGACGTCAAACGTTCGAAGAATGCAGCGCAACCACAGGCTATAGGGAAGAGACGATTTCGATGTTCGCGGCGGCGATGTTAGTGCCTGTCATGGTGGCAACAACCGTGTAGCCTGCCGACGATCCATTCGAATCATAATAGAGCGTGTCGGTAGAATCGAATATGAATGTGGGGTCACTGGCGGTGAATTCGCTGTTGGTTCCTGCATTTGTGCCGTCGTAGGCGGCGTCAATGATGGAGAAGTTGGTTCCGCTGGTGAGCGTACCGGTCGAAATGTTTCCAAACCCACTCGACACAAAATGGATTTTATCAGTCCCGGTCACGAAACTCGAGATGGAGTCACCGGTAATGCTCGCGTTAGAGGCGGTCTGGTTGCTCGAAACGGCGCCGCCGTCAGACGTGGCCTCGTAGCCGAGAATGTCGGCCCCGGAACCGCCGGTGAGGGTATCGCTTCCACCTCCGCCAACAATGACGTCGTTTCCGGCATCCCCTGTTAAATTGTCGGCCTTGCCGCCGCCTACGATATAATCCTCTCCGCTACCCCCCGTGATGGTAACGCTATCTAATTGCTCAAAAATGAGATTGTCGATTGTGAGGTTTGAACTGCTTTGAGCCCAATTAACGGTGGTGATATCGGTGAAGCCGCTGGGTAACGTTATTGTACCTGCCGAAGAGCTTGTGAGGCTTTGCGTTCCCGTGGTCTGGTCGGACGAGTTCAATCCAGTAAAAATAGAGTTTCCGGATGAAGCCGTGATTTGAAAGCTGACCAAATCAAAGGCCGCATCATCTGCTAAGGTGAATTTGTAAGGTTCGGAGCAACAGCCGCTATGGTTTTGGAGTCCGCCCGAACTGAAATGTATATGACCGCTATTACCGTTGTTGTAATCAGATTTAAATGTCATGCCATCTTCAGTGTAGGTGAGCGGGGTACCGCTGCCACTGGCAAAGTCTATGGTGGTCTGGGTAGTGCCGCCTCCAATTAGAATTTCGTTGGCAGACCCGCCGGAAATAGTGGCCCCGCTCCCGATGGTAAGTGAAACGGTCGCTGCTGAAGATGTGGCGGTGCCGTCGCTCACCGTATAGGTAAATTGTCCGCTGCTGGCCCCCGACGCCGCAGTGAACGTGACGTCACCATCGACTAACGCCGCGGTGCCGTTGGACCCTCCCAGGTTATTAACCGCCGCGATTGACAGCGAACTCGCTTCGGCGTCGGAGTCGTTCAAGAATAGAGCTTCTTTCGGGATCGTGAATAATAAGCTCGTGTTGCTTTTGACGGTATCGGCCGCCGCTGCCGGCGCGTCGTTGACCGCGGCCACGGTCACCGTGCTTGTCGCCGCGCTGCTCAGGTTGTTCGCGCTCGAGCCGTCGTTGACCTGCCAGGTGATGGTCCGGGCCGACGTCGAGGGGTTGTCGCTCGTGTTCTGGTAGGTCACCGATTCGAGCGTCTGTTCGTACAGCGCCTTGGTCGTCGTCCCGGACAGTGTCAACACCCCCGTCGAGTTGTTGAAGCTGCCCGTGATGCCGCTGCCGTTCGCCGCGGTGAACGCCAAAACGTCCTCACCGCCCGATTGGAAATTCCCCGAGATCGTCACGGTCGCCCCGGTCAGATTGTTACTATCAACGTCGCTAAGTGTCAGGCTGGAATCGATTACCGTCGCCGAAGCGTTCTCCGTGTAGGCAAGCGTCGCGCCAGCTCCTGACACCACCGGCGCGTCGTTGACCGCGGCCACCGTGACCGTGCTTGTCACCGCGCTGCTCAGGTTGTTCGCGCTCGAGCCGTCGTTGACCTGCCAGGTGATGGTCCGGGCCGACGTCGAGGGGTTGTCGCTCGTGTTCTGGTAGGTCACCGATTCGAACGTCTGTTCGTACAGCGCCTTGGTCGTCGTCCCGGACAGTGTCAACACCCCCGTCGAGTTGTTGAAGCTGCCCGTGATGCCGCTGCCGTTCGCCGCGGTGAACGCCAGAACGTCCTCACCGCCCGATTGGAAATTCCCCGAGATCGTCACGGTCGCCCCGGTCAGATTGTTGCTATCAACGTCGCTAAGCGTGAGGCTGGAATCGATTGCCGTCGCCGAAGCGTTCTCAGTGTAGGCAAGCGTCGCGCCAGCTCCTGACACCACCGGCGCGTCGTTGACCGCGGCCACCGTGACCGTCACCGTGGCCGTTGCGGAATCCGTCGTTCCATCATTCGCCTTGAACGTGAAGGCATCGGTGCCGGTGAAGTTCGCAGACGGGGTGTATGTGAAGTTGGCACTCCCCGTGCTCGCTTGGCTCACCGTGCCATTTGACGGTTGATTGACAACCGTGAAGGTCAAATCGTTTCCGTCGGCATCGGTTGTCCACGTCGCGAAGGTCTCAGATTTTGCCGTGTCTTCATTCGTGCTGATCGGTCCGTTAATAACACTTGGCGTATCGTTGACCGGGTTGACCGTGACCGTCACCGTGGCCGTTGCGGAGTCCACGGCCCCATCGTTCGCCTTGAACGTGAAGCTATCGGTGCCGGAGAAATTTGCGGACGGGGTGTACGTGAAGTCGGCGCTCCCTGTGCTCGCTTGGCTCACCGCGCCATTCGATGGCTGAGCGACAACCGCGAAGGTCAGGGGATTATTGTCAGGATCTGTGGTCCACAGAGTGAAGGACTGGGAGATGGCAGTGTCTTCGTTCGTGCCCAGCGGGCCATCAATGATACTTGGCGGTCTGTTAATTGGCGGGGCAACGATGATCGGGTCTGATGATTCAGTGCGGCCAAAAGATGGTTGTGGAGTGCCTACCGGAACAGAACCAAACAAGGATTCGGGAATAAACGAATCAAATGCAGCAAATCCAGCCCCGAAGCCGCTATCTATGACGGGGGGTCCGGTACTAGCAGAAAATCCAGCCCCGAAGCCGCTATCTATGACGGGGGGTCCGGTACTAAATGAGTCGTCCGCTACAATCTCACCACCGCCGGATGGATCGTCCGCAAGCCCGCCACCGCCGAATTCCGTCGGCCCCTCTGGACCTAATTCTTCCGGACCCTGAAGGCCAAGCTCCGACGGACCCGTTAGACCCGATTCTCCCTGTCCCTCTGGACCAGATTCCGTTCGATTCTCACCACCAAACTCCGCCGGACCGTCAGAACCGAATGAAGAAATCGATTTGTCGCCGGCAAGAGAGCTTCCAACCAGACCGGTGAGTGCCCCAAGGGCTTCGCCCGCCATCATGCCGGAATCCACGGGGCCCGTGTACATGTCCTCCATGGAGAGGCCGAACGTGTCGGCGGCGTCCAGGGCTACCATCTCCGCGGCCATCATGGCGGAATCGATACTTTCGCCGCCCGCGACCGCGTCGGTGAAGGTCGTCCAGGCCGCCTCCTCGATCGCCATTCCCGCCGCGGCCATTGCCGCGGCGTCCGCGTCCATCGGGTTCTCGCCCATCGGACCTTCACCCATCGGCCCCTCGCCCATCGGGCCTTCACCCATCAGCCCCTCGCCCACCGGGCCCTCACCCATCGGCCCCTCGCCCATCGGGCCTTCATCCATCAGCCCGTCGGCGGAGACTCCTTCCTCGACCGGCGCATCGCCAAGCATGGCGTCGAGAGCTTCGACGTCTGCTTCGGCCTCTATATCGCCCTCGAGCCCGGGCTCGGCCTCCATCTCCTCCTCGAGGTCTATCTCCCCCTCCAGAGGTGCATCGACCTCCTCCTCGAGTTCTCCTTCAGCGGTTCCGGGCTCGCCATCGCCCTCCGCGTCCTCGGCGGGGCCGTCTCCCTTGACTCCGTCCTCACCCGCCTCGGTGTCGGAGGCGACATCGGCGGTGCCCTCGTCCCGGTCCGTATCCGCGGCGGGATTTATAGGATCGGGCAGCCAGCGTTCGACCGACTGGTAAAGTAGCGTTGCCTGATCCATCGAGAGCACGACCGGGGCGAGCGGCGCCTCGAAGACGCTCGCTAACGTTGTCGTCTCGTAAGCGCTCGTCAGCGTCACCGCGCCAGACCAGTTCTCGACGGTGATGGTGCCCACATAATCGATGACCTGACCGTCCGCCCCCATCCCCTGCTGGGGCATCAGGGTGATGGTGTTGTACTCACCCTCTTGGGCGGCCCGTCCACCGACCTTCGTGCCCCGGATGCCGATGGTGGCCACCGGCGTCGTGATCAGCATGCCGTCCGGATTGCTCGCGGCGATCTCGCCGCTGACGAAGACGAACACGCCTTGCAGAATCGAAAACGCCGAGCTGCCCTCGGCCGTGACTGGGTCGTAGATCAGCTCGTCGAGCACCATGCGCCCGTCTTCGCCCAGCGAGAACGCGGATTCGTCGAGGAAGACGAGCCCCACGGCCGCGCTGTCGCCGGTCGCGACGACGTCGCCCATGAACACGTTGGCGCCCTGGGTAAGCGTGACCGTCGTGCCGTCGGCGCGGGACGCGGTGACCTCGCCGGTGATCGTGTCGACCCGGCCGATTACCTGGGGAGCCAGCAGGTCGCCGACTTGCGCGTATTGCCCGGGGGCGAGGGGACCCGCGAGACGGGCGGCAAGCTCCGGCTGGATGATGGCGCCCCCCTCGGTGGCAAGCGTGGGCGGGTTCTCGACGGCGAAATAGTCGGAAACCACGATCCGCGTGCTGTCGGGTAGGGTGAGGAGCAGATCGGGTCCCGAGCGGTCGAAGTCCGCCTCAAGAAGCGCGGCACCCTGGGGTATCGTCAACAGGTCGCCGGCGCCGACGTCGAGCGCCAGATCGGCTCCCGCCCCTTGCGGGGAGGTGATGGCCGGATCGATCCCCGGACTCGCTTGATTATCGATGCTCAACGAATGCCTCTAGCAAGCCACCATAAGAAAATACCGCCCTAATCTGCGGTTCTTCCCGGTGGCCACAGAATATCATCACTGACTCCGATATAGTATGATGAACGTCACTAATCTTATCTTAGAATAGCACGTCCCTTATACTTGTGCCACCTAATTTTTAATTATCTAAGAAGACGTTGAGCTATTGGGGTGGCAAGACACATCTTCAGGTGTGCTTACTGCCGTGCTATTCACAGTGGTTTTTTTATCGAGGTTAAGCGCCTCGCTCGAAAGTGGTTCGAAGCGCACCAGTAGCCTTGGCGCATCGGCGCTACTCGCTCGATTGTGTGGATGAGGAAGCAGAAGCTTGCGCTGACGGCGTTGGAATGTGGCAAGGCGAGTTCGTGCCGCCGTGGGAGTGGCGCGGCGGGCATCGATAGCTCCCTTCACCGTCTTAGCGCCGTAATTTCGGCGGCGCCGGAATGGTGACAGCCAAAACCCGGCCGCTATGGTGTCGCTGTCAGTAGCGACGGACAGCGCGTTGGGTCGATCCTCCTCGGTAGTCTCGATGAAAATGTCCCAATCGAAGCGCTCGCCTGCGCCATTGCGTCTGCCATTATAATTTTCCCTTATCGACCCGCACCATGTAGGCTCAAATTACTTATCGGTAGCGGCACTCCGTCTCACAGACGCTCGGGCATTAACGGCCTAGTTCGTGGGTGCCCAAGCCGAACGCTTCGGGAATGCCCCGCAAAAAATAATGATTCGATCGGTCCGATGCTTTCGGGGCGGCGAACGGATGTCTTTGAAACAGGGGGGAAGCGCAATGACGTTCCTGACACCGAGATCAATACTCGGAATTCTCATCATCACGCTTCTCGCCGTCGTGCCGTCTCAGGTTATGGCGGCGGACGGTGGTACGCTCGATAGCGGGAATACCTCGTGGATCCTGACGTCGACGGCGCTTGTACTGTTCATGACGATGCCAGGCCTCGCACTGTTCTACGCCGGACTGGTCAGCGCCAAGAACGTCCTTTCGGTCTTGATGCACTGCTTTGCGATTACCTGCACCGTCTCGGTTCTCTGGGTGGTCTTCGTCTACGGCCTCGCTTTCGGCGATGGTGGTAGCGCCAATATGGTAATCGGCGGTTTCGACAAGGCGTTTTTTCGCGGTGTCGGATTCGACGGTATGAGCGGCGATATTCCCGAATCCGTCTTCTTCATGTTCCAGATGACCTTCGCCATCATCACCCCGGCGCTGATCGTCGGAGCCTATCCGGAGCGCATGAAATTCACCGCCGTTCTGATGTTCAGCGCGCTTTGGGTCATCATCGTCTACGCCCCGGTCTGTCACTGGGTGTGGGGCGGTGGTTTCCTGGCCGCCCTGGGCGTGATGGATTTTGCTGGCGGTCTCGTGGTGCACACGACGGCGGGGGTCTCGGCCCTGGTCGTGGTCGCGATGCTGGGCAGCCGGAAGGGCGCTCCCCAGGACGACCGGCCGGCGCATAATCCCGGGATGACGATGGCCGGCACGGCGATGCTCTGGGTCGGCTGGATCGGATTTAACGCGGGCAGCGCGCTCGCCGCCGACGGCAGCGCGGGAATGGCGTTGCTGGTGACCCATGTCTCCGCCGCAACGGCGGCGCTGACCTGGATGTTCGTCCAGTGGCTCCACCGCGGCAAACCCTCGCTCGTCGGCATCGCCACCGGGACCATCGCGGGGCTCGCCACGATTACGCCGGCGGCGGGTTTCGTTGGCCCGATCGGCGCGCTCATCATCGGCCTCGCAGCTGGCCTTGTTTGCTACCCTATGTGCCATATCGTGCGTCAGCTTCTCAAGCTCGACGATTCGCTCGACGTGTTTGCGGTTCACGGCGTTGGCGGCATGCTCGGAATCATGCTGACGAGCGTCCTCGCCTCTGCTGTGTTCGGTGGCGTCGGGTTCGGGCCCGAAAGCTCGGTCCTCCATCAGCTCTGGGTTCAGGCTGTCGGTGTTGGCGTGACCGCGGTGTGGGCCGGCGTCATGACCGCCATCATCCTGATCTTCGTCAAGAAGGTCACGGGCTTGCGGGTGAGCGAGTCCGAGGAAACTAAGGGCCTCGACATGGCGCATCACGGCGAGCGTGGCTACAATCTGTAGCCGCCTCGATCGACGAGTTTGCCCGGCGCGGTGGTTGCGTCGGGCGGCGGGGAAGGGGCGGAGTAGTTTGCATGGTGCTCGGCTTGCCGTCCGACGGTACGTTCAGGGATAGCGGGTTTGGGGTCGTTGCCCGCGCCGCGTCAGCCGTTGGCAGCTTTTTTGAATGCGACGGCCTTTCCCGCGTAGCGGGTGCCGGACAGAGCGGCGTCCTCGAGCTTGGCGCCGTGGATCCGAGTATCGGCCATCTCGGCCTTGGTCAGAAGAGCCCCGCTCATATCGGCGCCGGTCAGGCGGGCGCTAGAGAAATTTGCGCCTTCAGCATTGGCGGGCCAGCTTCGCCCTGTCGGCTGGCCCTCGGCGTCCATAATCCCGGCCTGGAGCACGCATCGTTGAACAGGGCGTCGCTGAAATCAGCACCCGCGACGTTTGCGCCCGACATGTCGGGCTTGCGCAACTGCGCGCCTTGAAGATTGGCCTCGCGCATATCGCAGAGTACGAAGGTCGCGTGGGATAAGCGTGCGCCCACGAAATTTGCGCAGCGCAGGCTGGCGCCGCTGAGACCGGCGTTGGAGAGATCGCATTTTCTCATATCCCTGCCGTCGAGCTCGGCGCGAGTTCCCTCGCCACCGCTGTTCGTTATCGAGAGGCTGCGCAGGCGCAGCACCTCGCGGGTCGGCAGCAGATCGGGGTCGTCGGGCGGTCCGGAATCATCGGCATCAGCCTCGGCGTCGGGAGGTTCGTTCTAGATCGAAGGGGCCATGTTCGCGCCTGAGGTCTCCGCATTGTAGGGGGTTGCATCGGTCAGATTGGCATTCTGGATCGAGGAACGCAAAAGATTGGCCCGCGAAAGGTTTGCGTCGCACAGAATCGCGTTGTCGAGCGTGCATTTGTAAAGGTCGCTGACAAACCCGCCCTTGCCCTTCTCGTAGCTCATCAGCGCGCCTTCGCGCATATCGGTGCCCTCGAGGTTGTTGGCTTCGAGCAGCTTTGCACCCCGCATATCAGCCAACGTCAGATTGGTGCCGAGCATGTCGCTATAGCTGAAACCCGAACTACAGAGATCGGCTCCCGACAGGTTGATGCCGTTGAGCTTGGCGCAGGATATGTTGGCGCCGAGCAGCTCTGCACGGATCAGCACGGTATCGACAAGCTTGCACCCCTTCATATCGGCGTTGCTGAAGTCCGCGCGCCGGCCGCCGGACTTCTGGCGTAGCCACGGGTGGTGATTTCGAATTTTGTCGTCGATATCTTCTGGTGTTATCGCCATGGTCGGCTCCGATCGGCTCCAAACTACGGGCTCGATTCCGGTAGCCAACGAATTAGAAATTTATTTGCAAACCACAACCTATAGTTATTGGGGGGTTAATTTGCGCTTAAGATAGCGCGCCGCGGCACGGAATTTTATAGACGTACCAGCCGCCGTCAACGGCAAGTTCTCGCTCGGTGATGTTGCCGGAATCGTCGGAGCACAAAGACAGTACCGCGGTGGCGACCAGCGCCACCGGAGCGAGGCGATCCTCGACAATGGCATTGGTGATCAGAGTCGTGCTGTGGACGAGATTAGCGACATCCTCCCAGGCGAGGCCAACCGCAGCGAGGGTGCTGCGCAAGCCTTGGACGAGGTCATCCCGCCGCGGGTTGCGACCTTGGCGCTGCGTACCGCCCCGCTAGCGCGGCCATGAGCGACCACATCGGTGAAGGTGCCGCCGACGTCGATGCCCACGCGCCAGTTCGACTTTGATGTGGGCGTTCCGGTTGGCCCGCGGCGTTCAGCCTCGGTAATCGATGTCCGCGCGATCGAGCTCGCGCAAGAGAGCTGTCCAGGCGAGCCCGAGATAATCGTCGTTGCCGCCGCGGTGCTGGTCGGCGGTGCGCTGGCAGACCTCGGGCGGAATCGGGCGGATCGCACCGCCGGTTGCCTGGAGCTTGAGCTGCGCGACGCAGGACTTCTCCATGAAAAACATTCGGATGAACGCCATGCCGACGGAATCGCCGACCGTCAGAAGGCCGTGATTACGCAGGACGAGATTGTTCTTGTCGCCGAGCGACGCGACCAGCCTGGGGCATTCCCCGCCGTCCAGCACGATGCCTTCGAAGTCGTGATAGGCGAGATCGTCGTAAAACATCAGGGCTTCCTGGTTGACGAACAAAAAGCCGTCTTCCAGACACGAAACCGCCATGCCGGACTCGGTGTGGGTGTGCAGCACGCAAGCGACGTCTGGCCGGGCGCCATGAATGGCGCCGTGAATCATGAACCCGGCGCGGTTCAGGTTGTACTCCGTGGGCGCCACGATGTTGCCCTCAAGATCGACCTTGAGCAGCGACGAGGCGGTTACCTCGTCGTAGGCGAGGCCGTAGGGGTTGAGCAGGAAACGATGCTCTGCGCCCGGCACGCGCGCAGAAATATGGTTGAAGACCAGCGTTGTTGCCATGCCGTAGCGGTGGATCAGGCGGTAGGCCGCGGCAAGCTGGACGCGGGCTTCCCACTCCTCGGGACTGACCGCGCTTTCCACGGAGGGTGTTGACGACTTGGCAGCTTGAAACGACATGGTCTTCTAGACTGCTGGTGAATAATGGGTTGGCGATAGTCTACCACCTCGCGTCGCGCCACGGGAAGCCGTGGTGTGCGGGCGCGGTGCGCCAGATTCTGTTCGGAAAGCGAGTCCTCTAGGCGGTAAACTAGGGGGATACGGAGCGGACAATGCGCCGGGAGGCCATCATGACCGAGATGAGAGAGCGAAATATCAGCCTCGAGCAGATGGACAGGGAAACCCTGATCCACCCTTACACGGCGCTGGGCGAGGGGAGGGCGGAGCCGACCCTGGTCACGGGCGCCAAGGGCATCGAGGTCAGTTTTTCGAACGGGCGGACCTGTATCGATGCGATGTCGTCGATGAACTGCGTCAATATCGGTTATGGCAACCAGCGGGTCGCCGAAGCGATCGCGAAGCAGGCCCGCGAGCTCGCCTACTATCATAGCTTTCTCGGGGTGACGAACGAGCCTTCGGTGCGCCTCGCCGACCGGCTGCTCAACAAGCTCCTGCCCGGGCAGATGAGCCGCGTCATGTTCTACAGTTCGGGCTCCGAGGCCGTCGACGCGGCGATCAAATGTATATGGATGTACAATTACTTGCGGGGCAAGCCTGAAAAATCGAAAATCATTTCCCGCAAGGGTTCGTACCACGGCGTCACGCTCGGCGCGGCGAGCGTTTCGGGCAGTGAATCCATGCGCAAGGGCTTCAACCTGCCGCTCCCGGGCTTTCTGCTGACGGAAAATTTCCACTATTTCCGCGAGGCGCAGCCGGGCGAGAGCGAGCGGGACTATTCCAAGCGGCTGGCTCGAATCTTGGATGAACAAATCGTGGCGGAAGGCCCCGAGACGGTCGCAGCCTATGTCGCCGAGCCGGCGTTGGGCGCGGGCTGTGCGGTGATGCCGCCGGAGGGCTATTACGAGGAAGTCATCAAGGTGCTGCGTAGGCACGATGTGCTGTTCTTCGACGACGAGTGCATCACGGGGTTCGGGCGCACGGGCAACTGGTTCGCCTGCACCACATTCGGTTTCCACTCCGAGCCCGATATCATGACAATGTCGAAGGGCATCACCAGCGCCTATATCCCGCTCTCCGCCGTGGCGATCTCGGAGAAGATCTGGCAGGTCCTGCGCGACGGCGTTCCGAGCGAGGCGGTACCGATCTACGCGACCGGCTCGACCGCGAGCGGCCACCCGATCGCCTGCGCCGCTGCCAACGAAAACATCGACGTGATGATCGACGAGAATCTGATAGCAAACTCGCAGATGGTGGGGGCTATTCTCAAACAGCGGCTAATTGAACGGATCGGCGATCACCCGCTGATCGGCGAGATACGCGGCGAGGGACTGATGGTCGGCCTCGACCTGGTGGCGGACAAGGCGACCAACGCGATCCTCGACCCGGCGTGGGACTGCGCCCACCGGCTGGTCGAGCTTTGCCGCGAGCAGGAAGACCTGATCGTGCGCGCCTTCTTCGGCACCAGTTCCATGTCGTTCGGCCCCCCGATCATCCTGAACGAAGCGCAGGCCGATGACATTGTTGGCCGGGTGGAGCGTGCGTTGGCGAGCCTGACCGACGAACTGCGCGCCGACGGGCGCTGGCCCGGTTCGGCGGGGACGTAATGGCCGCACGCTACCCCGATTCGCGCCAGGTGGAGTTGCCGTTTCTCGAATTTGCCGAGACGGGTGCAAGCGCAGAACGCGGGCGGCGGACGGGCCGGCCGATGACGCCGACCCACCCTGTCGCCGACGAGCCCGGCGACGCCTTACTGGCGAAACGCGGTCGGCTGGGCAGCGTGGCCGAGGTCGCGGCCGTCTGGAACCTGACGGTGCGCTTGGCCCGCGCGGCATCGATCGGCGGGGCCTACGGGGAGTGCCTGGACTGCGCCATCGAGGTCTCGATCCGGGCCAAGGTTCAGGCCGGCGTTGCCTATACGGAGGAGCGGCGCATCGTACTCAACGCGAAGCTGCTCGAAGCGGGACGCGAGGCCGACCGGGATGCTACTTTTCTCCATGAGTGCGCCCATATCCTCGCCAACCGGCGCTATCGCGCGCGGTGTAATCACGATCACCGCTGGAAACGGGTGATGGAGATGCTGGGCGAGCCGCCGCGCGCCTTTCACCGGCTCGACTACCTCTCGCGTGAGGCTCACGCGGTGGTCGCCTGGGTCTGCCGCAATTGCGGCGAGGTCTATCACTTCGTCCGCCCGCCGCGCCGGCGGGTCTCGGACTGCTACTGCCGTCACTGCGGCCCCCGGGCAGGGCGGCTCGAGGTGACCTCGACCACGTCGTGACCGACGGCAGAAACCCAGCGGCTAGCCGCCCCCGGATTCTCTCTCGACCGGGCGGCCCGCGGCGCGCCATTCCGGATAGCCGTCCTCCAGCCGTCGGGCCTTGATCCCGCGCTCGCGCAACGCGGCAACCGCTTCGAAGGCGTAAACGCAGCCTCCGGTCTGCGTGCTCGATCGCCGACGGCGATATCGTTCGAGGATTAAGGGCCGCCGGACAGGATCGGGCAGATGAGCAGTGGGCCTGCTATCACACCGATCTCTATCGATTCGATCACGGCGAGAAAGAACTGGGCGTTGTCGGATCCGCCGTGGGCAGCTCGTTCGCCGACCTTATCGCAGAAGAGCTTCTTGCCTGCGGCTGTCAACTTCTGATCAGCACGACCTCAGCGGGGCAAATCCTTCAGCTCCAGGATCCGCCCTATTTCGTGCTCATCGAAAAAGCGCTCCGTGACGAGGGGACCAGCTATCACTACCTGCCGCCGAGCGAATTGGCCGAGGCGGACCCGGATCTCGTCCAGCAAGTCGACGCCGTGGTTTCCTAGTTGCCGGTTTCCGTGTTGCGCGGCGCAACCTGGACGATCGACGCGCCGTTCAGAGAAACCGAAGGCGCGATTGAGTCCTACCGGACCCAAGGCCTCATCGCCGTCAAAATGGAGGCCGCCGCGCTTTATGCCTTCGCACAAGCCCGTCAGAAGCTGGTCATCTGTTTTGCCCATGTCACGAACCAGATGGGTCTGATTGAGGGCGACTTCGAGAGAGGTCTCGATAACGGAGCCGAAGAGGCACTTTCCGTGATCCGTGGCGCGGTTCGCGGTTGGGGATCCGTTGGATGATACAAGAGAATTAATATAGGATTTTATGCTTTAAATCAACGGATTAAAGGATGTATATTATAAAATACTATAACCATGAGGATAACGAAATGTGGAAGAAAATTCGGACCACCCTTGGCTGCGCCGTGGTGCTCGCGTTTCTGGTGGTGTCGGGGTCGAGTGCCTTTGCCGACGACTCGGCCAAAGCGTCGCTTTACGACCGGCTCGGCGGTATCTACGCGATTGCGACCGTGGTCGATGAGTTCATCGAGCGTCTATTGGTCAACGATACCCTGAACGCCAATTCTGCGATTTCCGATGCCCGCTTTACGGTGCCGAAAGCTGGGTTGAAGTACCAGGTGACGTCGATGGTGGCCTGGGCGACAGGCGGCCCGGAGAACTATGCTGGCCGGTCGATGCTGGAATCCCACGCTCACCTGGGCATTACCGAAGCAGAATGGGACGAGATGGCCATCGTTTTCGTCGCGGTGCTGAACGATTTCAATGTTCCCGCCGCGGAGCAGGAGGAGCTTCTTGCCGTCGTCGGCACCACCCAGGCTGATATCGTTTCGCGCTAGGGTCGAACGCGGGGACCTGACTGGCGGGCCATAAACAGCGGAAGCAGCGCGAGGCCCGCCACGAAGCCCCCGACGTGGGCGGCCCAGGCGATCTGGACGCCCTCGGTGCCCGGTGCGCCGGCAAAACCGACCAGCACCGCGAAGCCGATCCAGATGAGCGCCACGGGAAGCAGACGGACGCCGCCCTTTGAGAGCGGGCGCGACGCCATCAGGCGCAGTACCGCACCGAACAGGCCGCTGATCGCCCCCGACGCGCCGACCACCTGGGCGGAGAGGCTGGGATAGATGGCGAGGTGGGTAAACGCGCCGACAACGCCGCAGACCAGAAACAGCCCGAGGGTGCGGCGCGCTCCCAGAGCTCGCTCGGCCCCGGCGCCGAAGGCCGCCAGCATGACCACGTTGATAATCAGGTGAAACACGCCACCGTGAAGGAACTGGTGGCTGAACGGCCCGACGAAGGATTCCCAGCCGAACCATTCCGAGCGGTAATAGGCGGGCGAAAAGCCCAGATGAATCAGAATCCAGGCCTCGGTCTTGACCGGGACCAGCAGCATGACGACGTAGATTGCCGCGCAGACGCCGATCAGCGCCGCCACCAGGGGCGGCAGATTGAACATCGGCTGGCGGCCGGCGTCGGCGGCTGGCGGGTTGGGAGGAAAACTCACGCGTCGGGGGATCCCGCGCCCAGCGCGTCGACCAGGGCGCGGCCCATCGCCTCGGTACTTGCATCGCCGCCCAGATCGGGGGTCATGACCCGCCCGTCGGAGAGCACGTTCGCAATTGCCGCCTCGATGCTGCGCGCGGCTTCGGCGTGCCCCAGATGGTCGAGCATCATCGCACCGGTCCAGATTTGCGCGATCGGGTTGGCGATGCCTTGTCCGGCGATGTCGGGCGCAGAGCCATGCACCGGCTCGAACATAGAGGGATGGGTGCGTTCGGGATTGATGTTCGCGGCTGGCGCCAGGCCCATGCCGCCGACCACCGCCGCGCCCAGGTCGGAGAGGATGTCGCCAAACAAGTTGCTGCCCACCACGACGTCGAACCAGTCCGGATGCTGGACGAAATGGGCGGACAGTATGTCGATGTGGAACTGGTCGGTCTCGATATCGGGAAACTCCGCGGCGATGGCGGCGAAGCGCTCGTCCCAATAGGGCATGGAGTGGATGATGCCGTTCGACTTCGTTGCCGAGGTGACCTTCTTGCGCGGCCGGGTGCGGGCGAGCTCGAACGCGTAGCGCAGGATGCGGTCGACCCCGGTGCGGGTAAAGACGGCTTCCTGGATGACGGTCTCACGAGGGGTGTCTTCGAAAATGCGCCCACCGACCTTGGAATATTCGCCCTCGCTGTTCTCGCGCACGATGACGAAGTCGATCTCGCCCGCAGCGCGGTCCGCCAACGGCGTGCGAACACCGGGCAGCAGGCGGATGGGGCGCAAATTGACGTATTGCTCGAACTGGCGCCGGAGCGGGATCAGCAACCCCCACAGCGAGACATGGTCGGGCACTCCCGGATAGCCCACGGCACCCAGAAACACTGCGTCGAAGGGGCGAAGCTGTTCGGCGCCGTCGTCGGGCATCATGCGGCCCGTTGCGGCATAGGTTTCGCAGCTCCAGGGAAATTCCTGCCAGTCGAACGCGATGCCGTGACCGGCACCGGCAGCCTCGAGCACGCGGACGGCCTCGACCACGACTTCCTTGCCGATGCCGTCGCCGGGAATGAGCGCGATGCGGTGTGTGGTCATGACGTGATCCTCATGTGGTCGTGCCGGGCAATCTAGCGCAGCCGGGCGCCGCCTGCGAGGGGGATTAATCGTCGTTGCGATGGGTGCGGAAGAACGCGGCCATGTGATGGGCCGCCTCGCCGTCGGGGTAATGGTAGTCTAGGCCCACCGGGCAGGCGCGCCGCGCGCGGCAGCCGATCTCGAGGCAATCGGCCCCGGCGGGGCCGGCGAGATGGCCGGTGCAGGCGGGTACGTCGTAGCCTTCGGATCCGAAGGCACCGACCGGGCAGGTCGAAAGACAGGGCCGATCCGCACAGCTCTCGCAAGGGCTCGGACGCGGGTCGCGCGCGGGCGTGGGCAGGGCTTCGGCAAAGGCAAGGGCGCCGCGATAGCCGTGCCAGAGGCCGAACTCGGGATGGATCAGGATGCCGATGGGCGAGGGATAGACCGCATCCGCCGCCTGGGCCCAGCGTTGGAAGGGCAACCAGGGCGGCCCGTCGCCCGGCAACAGCGCGCGCCCGGCGAACTCGTGGGCGACCTCGTCGAGGACATGGCGTGACCAGCAATCGAGCGGATGATCGCCGGCCGGTGCCGCGGCGCTGAAGGCGGCCCACATGGCCGGGCCGGCGTGGCCGACAAGATAAAGGCTGCGCGCGGGCCGACCATTGTCGAATGCCGGCACGCCATCCTCGGGGCCGGGGCAAAAGCCGCCACGCAGGCGCAGCCCGTGGGGAGCCAGCGCGGCGCTGAGACGGTCGGGATCGGCGTTCATTGGGGCGCGTCGGCCGTCTAGCCGGTCATGTCCGGCGGGGCGACGATCATGAAGTGGTGGGTGTAGCCCGCGCCGTCGGAAATCGTGACGTCGACGAAACCCAGCATGTGCAGCATATAGAGAAAGCCCACATCGTCGTCGATTGGGAAGAGCGGGAAGGAGAGCGGGTGTGGCCGCGCGAGCATGGCGTTGACGATGCCCGCAAAGAAACGGTTGCGCTGGCGCTCGTTGGCGTCGATCAGGGTCAAGGTGCCGGGTGTGCAGGTCTCGGTCACGGTCGGGCTGCGGTAGAAGTAGTCCGAGCCGAGCTGGGCCGAGGCAAAGCCGGGCGCCAGCAAAAGCGTGGTCAGGGCGCCCGCGGCAAGTGTGTGACGCATGAGTGATCTCCTTCGGCGGCCGGTGCCGGTCAACGCCGGCTGTTGGGGGTTGCAAACGGTTCGAAGGGGGGCAGCGGGTCGTCGAACCAGTCGCGATAGAAGGCGGCGACGTGCGGTCGGATATCGGCCATCAACGAATGGAAGCCGCGGACCCGCTCCGGCGGTCCCGCGGCGGCAATCTGGCCCAGCTCTTCGGTAATGGCGGTTTCGTCGAGCGTGGTGAATTGCCCGCCGGTGAAGACGAGGGCGCCGGCAATCAAAACGCTATCGACATGATACGCGCACATGGCCGTGTAGTCGATCAGCACGGCGTCCGCCGCCGCCCCTGGGGTGAGCCGGCCAATAGTGTCGTCGTAGGTGGTTGCCTTGGCACCGCCCAGGGCCGCCATGCGGAAGACATCGAGTTCTTCGGGGCAGGGCCTCGAAGTTCAAGCCCCGGGGCAGGCGGTGCAGGTTGCGCACCAGACGCATCTCGCCCAGCATGTTCTCGTCGTTCGCCAGGCTGTTGCTGTCCATGCCGATGGCGACGTTAAGCCCGGCGTCGATCATCGCGCCGACCGGCGCTATACCGCAGCGCAGGCGCAAATTCGAACTGGCGTTGTGGCAAACCGTTACGCCCCGCTCGGCGGCCAGCGCGATTTCCGCCTCGTTCAGCCAGGTGCCGTGGGCGAAGCTGGTGGCGGGTCTTAGCAGGCCTAGCCGATCAAGATGTTCGACCACGCTGCCGCCGTAGAAGCGCTCGGCGAAGGCGCGTTCCAGAGGTGATTCGAGCAGATGGAGGTGCAAACCCGTGTCCATCCGTTCGGCGGCCTCGTTAATTTGCACGAGAAGCTCGTCGCTGCACCATTCGGGACCCGAGGGCGAGAGCAGCAGGCGAACGCGCGAATGCTCGACATATTGCTCGCGGTGCTCTTCGACCAGCTCGAAATAATCGCCGCCGCCCGCGTCATCGAGCTCGTCGAACAACGTTCCGACACGCTGGGCTAGATCAGGAGGCAGCGTCTTGATGAATGCAGCGTCGTCACCATAGACGAGGGTGTGGCGGTCCTGGGTCGCCATAACGTAGGCCACGCGCATTCCTGAATCGGCGTAGGCGCGCAGTGTGCTCCGGCTTTCCTCGCCGGTGTCCCACCAATCTCTCGGATAAGCCATGTGCAAGACGCAGGTGACGCCCGAACGGATCATTCGCATGGTTGCGTAGAGGGTGTCGAGGTAGAGGTCGAGCGGCGGCATGGACAAGAAATCGGGCATCCAAGGCTCGAGATAATCGTCGCGGATCCAGAAATGAGGCGCCATGATGCCCGACCCAGGATGGTGGGCATTGATCAGGCCGGGCATGACGAGATGGTGCGCCGAGCCCAGAACCGTGGCCTCGGGATGGGCTTTGTGCAGGGCGTCGAACGGGCCAACCGCTTCGATCTGCTCGCCGACGACTAGCACTCCGCCGTCCGTGATGACGCCGTCATCAGTGAGTGCGGCCGGGTCGGTGATGAGGTGGCCGCCATGCAACAGGGTGGTCTGCATTTCGCTTGGCTCCGCTAGTCTCTCCGTGCGCAGTCGCTACCCGTCAGTCCGTCGGCATGGGCGCTGCTGACTGCGCCGCAAGTTTCTGGGACAGATCCATATGGAACACCGTCCCCATCGCCACGTCCATGGTTGGATTCCGTTTGAGCAGCTTGCGCAGCTCGTGCTGCGGCCAGGAGAGGTAGCGGGTTGGCCGCACCGTGCGCACCGTAGCGGTCGCGTCACCGCCGTGGATATAGGACATTTCGCCAATGAAGGTGCCGTCCTTCGCCCGCGCGATTTCCTGCCCCTGGCGCTCCACTACAACTTCGCCGTTGTAAATCAACTTGAGGTCGTCGAGCGGTGTGTTCTCGGTGGCGAGGAGTTCGTCCTCGACGCTGTCCTGCCAGCGGGCGAGATGCATCACCTTCATGAATTCGACCGGTGCGAAGTCTTGGAACAGGGTTTGGTAGAGCTCGCGCTCCTCGTCGGTGAAGCTGACGCCGCGGTGCTCGAGAAAGAGCGTCACGACCCGAACCAGATTGATCAGCAGAAAGACGAACAGCCAGAAGATGACCAGCCAGAGCGGCCCCTCGGGAAGGAAGTAGTTGTAGGCGAGACCCAGCACGCCCGAGACGATCGCCAACAGGCGCAGCAACAGGATGTCGCGCATTAAAAAAGACAGGGCCGTCAGTCCGAACGATAGATGGCCAACGATATCGAAGAGTATTGCCATTGCCGCTTACCTCCACACAACAGGGCAACTCGGATCGACGGTCAGTGTACGACGAATTGGGCCATCGAAACTGTGCGCGGCCTCACGTAAAAATCATAAAAATTGACCATAGACATTGCGGATGCGCTAACTGGCGTGATGGTTGACTTAGGCAAAGTGTCACAACCCGTGCGAGAGTTTTCGAATTTCTGGAGGCCACGCCTTTGGCGCCGGCCGGAGATGCTATGCGCATATTGATCACTGACAGCCATTCTATTTTCCGTATCGGGCTCAAACACGTGCTGGGGGGCCTACGCCCAGGGCTTCATGTCGTCGAGGCGGATGGAATCGACGGGGCGATCGAAGCGGTTGGAAGCTCGCCGCCGATCGATTTGGCGATTGTCGAATTGTCAGCGCCGGGCATGGATGGGGGCAATGGAATTTCCCGACTGTGTGCCCGGCAGGTCGATTTACCGGTGATAGTGGTCGCCGCCGACGTTACGCGTGCCGGCGCGCTACGCGCGGTTGAGCGGGGTGCCATGGGCCTCATGCCCAAAACGGCGACCGGTGAAGAAATTTTGGAGGCCATCGACACGGTCATGGAGGGGCGGGTCTGGCTGCCTAAGGCCGCGGTTGCGCCGAATGGCCACAAAACGATGAACAGAGGGGCAAGTGGTGGAGGCCTCGACGGTGACGGGTTTGACCGGATACGCAATCTGACCCGTCGCCAACACGAGGTTCTCGAGCGGCTGGTCGACGGAAATTCTAACGCTGCCATAGCACGCGACCTCGGCCTTGCCGAAGGAACGGTGCGCATTCATGTCTCGGCAATCCTGAAGGGCCTGAATGTCAGAAATCGGACCCAGGCGGCGATTTTCGCGAACCGGTATTTCAAGGGTTGAGGTGACCCCGCACTGGGGGAGATCACCCTTAATTGTAGCTGAAATCGTAGCGCAGGTGGCGCCGGCAGAGCCCGGCGATAAAGCGCCGGTCGGCATCGTCACACCACCTGACGGCCGGGCGATCGTCGAGCCGCGCGGCGGGGCGCCCGATGGCGGGGTTGGGCCCCTCGGCCCCTTCTTCATTCGTGGCGTCGGCGATGACCGAGGCAAGTAGATCGGGCGTGGCCTCGTCGATCCCGAAAAATTCGCAGACCCGTGCCAGCTCGCCCGGCGTATCGGCACGCAGACCCTCGTAGCGCAAGATGGCGGTACGGGCCGGATTACCTGCGGCCACGGCACCCCAACCGTTGAGGAAACGGAGTTGTTCCCAGATGTTGGTATCGTAGCGCTTGCCGTTGACATCGCCGCGTAAATAAGTCGAAGAATCAACATGATAGTCGTATTTCCATTTCTCGTGCCCCGCTACCAGTGCGTCGCGCAGGTCCCGCACGAGGATCAGGGTTGGCGGCAGCCCGAGCAGCTGATTGGCGAGCGCAGAGCGCTGCAGGTAGTGGGGCATGGAATGGGAATTGACGATGCGCGGGATGCCCGCATATCGCGGCGGAGCCTTGGGATGGCATACGATGGAAT
Organism: Alphaproteobacteria bacterium; assembly: GCA_963694715.1. Taxonomy (GTDB): domain Bacteria; phylum Pseudomonadota; class Alphaproteobacteria; order UBA828; family JAPUJA01; genus CAVOEB01. Next base: position 613 of record CAVOEB010000036.1, on the reverse strand, counting down.
CGTCTTGGATATGGGCGGGTTCCGGAAGCCCGTGAATACGTGCGAGCGTAAGTCCCAGCATGTATTTCACCCAAGTGTGTGCCTGACTGCTTGACGCTCGCCATGAAGCCGTCGTAATCGCGCCGGCGGCGCAGGGTCGCGCTGGTGAATAGGCCGCGGTTGACGCAGCGGGCACGAAAGTGCCATTCGGCCACGGCAAGGGAAACGTTCATTTCAATCCCCGAGTTGTTCAAGTCGGTTCGGCAGCGCGGACGCGAACCGTATAGCTGCTTACGGCGCCCGCCAAGTCGCATAGTCTACGCGGCGAAGCCGTGACGCTGCTTAGCCTCGCTATATCGATTGTTTGACAACTGAAGCCGGACTCTACCAGTCTAGGGCCGACAGGTTGGCGTGCCGTACCCCAGAAGCGTCTGCGTATTCGTGGATCCGGAGGCTTTCCATGGCTGTTTCTGCCCAAACGAAATCGAAGGTGGGCGATACCCACGTGGCGCCGAAGCGGCGCGCAAAGTACGCGTCACCGGACAAACGTGATGCACCGAAGATGATCTATTTCGACAAGAAGGACGCAAGCGTCGAGAAAATCGTGCGCGCGCTCCGGCGAAACAGTTGCTGC
>CAVOEB010000035.1:0-27698 GCA_963694715.1 Alphaproteobacteria bacterium | reverse complement strand
CTGTCGGCGAGGCGATCTTCCTGTTCGACGGCGATGCGGCGGATTTTTACGATCGGCTGCGTGAATTTCTGTTGCGCCCCTTCGACGAGATTGCTCGGGACTGGGAAGACCGTGCGGCCGCAAGACGAGCCCTGGTGCGAGGGGTGTTTTCCACTCCTGATCTCGATCCTGCGGCGCGCGCGGCCGATGCCATCGTCGCGCGGATGGCGCCGGAATGACCAAAGGGCTCGAAATTCAGACCCTGCCGAAGGACCAGATCCTGAAATCCTACGGTCTCGACTTGGTGCCGTTCCGTTTCGAGGACGTCGACGAGACTTACCAGGGCAGAGTGACCGACGAAGAGGTGACCCGCTACCTCGAGGTCCGTTTCGCGGATCGGTCCATGCCGGCGCTGCGGGACTATGCTCAGTCCGTGCTCGACGACCCCCAGCCGAATTTCTGCCGAATCATACATCGCACTTCCAACCGGCTGAACAGTGCCGGACAACAACGAGTTCGTCGACGTCGTCTATTACGGGCTTATGGTCGAGGAGTGGCACGCGATCCGCGACCGGTTCGAGCCACGGCGTTATCAAGAGGATGACCTTGGGCAGTCGACATAATTCGCTGGGCAGGTCATGCGCGTCGCGGTAATCGGGCTGGGCTCGATCGGCTTGCGCCACGCACGAAATTTGCTGGCGCTGGGCGAGGCGGTGACCGGATACGACCCCGACCCGGCGCAGCGCACGGCTCTCGGCGATGCCGGCGGGCGCGCGGTCGAGCACCGGGCCGACGCACTGGGTGAATCGGACGCCGCTGTCGTGGCGAGCCCCAACAGCCGTCATCTCGCTGATCTGCAGGCGGCGCTCGAGGCGGGTTGTCATGTCATGGTCGAAAAGCCTATGGCTCACACGACGGACGGGCTCTGCGACCTGCTCGACGCGGCAGCAGCGCAAGATCTTATCGTTTTCGTGGCTCAGAATTTGCGGTTTCACCCGGCGGTCATCGACGCTCGGGCGCTCCTGGCCGATGGCTCAACGGGCGAGGCGGTCTGGGCGCGGGCACTTGCGGTTTCGTATCTGCCCGACTGGCGCCCGGGCGTTGATTACCGCACGAATTACGCGGCCGATCCGGCGACCGGGGGTGCGGTCTTCGATTTCATCCACGAATTCGATCTCATGGCCCATCTGCTCGGACCCTTCGTGCCCGAGGCCGCCGTGGCTCGCCAAACAGGGCGGCTCGAGATCGGCGCCGAGGACTGCGTCGATGCCCTGCTGCGTCACGCGGAAGGCGTCATCAGCAATCTTCATCTGGACTTTGCGACTCGCGCCGCGAAACGCGTCACGGAAATCGGTACGAGCGAAGGTGTGCTGACGATTGATATCCTTGCCCGCACGTTGGAGTGGCGTGATGCAACAGGCGCGGTCCGCGACCAGCGGGCCTTTGGCGGGGAGCATACGGACGACTATGTGACCGAGATGAGGCATTTTCTGGCCTGCGTTACGGGTGCGCAGATGCCGCTCTGCGATGGTCGGGAGGCGGCGTCGATTTTGGGTGAAGTCTTGGCCTTGCGTCGTCTGGCCGGGTTGCCCGAACGGAGTGCCGCGTGACGACCGTCGCGTTGATCCAGGCGCGTATGGGCTCGTCGCGGTTGCCGGGAAAAGTCCTGGAAGATCTGGCCGGTCGCGCGGTCCTTGACTGGGTCGTTTCGGCCGCCCGGGCGATCCCCGGCGTCGACCGGGTCGCGGTCGCGACCTCGGATCGAGCCGGCGACGACGCCATCGTCGCCTGGTGCGCCTCCCAATCCGTGGTCTGTCATCGCGGCCCCGAAGCGGATGTGCTGGAGCGGATGCGCGGCGCGGCCGAGGCCGAGGGCGCCCAGACGGTGCTCCGCCTGACCGCCGATTGTCCTTTCCTCGATCCCGCGGTCTGCGGCCAGGTGCTGTTGCTGTTCGAGCGAAGCGGGGCGGATTACGCGAGCAACGTCGATCCTCCCCGTTGGCCTGACGGGCTCGATTGCGAGGTGTTGACCTGCGCGGCGTTGGTTGCCGCGGCGCGCGAAGCCACCCGCGCCTCGGATCGCGAGCACGTCACGCCCTTTGTGCGCGATCAGCGTCATCGTTTTCGCATCGCAGCGCTGGGCTGTCCGATCCCAGGACTAGCGTGCGAACGCTGGGCGCTCGACACGGCGGACGATCTCGATCGGCTACGCCAGATCGCCGAGCGCCTCGGGCCGCCGCCCGTCGGGCATGTCGCGGTGCTTCGTGCCGCAGCACAGATCGAGATGCCGATTTTGGCCACGCGCAACGAAGGGTTCGAAGCAACGTTGGTTGCCGAGGACTTCGCCTCGCGTGGGTTTGCCGCATCGCAAGCTCTTCTGGCGCGAGCAAAGCAAATCATTCCGCTGGGCGCACAAACCTTTTCCAAGAGTTTTGCCCAGTTTCCCCGCAACGGCGCACCGCACTTCCTGTCACATGGCGAGGGGGGGCGCGTCTGGGATGTCGACGGCAACCGTTACGTCGACCTGATCGGCGGCCTCCTCCCCATTGTGTTGGGCTACCGGGACCCGGACGTCGACGCGGCAATCGTGGCGCAACTCGCGAACGGCATCAGCTTCAGTCTAGCCACGGAGCTCGAGGCAGCGCTTGCCGAGAGATTAGTCGAGATTATTCCGTGTGCGGAAATGGTGCGCTTCGGCAAGAACGGTTCGGATGCGACCACTGCGGCGGTGCGACTCGCCCGGGCGCATACCGGGCGCGATAGGATCGCCGTATCCGGCTATCACGGCTGGCAGGACTGGTACATCGGCACGACGACCCGGTCGGCGGGCGTGCCTGCGACGGTGCAGGATTTAACCGACAGTTTTCCGGCGCACGACCTCGCTGCGCTCGAGGCGCTGTTCGCGAAACACTCCGGCGAGTATGCCGCGGTCGTGATGGAGCCGATGACGCTAGTGGAACCGGATCGGGCGGGCCTGGAGGCGCTCGCAGAATTTGTGCGCGATCAGGGTGCGTTGCTGGTGTTCGACGAGGTCGTTACGGGATTCCGCTTCGCGCTCGGTGGCGCCCAGGACTTGTTCGGCGTCACACCGGACCTCGCGTGTTTTGGCAAGGCGATGGCCAACGGCATGCCGCTGTCTGCTCTGGTCGGGCGGGCCGATATCATGCGGGGTCTAGAGGACGTCTTCATCTCGGCCACTTTCGGTGGCGAGACCCTCTCGCTTGCCGCTGCCATCGCGGTCATCGACAAGATGCGCCGGGAGCCGGTGATCGAAACGCTGTGGAAAACCGGTACAACTCTTGCCGAGGGCACACAGTCCCGGATCGACCTGCACGGCCTGGGTGAAGTTCTCGCGTTGGCCGGCAAACCGCCATGGATGCTGTGGCAGATTGCCGAACACACCAACGGCTCCAAGGCTGAGATCCGCACCTTGCTGATGAAAGAACTGATCGCGCGCGGCGTGCTGACGCTGGGAAGCCACAATGTGTGCTACGCCCACAATGAGGCTGATATCCAGAAAGTCCTTAGCGCCTATGACGCGGCGCTCCGCTGCCTCGCCGACGCGTTGGGCAGGGGCCGGATGGTCGAGGCGCTGAATGGCCCGGCGATCGAACCGGTGTTTCGTGTGCGGGCTTAGGGGACGAGGCGTGAGCGAAGAAAGGATGAGGCGATGAACAAGCAATCAGACCCGAACGATCAGGCAATGTGGGATGCGTTCAACGCGTTCCATTTCCAGTGCGACAGGCATCGTTTTCAAAAGCTGTTTGCCCGCGCCGATCTCGTCCGCCTGATCGCCGATGTGCCCGGCGACATCGTCGACGCCGGCGTCTACAAGGGAACCAGCACCATCGAGTTTGCTCACCTGCTTGAAACCTACCAACCGCATGGCCGCTCGCGGGTCATCGCGTTCGACACATTCGAGGAGGAATTTCCCCATACCCGGGATGACGAGCGCGGCGCCGTCGTGCTTCACCAAAAGAGTTTCGAGGCCTCAGCCTACGAAACCCTTATCAGCGCGCTCGAGCGTGTCGGGCTGAGTCACCGGGTCGAGGTCGTGAAAGGCGACGTCCTTGAGACGTTCCCACGCTACCTTGAAGCCAACCCGGGTTTACGGATCAATCTGCTCCATTGCGATCTCGATACCTACAAGCCAACCCTGGAAATGTTGCGCCATGGCTGGCGACGTATCACGCCGGGCGGCATCGCGGCGTTTGACGAATACGCGGTCGCGATGTGGGGCGAATCCGACGCCGTGGACGAATTCTTTTCCACCTTTTCCGATCCGCCTCCCCTGAAAATCCTTGAGGCCAGCCCGACGCCGACGGCCTACTGCATCAAGCGCAGCAACAAGGATCTCGGAGACGTAGCATGAAGGGATTTAAGGACGTTGAAGTAGCCCGGCGCCGCTATCACGAGGATGGTGCGCGCGACAGTGTCCATCGCGCCGCGCTGAGCGTGCCGGAAATCGCCGGCGCGACGGTAGAGATCAGCTTTCTCAACCATTTCCGTCTTAAGCGTGGCTACGAGAAGATAGGGTGCCGGGTGACGGCCATTGACGGGCAAGGCCAGCGCGTCCAGAGTCGGCTTTACCCGGTTCGCGACGCCCGGGTGCATACAATTCCGCTGACCGGCACGACCGGATCAGAGATTGCAAGCTACCTCGTTGAGTTTTTCGCCGCGGAAAACCTGTTCATTCCGTTTCCGGCCGTGATGGTGAATCACCGCGGCGCAGGCTTCCTCAACACAGTTCATGCTTATAACCGGGTGCTCAACGATGTCTTTGAAGACGATGCGATCAACGCGCAAGCTGTACACGAAGCATCCATAGACGTTGATCTCAAGCCCGGGCACGACACCTTCGTCCTGTTCGCCGCCGGCATGATGCCCTGCCGGGGAACACTCGAATTGGATCTGGTTAGCGAGGCAGGCGCCGCCCACGCCAGCCAAGAGTTGGACGTGCCGCGTTTCGGCACCCGATGGATTGGCCTGAAAAGCCTGTTTGGCGAGGCCGAGCACGGCTCAGCGGCTATTCTGACGGTGCGCCAGCCCTCTCAGCCGATGTTCTTCGGCCGCTTGCTTGCTGGCCAGCAAGCGGCGGACGGAGCGATTAGCGCGAACCATAGTTATTACGATTCCTCCGAATTGCTCGAGTACTGGGACGACACCCGTCCTTCCTGTCGGCTCTATCCTTTCATGCCGGGCCTCGATAACCGTATTTGCATGTACCCCGTCATGTCGCCGTCGCAGCTCGATCTCGAGGTCTCCTTGTTCGGGACGGGCGGGGCGATCCTGGGAACCTGCCCGGTGGACCGGCTCAAGAGCCCGGGCGACCGGTTTGCCGAGGCCTTGATCGACGATGTTGTGGCTGATCTTGGCCTGGCGCCCGAGGAGGTCTCGGGTTTCGCGCTCGCTGCCTCGCCGGCCGACGGTCAGGCGCCCACGCGAATCAACCATCAGCTGATCTATGGCCGCGGCGGCCTTGACAGCTCGATCAACGTGTCGCTGTTCAATCCCAACGTCTTTCAGCCCGAGGGCAAGAGCGGGTTTTGCTGGGGTCAGGTGCCCATAGGCGGCGGTTTCGATTCCTGTCTCGGTATCTCACTCAATACGCCGGAGATACCCGATACGGAGGTGGCAGCGACCTTTTACGACGAGGATGGTGAGGTTGCACGCCGGACCTGGACGATGCCCCGTGGGAGCAGCAAGATCATCGATCCCGTCGCCGAGCTGGCGTCGGAGCTGGGCTCTGTGCCGTCTGAAGCCCCGCTCTATCTTTGGTACGTGCTTGAGACGGAGCGGCCTGCTCTTTCCGCCTACGCCGTGTCGCGCCATGCCGTCTCAGGCCACGCCTCGGGAGAACACTCCTTTTGACGAGCCTGTCATGACCATATCTCCGCCGCTGGCGGTTCTGCGTGCCGATGCGTCCCCCGAGACGGGGGCGGGCCATATCATGCGCTGCCTGGCGTTGAGCGCTGCGTTGGGCAGGCGCGGCGTGCGCTGTGTTCTCGCCACCCGTGCCACCACGGCCCGGACGGTCGCCGCCGAGTGGATGGATGGCGTCGAGTGGATCGAGCTCTCAGGTCCGGAAGACAGCGAAGCCGAAACGATCCGAGCGATCCGGCCCGACGGGGCGGACATCCTGATCGTCGATCATTACGAACGTGGTCGTGTTTTCGAAACCGCGCTGCGGCCCTGGGCTAAGTGCCTCTTCGTCGTCGACGACGCTGCGACCCGCGATCATCGTTGCGACCTGCTGGTCAATTCGGCGCCTGGCTTTACTCGCAAAGACTACGATGCGCGCTTGCCCGGCGATGCGCTCACCCTGCTGGGACCCGCCTACGCGCCACTTCGCCCGATCTTCGAACAATTGCGGCCGGCGGCATTGGCGCGGCGCAACGAGCGCAGGCCCGTCGAGCGGATCGTCGTCGCCTTCGGCACAACGGATCCCGTCGGCATGACTGGTCGCGTGCTCGATTCTCTTGCCCGGCTGGCGCCAAAGGTCGCGGTTGACGTCGTTTTCGCCGCCACATCTCCCCATGCCGCGGCTGTGCGCCGCCGGGCCGCGCGGTCTGATCGTGTGCGCGTTCACGACGGCGGCGGCGAGATTGCTCCGTTGCTCGCCGCGGCCGATCTCGCAATCGGTGCGGCGGGGGTCGGGGCGTGGGAGCGCTGTGCACTTGGCCTGGCAAGCCTCGTCATTCCGATCGTCGACAACCAGGCCGGCGTCGCTGTGGCTTTGGACGAAGCGGGCGCGGCTCGCGTCGTGCCCTTCGAGGGCCTCACGGACGCGGTGCTCGATGGTGCGCTAAACGCACAACTCGAGGACGCTGCCGGGCGGGCGGCCCAGGCGCGCGCCGCGGCGTTGTTCGTGGACGGACGCGGTTGCCGACGCATCGCGCAGGCGTTGCATCCCGCGCTCAGCCGCGATGGTACGCCCATTCGGCTGCGTCCCGCAATGCCGGATGACGCCGCCCGCCTGCTCGACTGGCAGCACGAACCGGGGGCCCGCCGTTACGCGCGCGACCCGAATTTGCCCGGGCCTGCCGGACACGCCCGCTGGTTCGCCGCCCGGCTGGCCGATCCCGCCTGCTTGCTCAATGTCGTGCTGTGCGCCGAGCAGCCTGCGGGAATGGTGCGCCTCGACGCGCTAGCCGACGAATCGGGCCGGTCCTTCGAGGTCTCGATCCTGACCGCGCGGGCCTGGCAGGGCCGGGGCGTAGCGCGTGCTGCGCTCGGGCTCGCGTGCGACCTCGCGGGGGATGGCGTGCTTCATGCTTACGTGCATTCCGACAACACGGCGTCCGGGAGAGTGTTTAAAGCGGCGGGCTTTGTTTCGCGCGGCGATTGGCTTGTCCGCAATCCCACCACGCCCGCGGGTATCACCCGCTCCCTGCCCACGGCGGCCCGGGCATGAGCGGCGAGACCTTCGTTCTCGACGGGCGGGTGATTGGCGCCGGCGCTCCGCCCTACATCATCGCGGAGCTTTCGGGAAACCATAACGGCGACATCGAGCGCGCGTTTGCTCTCATCGAGGCCGCAGCCGAAGCCGGCGTTGACGCCGTGAAATTCCAAACCTACACCGCCGACACGCTGACCCTCGACCATGATGGCCCAGGCTTTCGGATTGAAGGCGGTCCATGGGACGGTCGCACCCTTTATGAACTCTATAAAGAGGCGGCGACGCCGTGGGAGTGGCATCCCGACCTGTTCGAGAAGGTTCGTGCGCTGGGCATGACACCGTTCAGCAGCGGGTTCGATCCGACGGCAATAGATTTCCTTGCGGGGCTGGACTGCCCGGCCTACAAGATCGCCTCCTTCGAGATCGTCGATCTACCCCTGATCGAGAAAGCCGCGGCCACGGGCAAGCCATTGATCATCTCGACCGGGCTCGCGACGCGCGAGGAAATCGGCGATGCCGTGAAGGCGGCGCAGCGAAGCGGGTGCGATCAACTCGCTCTTCTCCATTGCACGAGCGGCTATCCCACCCCGCCCGAAGACAGCAATCTTGCCTCGCTGGTCGATCTCGCGGAACGTTTTGGGACGGTCGTGGGGCTATCCGATCATACGCTCGGGATCGCGGTACCGGTGGCCGCCGTGGCACTCGGGGCTGCCATCATCGAAAAGCATGTCACCCTGCGGCGTGCTGATGGCGGGCCCGATGCCGGGTTCTCCCTTGAGCCCGAAGAGCTTGCGGCGCTGGTAGATGCCTGCCGGACTGCGTCGAGTGCAATCGGCCATGCCGGTGACAAGCCGGCGCCCAGCGAGCAAGCGAACCGCGCATTTCGCCGCTCGCTCTACGTCATTGAGGATGTTGAGAAAGGCGAAGCGTTCACGGCTGCGAACGTTCGTTCGATTCGACCCTCCCGAGGAATGGCGCCGAAATATCTTCCGTCGATTATCGGTTGTCGCGCCGCCCGCTCCATCGCCCGCGGCACCCCGCTCGAGCGGTCGCTGGTCGAAGCTGTGCCAGAGATCTCGTAGCCAACGTTTTAGCCATCACGATCATGTGTGGAATATTCGCCTTCTTCCTGAACCGACCGCTCACACCCGATGACGTCGCTCTTGGGCGCGCGGGCACGGCCGCGCTTCGCCATCGCGGGCCCGGTGCCGCGGGTGAGTGGCGCGATGAGGAGGCCGGGGTCTTTCTCGGCCATACCCGGCTCGCCACGTTCGATCCCAATCCGGCAAGCGGTCAGCCGATGGAGCGCGATGGTAGGTGCTTGGTTTTTAACGGCGAGTTGTTCAATTTCCGCGACCTCAGAGGCGAACTCAAGACCCGCGGCGTTAAGTTCGTGACCCAGGGCGACACCGAGGTGTTGCTGCGCGCCTGGCAGTGCTGGGGAAGCGAGGCGCTCGACCGGTTCGATGGTGCGTTTGCCTTCGCGTTGTGGGACGGCCAAGAAGCCGTCCTCGCGGTCGATCTGTTCGGCGAGAAATTTCTGTTCGTGGCCGAGACGCCGGACGGGGTTTACATCTCGTCCGAGATCGGCCCTTTGGCGCGGTTGCTCGGCCTCAAGCCCGAATTGAGCGGGGACGCGCGCGTGGCTTATTTGTCACTCGGCTATCTGCCGGCGCCGCTGACCGCCTATCCCGCGATTCGACGAATTCCGGCGGCGACGCGGATGCGCCTGCGCGGGGGCAGGGTCGTCGAGAATCAGCGCTATTGGCAGGTACCGCTGGGCGAACCGTCCGCGGGCCGTCCGGTTCCGCTGTCCGAACGCGATCTCGACCATCTGCAAGAGGCCATCGCCCGCGCGCTCGAGCCGCGCTTGCGGTGCGACGTGCCGATGTGCCTGTTTCTCTCGGGCGGCGTCGATTCCGTGTTGCTGGCGGCGATGGCGAAGCGGGATATCGGCGTATCGCTTGATTGCATCACCGCTTCGTTCAAAGGGGACGGTGTTGTCGACGAAGCGGTTGCCGCCAAGGCGATCGCCGACCATCTTTGCCTGTCGCACCGGATCGTGGAAGGTCGCCTGGGCGAATCCGGAGCGACGCTGGATCTCCTGCTTTCGCTCTTCGGTCAGCCGGTGGCGGCAACGGGCGCCTTCGCCCTGCTTGAGGTCAGCCAGGCGGCGGCCCGGGATTATCAGGTGGCGCTGACCGGTTCGGGCGCGGATGAGATCTTTATGGGGTTTGGCAAGAACGTCGATTTTTACCGCCACCGCGCACTGTACGGCCTGCCCGAACCGTTGCGCCGCACGTTGGGCTTCCTCGCCGGGGCGTTCGCAAAAGACCAGGGGCCGTTGCGCCGCCTGGCCAGCGAGATCGGCGTGCGCGACGCCGAGCGCTACATCGCCAACCGCAATTTTCCAGCGATCGACTGGCTTCGCAAGCTCGACGGCTTCGAGGTCTGGACCCAATCCCTGTTCGGCCAGGACGACCGGCCGCTCGAGCTTGCCGTGCCCGCTTTCGAGGTTCGTTGCGTTATGCCCAATTCGCGCTTCGTGGCAATCGATGTCAGTTCGATGCGGGCCAGCATCGCCGCCCGGAGCGGGTTTACTCACCGGGGCATTGCCGAGGCGGTTGCGCGATTCGATCCCCGCGCCTTCCTGGCATTTGGCCAAAAAAGCGTCCTGCGGCGGATCCTATCCCGCTATTTGCCCGCCGACCTGATCGATCCGGTGAAACGGGGCTTTACCTTTCCGGCAGCGCATCTCAACCGCTCGCTGCCCGCCGAGCCGCCGGACATTCCCGGCCTGCCTGCGCCCGACGTCGCGGCACTGTGGCGCCGGCGGGACGACGGTGCGGGCTGGAGCACGCTGGCGCTCCGCCTTGCGGTGGCAGAGCGTTTCCTTCACGGGGCGACTTGAATGATGCGGGGCCTGCGTGACAAATCGTCCTGACAAAGTGGGGGAGGTTTTGCCGCCGCCTAAGACGCGCATCTTGCGCGCCCGGGATGTCGATTTGTTGCCGTGGGTGGCCGCGAAAATGATCCCGTTCCCTCGACGGTGGCACGGTGGTACGATTTCCGCGAACCTGGAGGCTATCTGGGGAATGTCGGTTAAAGAAGTGAAGCGTTTGTGTAAAGAGTTTGGTTTTACTTCTGAAATGCTTAAGGGAGCTTTGTCTGAAGGGCGAAAAAAAAATGAAACGAAGTTTTCCTAATATAGATCGAGTTGTTCTTTTGGGAGGTGGTTATCTTTTAGTGGCGTTGGTAAATTGGTGTAAGTCTGAAGGTGTGCCAATTTCAGTTGTTACGTCGCCACGACACGCAACAGAATTGGTTAACGGAAAACAGGCACTAAGTGAATTTTTAGACAGTAACTCTGTCCCCAATTTAGTCACTGTAGATGCCGCATCTGAAGAATTGGCTAATTTTCTGCAAGATTTGTCAACAGCATTTTGTTTGTCTCTTGGTGCTGCTTGGATCTTTAAACAAGATGTAATCGAAAACATTTTTAAGGGAAGGTTATTTAACTTGCACGGTACGCGATTGCCACAAAACAGAGGCGGTGGTGGATTTAGTTGGCAAATAATGATGGGTAATCGTTTAGGTTTTTGTCAGCTACACTTAGTTGATTCTGGAGTAGATACGGGCGATATAGTCAGAACAAAAGAGTTTTTATATCCGGCAGCTTGCAGGGTTCCTAAAGATTATGAAGAGGTTTACTTTAACCAGAATATGGACTTTGTTTTGGGCTTCATTGAAGAATTACGTCAGCAAGTAGTGAGTGTCGACACCGTAAAGCAATCAGACTATTTTTCCACGTATTGGCCAAGGTTGAGTACCGAAAAAAATGGTTGGATTGATTGGTCAGAAAAAATTGAGTCGTTAGAACGTTTTATTTGCGCATTTGACGATCCGTATGAGGGCAGCAAAACGTTTCTTAATGAACAAAAAGTCTATATTAAAGATGTAATGATTGATTTTTCTGATCCACAGTTTCACAGATTCCAGTCTGGGATAATTTACAGAAAAAGGCCGTCGTGGATCTCAGTATGTGCAAACGGCGGCACTCTTATTATCAAGAAGATTGTTGATGAGAATGGAAGCAATTTGCTTGACACGATAAAGGTTGGCGATCGGTTCTCGACTCCATTGTTGCATCTCGAATCGCGATACGAACGTGTTGTATACACGCCGTCTGGAATCAAATAGTTCTTCGATAGCTAGATTTTTGTAAATTAGAAAATTCAGTCAAAGCAGCATCAGATAGAACTAAGCTTGATGAATTCTTTTTCGATATTTTCGGCTTGCCGCCCGCTTCATTTACCCGGGAGACGAGCCCCGACACCCTGTTCGAGTGGGACTCGCTTGCTCACGTCCGCCTCATGGCGGCGCTCGAGGAGCGGCTCGATCTGGTGATTACGCCCGAGGATCAAGTCGACATGCTCAACTTCGAGCTGATCGGCGACGTGCTCGAAGGCCTGATCAAGGCGAATGGCTGAGCCCGGTCAGGTCGACAAGCTGTGCCCGTGGCGATGACCGAGCCTTTTACCCTGGAGGGCTACGAAGCGCTGATCGCGGCCCTGCTCGCGCGCGGCTACCACATTCGCAGCTTCGCGGATGCCCAACCCGGCGAGCGTCACCTGATCTTGCGCCACGATGTCGACCAGTCGCTCGAGGCCGCGGTGCGTCTCGCCCGGCGCGAGGCGGCCGCGGGTTGGGCGGCGACCTATTTCGTGCTGCTGCGCAGCGAGATGTACAACCCGTTCAGTCCGGCCTCAGTCCAGGCCCTGGCCGAGCTCAGGCAACTGGGTCACGCGGTGGGTCTGCACCTGGATGGCGCGCTCTACGATGGCGAATTGGAGGCCCTTGAAGTTGCCGCGCACCGGGAATGCACCGTTCTGGAGGCAATCCTCAAGGCTCCCGTCGATATGATCAGCTTTCACCGACCCGCGCCGGGGCTGGTGCCGTGCGACCGGGTGCTGGCGGGCCGGCGAAACACCTATGAAAGCCGATTTATCGATGAGATTGGCTATTGCTCGGATTCGCGCGGGGGCTGGCATCGTGGCCACCCGCTTAAGAATCCCGCCGTGGTTGAGGGTCGTGCGCTGCAGTTGCTGACCCATGCGATCTGGTGGGACGGCGTCGAGATCGAAAGTCCGCGCGAGAAGCTTGACCAGGTCGTTAAGACGCGCGATCAGGCAGTTCGCGACGAGCTGGCGGCGAACAATGCAGTTTACCGAAAGGCTGACGAGCCATGACCGATACGCCGAGGGTCGCCGTGGTGGGCACCGGTTATTGGGGTCGAAACCTGCTGCGCAATTTCCATGCTCTTGAATCGCTAGCAGGCTTCGCGGAGACCCGAGAGGATGCGCGCGCCGAATTTGCCGCGCTTTACCCGGATGCCCCGGCGCACGAGTCGCTCGACGCTTTGCTGGGCTCGGCCAATATCGACGCGGTCGCCATTGCGACGCCGGCTGAAACCCATGGCACGCTGGTTGCTCAGGCACTCGACGCAGGCAAGCACGTCTTCGTCGAGAAGCCGCTTTGCCTCGATGTTGCCGAGGCGCGGATGTTGGGTGCAGCTGCGTCGGAGCGGGGACTTACCCTGATGGTCGGCCATCTGTTGCTCTACCATCCCGCGTTCCGTGCATTGGCCGGCGTGGTGGCGCAAGGCCGGCTGGGCGATCTGCGCTACATCTACTCGCACCGTCTCAGTCTCGGTAAAATCCGCCGCCACGAGAACGCGCTCTGGTCGTTCGCCCCCCATGACATCTCGATGATCTTGCGGCTCGTCGGAAGCCTGCCCGAGCGGGTCGTTGCGAACGGCGGTACCTATCTCTCACCAGAGGTTGCGGACACGACCTTGTCCCATATGAATTTCGCGCAAGGAGTTCAGGCGCACATCTTCGTCTCCTGGCTGCATCCCTACAAGGATCACCGCCTGGTCGTCGTGGGCAGAGATGCGATGGCGGAGTTCAACGATGTCAAAACGGGTCCCGACAAGCTGCTTCTCTATCCGCACTCGGTCGGCTGGGAGGGCGACGTGTCGACGGTCAACAAGGCGACGGCCGAGCCCCTCGCTTACGGCGATGCGGAACCCCTGGCCGTGGAATGCTCTCATTTTCTCGATTGCGTTGTGCGAGGCGTGTCGCCTGATTCGGATGCGGCCGAGGGCACGCGGGTGCTTCAGGTGCTCGACGCTTGTCATCGGTCGCTGGCCGAGGGGCACGCAGTGGATTTGAGGGCTAAGGAATAATGAGCGACAATTTCGTTATCCACCCGAGCGCCGTGGTCGACTCCGATGTTGAGATCGGCGACGCCACCCAGGTTTGGCACTTTTGCCATCTGATGGCAGGCGCGCGCATCGGTGCACGCTGCGTGTTCGGCCAGAACGTCATGATCGGGCCGGGCGTCATAATCGGAAACGGCGTAAAGGTCCAGAACAACGTCTCGGTCTATGCGGGTGTCACCCTTGAGGACGACGTCTTCTGTGGCCCCTCCATGGTGTTCACCAACGTGATCAATCCTCGCGCTTTCGTCGAACGCAAGGACGAATTTCGTCCCACTCTCGTGCGACGCGGCGCGACAATCGGGGCCAACGCGACGGTGATTTGCGGCGTCACCATCGGAGCCTACGCCATGATCGGCGCGGGCGCCGTGGTGACCCACGACGTATCCGATCACGCGCTTGTGCTGGGTAATCCGGCGCGCCGCGCCGGGTGGATTGGTCGAACGGGCGCTCGGCTCGGCGATGATTTGGTCTGTCCTCAGACCGGCGAACGTTACCGCGAAACCGAAACAGGACTGACCCTCGATGTCTGAACCACTTCCTCCTATCGATTTCGCCGGCGTTCGAGCGCAGTACGCACGCCTCGCGCCCGAGATCGACGCGCGCATCCGCGCGGTGCTCGACCACGGGCGGTTCATCATGGGACCCGAGGTCACGGAGTTTGAATCGGCGCTGGCCGCCTTCGCGGGCGCGGGTCACGCGGTGGGCGTTTCAAGTGGCACCGATGCCCTGCTGATGGCTCTGATGGCCGAGGAGATCGGTCCGGGCGACGCGGTGTTTGTGCCCGCCTTTACCTTCACAGCGACCGCCGAGGTGGTTCTCCTGCTCGGTGCTACTCCGGTTTTCGTCGACGTGGATGCGCGTCTGTTCAATATCGATTCCGCCGATCTCGAGCGTCGAATCGCCGAGGTTGAAGCGGCGGGCGAGCTTACGCCGCGGGCCGTCATTGCGGTCGACCTGTTCGGCCTGCCTGCCGATTACACCACGCTTTCGGCGCTCTGCGGGGCCCACAACCTGTTCTTGCTTGCCGACGGCGCCCAGAGCTTCGGTGGATCCCTGGGCGGAGCCCGGGTCGGTACCCTGACGCAGGCAACGGCGGTGAGTTTTTTCCCGTCCAAGCCGCTGGGCGGCTATGGCGATGGCGGCGCGCTGCTGACCGACGACGCTGTGCGCGCAGCGCGTTACCGTTCCATCCGCGCCCATGGTAAAGGCGAAGCCAAGTACGACATCGTGCGGCTCGGCTTGAACGCCCGGCTCGACACGCTCCAGGCGGCGATCCTGCTGGCCAAGTTACCACATTTCGCAGCGGAAATCGCAGCGCGCGAGCGTGTCGCGACAGTCTATGACGGGGGTCTTGGCGGGACCGTCGAAATACCGGCCCGCGTTGCCGGCGCGCAAAGCGCCTGGGCCCAGTACACGATCCTTGCTGACGCGCGCGACGCCTTGGCCGAGGGACTGAAAGCGAAGGGAATACCCACCGCGGTCTACTATCCCCGACCGCTTCATTTGCAGCCCGCCTATGCCGAGTATGCAGAGGGCGAGGGCAGTCTTCCCGTCGCCGAAGCACTGTGCGCCCGTGTGCTCAGTCTGCCGATGAACCCCTATCTCGGCGATTCCGAGGCGGCCCGGGTCTGTGATGCACTCTCGGCGGCGCTTTGACGGGCTTGGACATTCGCGATTTCATCCCGGTTCGAATGAACCGTCGCTGTCTTACGTTGAAGGTTGCCTGAGCGAATGTTCGCGCGCCACGGTCGATAGGCGTTTTGCGTTGTTTCGGCCGATCATACTCGTGACGAACGCAGTCCTTGCCTCGGCGCTTGTCGAAGTGGTGCGGGCAGTTGATGTCGATGTGCCTGTCGAAGTGTTCACGGGCCGCGACGGTGTCGTTGATGTGTTGGCGCAGCGCATAAAGCCGGATAGCTTATTGGTGTGCTTCTCCAGCGGTGTCATCGTGCCGACCACAGTGATCGCCCGGCTCGACGGCCCGGCTTACAATTTCCATGCTGCTTCACCCGATTATCCCGGCCGCGACGTTCATCACTTCGCCGTCTATCGAGGCGTCAGACGATACGGTGCTACCGCTCACAAATTGGCGGCGCGAGTTGACGCCGGTCCTATAGTGGGAGTGGAGTGGTTCGATGTTCTCTCCGGCACGACACCCGAAGCCTTGAAGGGCGCTGCTATCGATGCTGCGTTGCGGCTCTACCGGGCGCTGATGCCGCTTATGATGCGCGAGGGAGAATTGCCCGATATAGGAATTGCCTGGAGCGGGCGAAAATGGCTGCGCAGCGATTTCCGGGCTATTTGCCGCTTGGATCCGTCGATCAGTCGGGAAGAGTTCGAGCGACGCTACTTCGCCTTCGACGGGGGCAAGTACGACAATCTCACGGTGATGCTTCATGGCTGTTTGCTCCGCATAGACAAGGGCGGCAAAGAAGATGTCGCTGCGGATCGGCGGAAAGTGCTCTGCGTCGACGCGACAATAGACCGGGAGGCCTTCGAGAAGTGTCGCCAAGGCTTGGAGACGAGCGGGTTCGATGGGCTGGCCGTGAAGCTCCATGGCCGGTTGTTTCGAATCGAGCGAGAATAACGTCCTTAGATGTTGCATTCTCTTCGTGCAAACGACCGTTCCGTGACCGGTTTGATAAGTGGCGCGTGGGGTTATGAGCCCGGTGCCTGACGCGATGCCGGCCGGTTATGCGATTCGGACGCTCTCGGCCGACGACGTTTGCACCCACCTTGATGCCTTTCTCGTCATCGCGGGCGACGTCGCGGGCGAATACTGGGACGAGATAAACCTGCTTATAGATTTGCCCGACAAGTGGCGTCTCTCCTTTGCTTTATGGTCGAACAACCGGCCCGTGGCCTACGCCGTGCTGTCGTGCAAGGCGCCGGACCTCGTCCATCTGCACCATCTCATGGTTTTGCCCGAGCTGCGCGGCAAGGGCTGGGGGGGGCCGCCTCGTCGGCGAGATGGAATCACGCGCCCGTGGGGCGGGCTATGCGCGACTGATACTCAAAGCGCGCCTTGCCGATGCCCGGGCCCACGCATTTTATGTTCGCCTAGGCTACGCCGAGACCGGCGTCGAAGGCGATTACGCACTCCTCGGACGAGATCTGTGAGCGCGGCGGAGCGGAGCGCGCGATGATTGTTGGCATTCACCAGCCGAACTATCTGCCGTGGCTGGCCTACTTTCGAAAGCTCGCCGTCGCTGACCGGTTCGTCTTCTTCGACAACGTGCAGATGCCTATCGGCAAGAGCCTGATCTCGCGTAACCGGATCAAGACGGCCCAGGGCGTGCGCTGGCTGACCGTTCCGACCCATCGAGACAGCGCCGGCGCGTCGATTTCGGATACGCCGGTTGTCGGCGGCCCCTGGCCGCGCAAGCATCGCAAGACCATAGAGGCTGCGTATGCAGGCTCGCCGTGGTTGGCAGAGGTTCTGGACCGCCTCGACGGCCCGCTCGCGGCCGCCGTCGGCGGATCGATCGCCGATCTCAACATTGCGATCATCCGTTCGCTGGCGT
The DNA here is from genome assembly GCA_963694715.1 of Alphaproteobacteria bacterium. Classification (GTDB taxonomy): domain Bacteria; phylum Pseudomonadota; class Alphaproteobacteria; order UBA828; family JAPUJA01; genus CAVOEB01. Next base: position 10,513 of record CAVOEB010000035.1, on the reverse strand, counting down.
TGTATCTCGACCTCGCCGACACCGAATTCGTGCGCGCCACGGGGATGGACTTGCAGCAAGTCGGTGCGGATACGATCGGTGAGATCCTCGAGAAGACGGGCGCCACGGTTTATTTGACCGGAGCGGGTGCCGGCTCGATGCGTTACCTCGATGAGGCGGAACTGCGCGAGCACGGCATCGAAACCCGGCTTCTCGATCTGAATTTTGGACCCTACCCGCAACGTCATGGCGAATTCGTCGGCGAGCTTTCGATTCTCGATGCCCTGCTTAATTGCGGGCCGGAGCAAACCCGGGCCCTGATCATGACCCCGACATGACCCGCATCCCCTGCCTTCACTTGGGTTATCACAAATGCGCGTCGACCACGCTGCAAGAGCAATTGTTCGGTCGCCATCCCGATCTGTTCAACCTCGGCAAGCCCTACCGGGACGAGCGACTGGCCCGGCTGGTCGGCGCCATTTCCGGGCAAGATAGCCTGGCCTATCGGCACGAGGACTGGTCGGACGTGGTGCGCGCCGCACTGGACCGTGTGCCGCCGAACAAAACCGCCGTCCTCTCCGACGAAGTCTTCGCCATTAACCGGGAGGTGGATCAGGCGTTAGTGGCGGAGCGCCTGTTCGCGCTGTTCGGGCCGAGCCGGATCGTCATGGTGGCCCGCAGCCAACCTGATCTTGTCATGTCCTATTACTTCCATCTCCAGCGGGGCCATCGCAACGAATCCTTTGCGACATGGCTAGATCGCCAGTGGCGCTATTTCGATATCGAAGCCTTGCCCGCACTTGACTACTTCGCGTTTGCCGAAGCCTATGCGGCGCAGTTTGGGCGCGAGAATGTTGGCGTTTTCTCGGTTGAGGAACTGACGGCGAATCCGGCCGCATTTCTCGACCGGCTGTGTGCCTTCACCGGTATCGAGGCCGATCCCGCGCATGAGCTTATGGCGGGCCCGCCGTCAAGCGTCCGCGCGAGTGCGCGGATGACCGCCTACACCCGGTGGCGCGCGCATTTTTCCCCGGGCGTCGCATTCAGCCGCTATTACCCCGAATTTCTTCGTCGTGGGTTTCATGGCCTGTTGCTCGGGGGACGCTGGGCGCAGGTCGCTTACCCGGCGGGTGAGCGCGAACGGCTCATCGAGCTCTATCGTGAGGGCAATAGCAAGCTTGCCGAAACCTACCGCTTGCCCCTCGCGGAGTACGGGTGGCCGCTCTGACCGACGTTCCGTCATCGTCTCGACCCTTGCGCGTCCTTTGCCTCGATCTCGAGGGTGGTTACGGCGGCTCGTCGCGCAGTCTTTATCACTCTATCCGTGCCCTCGACCGTCGTCGGGTTACCGTCGAAGTCTGGTGCCGCCGGGCCGGGCCGGCCCAGGCGCTTTACGAGGCCATCGGGGTACCCTGTCATGTTACCCCCGAGATGCCCCGGGTCAGTTCTCTCCCGCGCTTGTCGCGCAATCTCTACGCTTATGCTCGGGCGTTTCCGGCGTTGTGTGGCGCGCGGTCGTTTCGCCACGACTTGCGGAACGCGGCGCGGGACCGCTTCGATCTCGTCCACTTCAATCACGAAGGGTTGTTTCTTCTGGCCGGCTGGCTTGCCCGGAACAGTTCGGTTCCCTTGACCTGCCACGTCCGGACCATGCTGATAGATACGCCGTTCGCCCGCTGGCAGATGCGTCGGTTGATCAAGGCGACAGAGGCGCTCGTCTTTATTACCGAAAACGAGAAATTCAATGTTGAGCAGCTCACGGGGTGGGCCCCCGGCCCCGTGATTCACAATATCGCCGTGGCGCTGGCCGGTTCGGTCCAACCGCACCCGGTGGTACCCGCCGACGGCCGGCTCAAGGCCGTTGCCCTGAGCAACTACGCCTGGGTGCGCGGGACCGACCGGCTGATCGATGTTGCTCTCAGGCTCAAAGCCCTGGGCCGGATCGATATACTCTTTGTCGTTGCGGGCGACATGACGCTGACAAGCTCGCTTCCCGGCATCCTCGGCGAGGTTGGCCGCGGTGGCGGTGATCTGGCGGAAGTGGCGGCGCGCGCCGGGGTCGGCGAACTGTTCCTGTTTCTGGGCTCCGTTACGGAGCCCGAAACCGTACTCGCCGCAGCGGACCTCCTGGTCCGTCCCAGCCGTGAGGGCCACCCTTGGGGGCGCGAGGTAATCGAGGCTATGGCTGCGGGCAAGCCGGTTCTGGCGACCGGTCGCTGGGATGGCTACGTGCGCCCCGGCGCGAACGGCTTTCTTTACAACGAATTCGACCCCGATATCGTGGCGGGCGACCTTATCCGTCTGGCGGATGATCGAGAGGCGGTTCGCCGTCTTGGCGATGCGGCCAAGGCGCACGTCTCGGATTTCTGCGACGGACCGGCGAGGGCGGGTGAGCTTCTCGACGTCTGGGCCTCCTGCATCCACTCATGACCGTCTCTCTTAGCGTCGTTCTGCCATCCTTTGCCGCCGGCGGAGCCGAGCGGGTGACGTTGAGCCACCTTGCCCGTCTCGATCGCGCCCGGATCGCGCCCAACCTGATCGTGCTCGACGGGCGCGGGCCACTGCGCGAGCTCCTGCCCGCCGACCTTCCGGTTCGCGACCTCGCGCGTCCCCGGCTGCGCCGCGCACTGCCGGCGCTCATCGGCGCTTTGCGTGCGGCCCGACCCGACGTCGTGCTGGGCACCATGGTTCACGTCAATCTTGCCCTGCTTGCGGTGCGGCCGCTGCTGAGCGGGCGCCCGCGCCTGGTCCTGCGCGAGGCCAACACGCCGAGCCGAAGTCTGGGTGCGACCGCCCATCCCCGTCTGATGCGCGCGCTCTACCGCCGGCTTATGCCGCGGGCCGACGCGGTGCTATACAATAGCCAATTGATGTTGGCCGAAATCGCAAGCAATTTCGGCGTCGCACCTGATCGCCTCGTTCATCTGCCCAACCCGGTCGACGTGGCCCGCCTGCGCGCCGCCGCTATGCCAACGCAGCGCGAGCCGGGCTCCGGCGCCCGCTTTATCGCGTCCGGCCGGCTCGTGCGCCAAAAGGGCTTCGACCGTCTGATCGATATGGTTGCGTCCCTGCCGTCCGACGTGCATGTGACGGTCTTGGGCGAAGGTCCCGACGGCCCCGCGCTCAAGGCCCAAATCGATCGGCTCCAGCTTGGCGCACGGGTAAACCTTGGCGGATTCTCCGTTTCCCCCTGGGCCGCGGTTGCGGGCGCCGATGCCTTTCTTCTTCCCTCGCGCTGGGAGGGCATGCCCAACGCCGCGCTCGAGGCACTGGCACTGGGCACCCCGGTGATCGCCACGCCCGAGGCCGGCGGCATCGGGGAGCTCGCGACGGGTGCTGCGCCCGGTGGCGTGACCCTCGCTGAAGCCGGTCCGCCCTTCGTCGCGGCCATGACGGCGGCCGTGCCTCGCCCGGCCGATGACTTGCGCCCAAGCCTGCTGCCCCCGGGCTTTGATCCCGATGCGCTGGCTGCCCGGCTCAGCGAAATTGTGTTCGAGGTCGCGGATCCTTCGCGCTCAGGAGGATGCCGCTGATGGCGAGGTCCTCGTCGGCCATGGCGCGAAATGATGGCGCGAGCCTTGGCCGGATCTGCCGCACTGTCGCCAGCGCCGCCTCGCGGCTGGCGGGTGCGATGGCATCCCAGGCCGTGGGGTCGATCTCGCCCGCCACTCCGGCCAGGCGGGTGACGCGGATCTCGCCCTCAAGCCCCGAATTTGCTAGCCACTCGCGATACGAGTGTGCCAGCACCCGGTTGGGCCGGCCCGCGCCCCGGGTCATGCGGCCATACGGGCGGTTGCCCAAGGTCAGGAAGGTAAGCGGGTGATGGCCCGCGAACATGCCGTGATCGCGCAGGTCGATGCGATGAACCAGCTGGCCGCCGGGGTTCAGCGCGCCGGCCATGTCGCCGAGCGCGCCCAGGGGATCGTAGAGATGCTCGAGTACGGCGCGCGAGACGATGGCGTCGTAGGCGAACGCGTGATCGCGAAAGAAGGTCTCCGCCGGCTCGCCCGCATGGGCGACAACACCCCGGATGGTGTCCTCGCCGGGTGGTCCGTCGAACAAAGGGTCGAGCCCATGACGTTGGGCGAGCGCGCCGTAAATCGCCGCCTGCGCGTTCGCGTCGCGCCGTGGCCGGTAGCGGTCGAGGGTGTGTACCACCCCGGCCCCGTTCGCCAGGAAGAGAAGCGCGACGCCGAAATTATCGCCGGGTCCGATCTCGGCGATGGTGCCCGTGAACCGCTCGACGTCCGCGTAGGCAAGATAATCCGCGTGCACCCGTTCGATGTAGGCGAGCGAGGCGGCGAGATCGAGCGCTGCGTGACGCGCGCCCGATGTGGTATCGAGCCGCCCCGCCGCCAAGCGCCGGCGTGCCTGCCAATCGTCGAGCAGATACCAGGCGCAGGTGAGCGCAACGCTTCGCTTGACCAGACCCGCGATCGACACGACGCTGTTTTCTCCAGATGACCGATTCGCCCGCCGACCCCGCCCGCAACGAGGCACCCGCCGAGAGCGCCGCGCCGCCCGAGGCCGCGCGCCCGACGGTAGCAGACGGACCGGTACGCGTCATGCACGTGATCACCAGCCTGCACACCGGCGGCGCCGAGACCCAGCTCGCCAACCTGCTGTGCCACGGTGCCCGTGCACCGAGCGAAGCCTTTGTCGTCAGCTTGCTCCCGGGCGGCCTGCTGGCCGAACGCCTGAGGGCTACCGGCATCCGGGTAGTCGATCTCGGCATGGTGCGGGGGCGGCCCAGCCTGCGCGCGCTGGCGCGGCTGATCTGGCTGATCCGGCGTCACCGTCCGACAATCGTGCAGAGCTGGCTCTACCATGCCGATCTCATGGCGCTTACGGCGTTGCGCCTGAGCGGGCGGCGGCGTGCGACACGGCTGGTCTGGGGCATTCGCTGTTCCGACATGGATGCCGCCCGCTACGGCCGCGGATTGCGCTGGGTGATCCGCGCCTGCGCGCGGCGCTCCGGCCGGCCCGACGCGGTCTGTGCCAACTCGGACGCGGGCCGGACCTATCATCTCGGACTCGGCTACAACGCCGAACGCTTCGTCGTGATACCCAACGGCATCGATACGGCGCGCTTTCACCCCGACGAACAGGCCCGCACGGCGATCCGCCGGGTCTTGGGCGTCGATGCCGATCGGGCCTTGATTGCCCATGTCGCGCGGGTCGACCCCATGAAGGACCACACCAGTTTTCTCGCCGCCCTGGGCCGCCTGCCCGAGGTCGAGGCGCTGCTGATCGGCGCGGGGACCGAATTGCTGCCCACCCGCCCGGGCATCCATCATCTCGGCCGGCGGACCGACGTGCCCCGTCTGCTTGCCGCCTGCGACCTCTTCGTCTCCTCTTCGGCGTTCGGCGAGGGCTTTTCCAACGCCATCGCCGAAGCCATGGCCGGTGGCCTGCCCGTCGTCGCGACCGACGTGGGCGACGCCCGGATGATCGTCGGCGAGACCGGCCTCGTCGTGCCGCCGGGCGACGTCGAGGCGTTGGTTCGGGCGGTCTGTGTGCTGCTCTCCGAAACGCCGTCGGAGCGCGCCGCGCGGGGCCGGGCGGCCCAGGCCCGGATAGAAAGAGAATTTTCGATCCGCCGTTGCCAGGCGGCGTACGACGAACTCTACGAATCCCTGGGCTGAGCCGATGTGTGGTCTTGCAGGCATAGTTGATCTCGACGGGCTGGACACCGCTGCGCTCGCACCCCGGCTCGACGCCGCCGTCCGCCGGCTGACGCCCCGCGGGCCGGATGCGCAAGCGCGCTACCTTGATGCTCACGCCGCGCTGGTCCACGCTCGGCTCAAGATCATCGATCTCTCCGAGGCGGCCTCCCAGCCCATGGCGCGTCACGGCGCGGTGTTGGTCTATAACGGCGAGATTTACAATTTCGCAGCGCTGCGCGGCGAACTCGAAGCGCTGGGTTGTGTCTTCGAAAGCCGCTCGGATACGGAGGTGTTGCTTGCGGGCTGGCGCCAGTGGGGCCGCGACCTGCTGCCCCGGCTGAACGGCATGTTTGCCCTCGCGCTGTGGCTGCCCGAGGCGAACCGCCTGGTGCTGGCGCGTGATCGCATGGGCAAAAAGCCGCTGCTCTTTCGCGCCACGGGGCGCCGCCTCGCCTTCGCCTCCGATCTCGCCGCCCTCGAGGCGCTCGGCGAGCGTCGCGGCGAAATCGACCGGGCCGCCCTCGGCCTATTTTTCTCGCTCCGCTACTTGCCTGAACCCCACGCGATCCTCGCGGGCGTCGAGAAACTGCCCCCCGGCCATCTCGCCACCTTCGACGGTTCGGGTCTGGTCGTTGAGCGCTGGTATTCCCTGGCCACTGAGCGTGCCGCCCCGCCCGGTAGCGAGGCGGCGGCCGAGGCGGGCTTGCGCGAGCGTTTCGATGCGGCGGTGGCCGACCGGCTGGTGGCCGATGTGCCGCTCGGCGTATTTCTCTCCGGCGGCATCGATTCTGCGCTGGTCGCCGCCTCCATGGCGGCCGCCGGCGCGCCGGTACAAAGCTTCACCGTGGGCTTCGAGGGTGCCGCGGATTACTACGAAGAACGCCCCGCGGCGCGCACGATTGCGCGTCATCTCGGCACCGAGCACACGGAGATCTCGATCGCGCCAACCGATGCGCTGGCGGCGCTCGATGATGTGTTCGAGGGGCTTGATGAGCCGTTTGCCGATTCCTCCGCGCTGCCCACCTTCCTGCTTGCCCGCGAGACGCGTCGCCATGTGACGGTAGCGCTCTCGGGCGACGGCGCCGACGAGCTGTTCGGTGGCTACCGCAAATACCAGGGCGAACTGGCCGCCGGGCGTTACCAGGCGTTGCCCGCGCTGCTTCGGCGCGGGCTGATCGAGCCCGCCGTCCGCCTCCTGCCTGAAAGCAAGAGCCACCCCCTGCTCGAGCGCTTTCGGCGTGCCCGGCGTTTTCTCGCCCATGCGGGCAAACCGCCGGTCGCGCGCCAGGCGGGCTGGGCGCGTTTGCTGGACGGTGGAGAGATGGCCGAACTGTTCGCCGCCCGCCCGCCCGCGCCCGACCTCGACGCGCTCTACGCTGCTGCGCGGGCGCGCGCCGACGATGCCGATCCGATCAACGCCATGCTAGCCGCTGACCTTGAAACCAGCCTTGCGGGCGACATGCTGGTCAAGGTCGATCGCATGAGCATGGCCAATTCACTGGAAGTACGTTGCCCCTTCCTCGATCGTCGCGTGGTCGAATGGGCGGCCGGTCTGCCCGGGTCGTTCAAGCTTGCCCCCGGCGAGGGCAAGCGCATCCTGCGCCGGGCCTTCGCCGACCGGCTGCCCGCGGAGGCTTTCGCGCGGCCCAAGAAAGGCTTCGAGATCCCCATCGCCGAGTGGCTGACCGGCCCGCTCAATGATTTGACCCGGCGCGCCATCGATCCCGCGAGGCTTGCGCGCGAGGGGCTGTTCCGGCCCGAGTTGCCCGCCCGCTGGTACGACGATCTGGCGGCGAAGCGGCGCGATACCTCCGAGGCGTTATGGACGCTGATTTGCTTTCAGAGTTGGGCCGAGCGCTTCGGCTATGCGGGCGAGGCGATGGCATGAAGATCGCCCAGCTGTGCGCCATCGACTTTACGCTTTTCCACTTCATTGCACCGCTCATGCGGGGCCTGCGCGATGCCGGCCACGAGGTCGTCGGCTTTTGCGCCGACGGGCCGTGGGCCGAAAAGCTCCGCGCCGAGGGCTTCCGCGTCGAGCCGGTGCCTTTTTCGCGCTCCTTCAATCTCTGCGCCCATGCTCGGGCCTATCGCCGGCTCGTCCCCCTGCTCCGTGCGGAAGGGATCGACCTGCTCCATGTCCATACCCCGATCGCCGCGCTGATCGGTCGCTTTGCGGGCCGCCGGGCGGGGGTGCCGCGCATCGTCTACACCGCCCACGGCTTTTATTTCCACGAGCGCATGCCGGGCTGGAAGGCGGCGCCCTTCGTAGCCCTCGAATGGTTGGGCGGGCGCAAGACCGACCTGCTCATGACCCAGTCCGCCGAGGACGCCGCCCTGGCCAGGCGCTTCGGTCTGTGCCGCTCGGGCCGTATCGAGGCGATTGGCAACGGCGCCGATCCGGCGATCTTCCATCCAACCCCGGCGGGCGACCCCGCGCGAGAAACGCTCCGCACGGAGTTGGGCGCGGCGGACGATACGACCCCGGTCATCCTCGCCGCCGGACGGCTGGTCGCGGAAAAAGGCTTTTCCGAGCTGTTCGAGGCAATGCGCGGCGTCGAGGCCCGGTTGTGGGTCGCGGGCGAACGGCTGCCGAGCGATCATGCGGGCTCAGTCGCAGCCGCCATCACCCGCATCGAAGCCGATCCCGATTTGCGCGCGCGTATCCGTTTCCTCGGCCACCGCACCGACATGGCTGCGCTTTACCGCGCGGCGGATGTCTATGTCCTGGCATCCCACCGCGAGGGCATGCCGCGCTCTATCGTCGAGGCCATGCTTAGCGGCGTGCCGGTGGTTGCGACCGACATTCGGGGCTCGCGTGAAGAGGTGGTCGATCAGGAGACCGGGTTGCTTGTGCCCGTCGCAAACACAGCCGCGCTCGCTCAAGCGCTTTCGCGCCTAGCCACCAACCCGGATTTGTGCGCGAGCATGGGCGCCGCGGGTCTTGCGCGGGCACGCGCGAACTACGATGAATCGAAGATTATTGCGCGCCAGATCGAGCTGATGGGGCTCTAAAAAACTCAGCCTTCAGGGATGCGGTGGAAGGCCCACTTAACCACGCTCTCGTCACCCTCAATGGGGCCGTCGACGACGATTTGTTCCGTGCGCCGGCGTTGGCCCGGCACGCCCAGGTAAACGCTCTCGGTCAACGATAGCCGCCCGCCGGCGGCAAGCATCTGCCATCCCGCGCCGCTTTTCAGCCGCAGAAGCACCGCGGAGCCGTCCTTGACCAGCGAGCTTTGGACGTCCGGATGGAGGTGGAAGCGCACGGCAAATCGGTGTTCGCCCTTGCCCCGCCCGCCGCCACGGACCAGCCGGTCCTCACCGCGCAGGTCGGTGCCATCGGCGCCGACATAGAGCCGGCGGTGATGGACTACGCCGGCGCTCGGCAGGTAGCCGTCGTGACTGGCCTCGATCCAGGCGCTGCCCTCGGTCCCCTTGCGTTCAGCCGAGACCTGGCGCGGCCCCCGGCCGATGCCGCCGCCCTCGATCAGTTCCGCCGAATTGCGTTCATCGACCGCCAGGGTCGAATGGGCCGCGGTCGCACGCACCGCTTCGCGCCATTCGCCGTTGCGCCCTAGATAGGCGCCGCAATTCACGATCAAGCGCTCCTTGCCGAGGCTCATCTCGAAGCTCAGCGTGCCCGCATGACCGCGCCCGCCCGCCACTGGCGGCGCGCCGACGTCGGCCAGAACCAGCGCGCGCCCCGCTTGAATCCACTGAAAGCCCGAATGAGGCGCAGCCGCGAGCGGTCGGCCCTTGGCCTCGGACTGGGTCAGCACGAGGTCGATCAGCCAGTTTTCCTCTTCGACGCCGCCGTGAAACAGCGCAAGGCGCCCGTCGCCGTGACGGAAGGTGCGCAACAGCGGCGCCATGCGGTCGATGGTGCCGAGCAGCGCCGCCGAGGGCGCGCGATGAAGCGCCAGCAATGTCTGGCGCAATTCGACCAAATCGCGCAGCACCCGAAGCTGGGTCGACGGACAGCGCTCGATATGACCGCCGTCATTCAGGACCTGGCGGCCGAGCTCGACATCCAGCAGGCGTAAGCCCTGCTCGGCGCGCTTCTCGCCCTGAGGCAGGCACAGCCCCGAATCGATTAACCCGCGGATCGCGGCCAGCTTGCGGGCGCCGTCGGGCGCCCGGCCCACGGTGTTAGCGAGGTGGCGGGCTTGCCGCGCAAGTCCGCTCATGAAGGTCTTGGCGAACTCGGCTTCCGCGTCCTTGAGCAGGAACTCCGCCTGGGTAAGCCAGGCGGTCAGCCGTTGCCCCATGCGGTCGGGTCGCCAGGCGTGGGGGTCCGGGTTGCGGTGCCGCGCGAGCCAGCTTTCGACCAGCTCCCGCGCCCGGCCGCGGGCCGGTGCGTTAGCCCGGGCGCGCAAGTCGCGCAGCCAGGAGAAACTCTCGAACTCGTCCTGCCAGGCGGGTCCGCCGCCGGGCGATTGCCAGATCGACGCACCGGGCGCGTGCACCTCCTCGCCAGCAAAGCTGAACTGCCCGTCGACCAGCTGGGCGCCGCGCGCCGGATCGCCGGGCAGGATGTCGACAGGCCGGGCGGTGGGGGCCTCAGGTGCGGCGCCGGACAGTGTGAGGCGGTAGAGTGGGCTTGCGTACCAGGCAGCCCGCAAGTCGCGGCCCAACGGATTGCGCCGCGCGCTCATGGCCGCGCCGTCGCAGGGCCGCGTAGCGCCGCAATATTTGCGCCGTAGGCCGCCTCGCCGCCGGCAAAGGTCGCGGAGCCGGCCACCAGGATGGTTGCGCCCGCCTCGATGGCAAGCGGTGCGGTTTCGTGGGTAATGCCGCCGTCTACCTCGATATCGATGGCGTGGCCGCCGGCCTCGGCCATGGCGCGGATCTCGCGCATCTTGTCG
>CAVOEB010000034.1:0-30094 GCA_963694715.1 Alphaproteobacteria bacterium | reverse complement strand
GCTGGCGTTCCGTTTGACCGAATGGTCGAAGGCGCTCGACGGGGGCGAGCGGCGCTTCGTGGTCTGCACGGGCGGGGGGCCGGGGATCATGGAGGCGGTGAACCGGGGCGCGTCGGAAGCCAAGGGGCTGAACGTGGGGCTGACGATCTCGATTCCGAAGGAGCAATCTGACAACCCCTACATCACCTGCGAGCTACAGGTTCACTTCCATTACTTTTTCATGCGCAAATTTTGTTTCGTCCATCTCGCCAAGGCGGCGGTGCCTTTTTCCGGCGGCTTCGGTACGCTCGACGCGCTGGTGCGCTTCGGGGTGATCGACGCGGAAGGCCTCGCGCTGATCTACAGCACGGATTCCGTGGACGACGAGTTCGACTACCTGACCCGGGAGCTGACGGAATATTCGCTGGAGACGCCCGGCGCGACCCTGTAGGAGGCGGACGAGATGACCCGAACGACCATGAGCGATTGGGCAGCGGAGTATTTGCGCACCGCGACGCCCGTTACCATAGAGCCGGTAAGCCTTGCGGAGTGGCAGGCGATCCGCGGGGAAATCGGGGAGCTGAACGTGCCCGCCTCAACCGCGACGCGCGAGGCCTGCGGCACGACGGTCGAATCCGAGACGGTGGGCGGCGTGCCCGTGTTCATGGTGACGCCCCAGGATTACGACGCGGCCAATGACGAACGGATAGCGCTGCACTGCCACGGCGGCGGCTATACCTTTGGGTATCCGGACGACGGGTTGTACTTCGCCGAACCCATGGCGCGGCGGTTGGGCCTCAAGGTCTGCGCCGTCGATTATCGGCTGGCCCCCGAGCATCCCTATCCGGCGGCGGTGGAGGATTGCGTTGCGGTCTATGGCGCGCTGCTTGAACGGTTCGATCCGGCGAATGTCGTGGTGTTCGGCGATTCCGCGGGCGGCGCACTCGCCATGGCGACGATTTTGGCGACGCGCGATGCGGGCCTCGCGTTGCCTGCGGGCGCGGTGTTGTTTTCGCCCTGGGCGGATTTGTCCAAGACGGGCGACAGCTATGAAACGCTGGAGGGCAAGGACCCGGACAACCACTACGAGATCAATCTGCGGGCCTCGGCGGAGGCCTACGCGGCGGGCCACGACTTGACCGATCCGCTGATCTCGCCGGTCTACGGCGATTTTGGACCCGGCTTTCCCCCGGTGCTGATTTCCTGCGGGACGCGGGATTTGTTCCTGAGCAATTGCGCCCGAACCCAGCGCGCCATGAAGCGCGCGGGCGTGGACGTGCAGCTCACCCTGTGGGAGGGCATGTGGCACTGGTTCGAGATCTATCCTAAGCTGCCGGAGGGGGGAGAATCTATCGCCGAGGCAGCGGCGTTCCTGAGAACGCGACTGGGTATCTCGACGGGCAAGGCGGCGGGTTAGGTTGGCGCTATGACCGATAATTCAGCGCACGCGATCAACGTTTGCACCCAAGCAGGCCGGGTGCGGGTGCGCTTTGGCGGCGAGGTGGTGGCGGACACGATGCGGGCCCTTGCGTTCAAAGAAGGGGCCATTCCGACCGTGCTCTACATTCCGCGCGAGGATGCGGCGATGGCGTACTTCTCGCCCACGGAGCATTCCTCCCACTGCCCGTTCAAGGGCGACGCCAGCTATTATTCACTGAGCGTGGGCGAGCGGGTCGTGGAGAACGCGGTGTGGAGCTACGAGCTGCCGCTCGATGCGGCGGCCGCGATCGCGGGCCATCTCGCCTTCTACGCGGATCGGGTCGACGCGATAGAAACGGATGGGGTCTAGACCTCATGGAGTCTGGCGCCGCGCTGAAATGAGCGAGGTTTTCGAGGAATCCGGGCCGCTCGACGAGGCGGCACACGCCGCGCGGCTGTTTGCGAGCGGGCTGGTGATCTTTCGCCAGACGCTCGAGGCGTTCGACCTGCTGGAGACGGCGCAAGAAATTATCGCCGAGGCGTTCGCCCCCCACGACCCGCTGATCGCCCACGAGACGCTGGGCGAGGCCGCGTTCGGGGCGCGGGCCGAGGCGCTGGGGGTGGCTTACGAAAAGAGGACCCCGTTCCCTCGACGGTGGCACGGTGGCACGATCTCCGCGAGCCTGGAGGCTATCTGGGGAATGTCGGTTAGTACGAATTTGGAGGCTCTCGATGGCCGCTGTCGCACAAACGAACTCAAAAGCCAGCGATGGCCACGTCGCCCCGAAGCGACGAGCAAAATACGCGTCACCGGGTGAGCGCGGCGCGCCGAAGATGACCTATTTCGACAAAAAAGGATGCAAGCGTCGATAAGGTCGTTCGGGCGCTTCGGCGCCACGGCTGCTGCATCGTGCGTAACTTGGTCTCGAACAAGGTCATGGACCAGGTGATGGGCGAGCTTCAGCCCTATCTGGATAAGACACCCTACGGCCGGGGCGAGTTTGTCGGCTTGCGCACCAAGAGGGCTTCGGGCCTGGCTACGAAATCAAAGACACTGGGTGAAAAAATGGCCGTCCATCCCCTCGTTCTCGGGGTGATCGACAAAATGCTGCTCGATCATTGCCACAACTACAGGCTCGCGACCACGACGGCCGTTTCGATCAGTGAGGGCGAATCGCTCCAGGTGCTGCACCGGGACGACTCGCTCTACCCCTTCAGACATCCGGGCCCGGAAACTGTGATTACGACGATTTGGGCCGGGACCGACATGACCGAGGAAAACGGGGCCACCCAGGTGGTTCCGGGTAGTCACAAGTGGGATGACAGGCGGGCACCCAAGCGAGGCGAGGTTATTCAGGCCGTGATGCCCAAGGGCTCGGCAATCTTCTATATGGGATCGATGTATCATGGGGGAGCGGAGAACTTCACCGACGATTACCGCACCGGCATTATCCTGGGCTATTCGTTGGGCTGGTTGCGTCAGGAAGAAAATCAGTACCTTGCTTGTCCACCAAGGGTTGCGAAGCATCTTTCGCAAAAATTGCAGCGCCTGATCGGCTACAACCTGCACCCGCCCATGCTAGGCTGGTACGAGTACAACGATCCGCGCATGCTCTTGGAAGGCAAAGCTTCCAACACGATGGCTGCAACCGACATTGTGAACGAAGCGGAACCCGGGAAGAGCCCGCGGTCCGGGCGTATCAAGCGCATGGGATAGAGCGGCTTTGCCGGTCGCGTGCGGACTAGGAGGATTGATGACTGTCGTCACTGAGATAACAGTAAGGCATATAGACGCCGCTTAATTTTCGCTAATGGGGTAGGACCGTGCTCCGAAACGCACATCTTGATTTTGGGTGCAGATAACAACAGAAGGCGGTATCAAATTAAATCGCCTTGAGGCCTTTGCGGTCAGCCCTTAGCCTCGGCGGACGAAGGATCCTTTTAGATATTTCAACAGCACGCCCGAGGTAATTCGCCTCACGGTGATGGTGTTTGTAGGAGATGCCGCTTATACGCAAAGGAACTTGGATGAGATGCTCGCTACGGGCATTCACCTCGATCCGGTTAAATCAATTGAATCATTGAAGTGGCTTCAAATACTGAGGGCCGCTGGTGCCGAGCGCTTCTACCCGCATGACATTAGTGTCTGGGATAATTACAAAAAAGCGCCCTATTGGTATGAATAGTGAGTGCGATTTTGAGTTCCATTCAAGGCGGCGTTGACCTTCTTTCCTCCAGGGCCGCTCTGCCTTCATCCGAGCATTTTGACCGCGTCCATGGTGTGGTTGACTAGCCACAGGCTGGCGAACAGCACCACTAGCGCACTCCAGATCCACAACGAAGGGCTTTCGTTGAAGAACAGCATGCCCGAGGCGATCGCCATGGGCGTGCCGATGAAGGCCCAGAGCGAATAGAATACTGGCCCCGAGACTCGAACGGATTCGAACTCGGCAGTCCAGAGCACGGCGTTGATTGCGGCGAAGATGGGCAGCACCCACCACATCCCGCCGCTTGGCCCGTCGAACCACCAGAGCTGACCGGTCGCCGCCGCGACGGGGAGCAGCATCAGAGCGGCGATCACCATCAGGCCGAAGGTGGCGGCGACCCCGCCCATCGCAGGGGGCATGGCAATCGACATCCAGTTGCTCCAACCCGCCCAGCAGAGCGGCATGGCGAAGGCGACCAGGACCCAAGGCACCATATCCGGGCTGGGCAGGCTGGCCTCGGGGAGCACGATCAGCAGCAACCCGCCAACGCCCAGCAACACGCCGCCGACGCGGAGCCAGCGGAATCGCTCGATGACGAGCAGCAGGGCGATGAGGTAGGTGATCGCGGGCTCGATGGTCACGACCATGCCGACGATGCCGACGGGAATGCGCGGCGAGGCCAGGACCAGCGCGATAAACGGTAGAGCCAGGCCGAGCGCGGCGGAGACCGTGCAGAATTTCAGCTCGGCGCGGCCGAGCCGCAGCGGGGTGCGGCGGGCGATCATGATCGGCACCAGGAGAAGCGCGCTCGCGATGCAGTGCCAGAAGACGAACCCGAAAGGCGGCACACCCGCTTCCGTGGTGACCCGGAGCAGGGAAAAATAGGCGGTCGCGGACGCCGCGATGACCACGAGCAGGCGCAGCCGGACGCTGAGCGGCGCGAGCGCAGCGGTCATGGGGCCAAGGTTCGGTCAGGTTGCGGCATGGCCTTATTTTACGGGAAGTGGAGTCTGTCGCCGTGTTTTTTTGTCGCTCACGGCAGCGGACCCGACGGGTCTACGCCTACGCGGGTGCGGCGCATAAACGTCGGCCTACACTTGCGGGCTCATGTCCGCCGCCGTGCTGACGACATGGTCATGTTGACCAAGTAGAGGCTGGCGAGCAGGAGGATGAGCGCGCTCCAGACCCACGCCGAGTGACGCTCGCCAAAGGCGACCATGCCGACGGCGATGGTCAGGGGCGTGCCGATCAGGGCATACATCGAGAAGAACACGGGCCCCGCGAGGCGAACCGCTTCGAACCCGACGACCCAGCCGCAGTTGGCCACCGCGAGAGCGACGAGCGGCCACCACAGGTCGGAATTCGGGCCCGGGCCGTCAAACCACCAGATGGCGCCGGTCGTAATCGCCGGTATCAGCAGCATCAGCGTCGCCGCCGCGACCAGGCCGAAGGCGAGAACGTGCGAGCCGACGTCGGGCGGGCGCGCGAAGCCGACATAGTTGTTCCAAAGCGCCTGGCCGATGGGCAACGCCAGCCCGACCAGGACCCAGGGCACCATGGCGCGCGAGGGCAGGGCGGCTTCGGGCAGCAGGACCAGCATGAGGCCCGCGATGCCGAGCAGAATGCCGGCGAAGCGGATGGTACGAAACCGTTCGAGCAGCAGGGGAAGAGCAATCAGATAGGTCACCCCCGGCTCGAGGGTGAGGCCTATGCTGAGCACGCCTACGGGCACCTCGGGCGCGGCCAGCGCGACGCCGATGAAGGGAATGACCGCGCCGAGCAGCCCCGAGACGGTGTAGAAGGCGAGATGGCGGCGGTGGAGCGGGATGCGCTGGCGGCGGATCAACAGCGCCACACCGAGGATGAGCGCGCTGCCGCAGCATTGCCAGAAGACGACGCCCAGATAGGGAATGCCGCCCTCGGTCGCGACCCGGTTGAAGACGTACCACGAGGCGGTGAGTGCGGCGACCGCCAGGATGAGCCCGAAGCGTGCGGCGAAGGGGGCGGTGTAGGCCGGGCCGACGAGGGCCTGGGTCACGAGCTCTCCGTCCGGCGCCTGGCGGAGGCCATGGTCAGGTTGACGAGGTAGAGGCTGATCAGGAGGAGGACGAGCGCGCTCCAGATCCACAAGCTATGGCTCTCGGCGAAGATCACGATGCCCGCGAGCATGGTGAGGGGCACGGCGAAGAAGGCCCAGGTGGAATAGAACACCGGCCCGGTGAGTTTGACCGTCTCGAAGCCGAGGACCCAGCCGGCGGAATTCAGGATGGTCAGCGCGACGACGGCCCACCAGACGTCACCGCCCGGCCCGTTAAACCACCACAGCGCGCCCGTGGCGGCGGTGGGGGGCAACAACATGACGGCGGCACACACCAGCATGCCGAAGACGATGGCATTCGAATCCGTATCGCGTGCCCGGGCGACGACGATATAGTTGTTCCACGTCGCCCAGCCGATCGGCGCGCACAGCCCGAGGATGACCCAGGGCACCATGTCGGGTGAGGGCAGCGCGGCTTGGGGCAGAAGGATCAGCATCAGGCCTGCGATTCCGACGAGGATTCCGAAAAAGCGGACGGTGCGGAATTTTTCGAGCAGCAGGGGGAGTGCGACCAGGTAAGTCAGCGCCGGCTCGATCGCGAGCCCCATGCTGAGTACGCCAACGGGCAGGCGCGGCGAGGCGAAGGCAACCGAGGTATAGGGCACCGCGGCGCCGAGGAAGCCGCAGATGGCGTACATGATCAGGTGATCGCGGCTCAGGGGGACGCGCTTGCGCCGGATGAGCAGGAGAGCGGCCATGAACGCCGCGCCGCCGGCGCACTGCGCGAAGGCGACGCCCATGAAGGGCACGCCGCCCTCGGCCGCGATGCGGTTGAGCACGAACCAGATCATGGATATCAGACCCATCAGCATGATCAGCCCGAAGCGCAGCGCGAAGGGCGCGGCGTAGGCCGGAGTGGCGGGTGCTGCGGTCATCTAAAATAGTTCCTCCCGGGCTTTGATGCTCAATACTGGGCAGCACTCAGTCGCCACGCAGATGGTTTTATCGCGCTCAAGCGCGGCGCAGGCTAGCGCCAAAACATTTTGTCGAGGCTGGCCGCCCTCGGCCAACCCCGGCCCGCCAAGAATTACTGACTGGCCGTGACCGCGGCCGGCGCGCGCTTGGGGAAACTGGTTTACTGCGGTGCACCGGCTGTTCTCTACTTCAAATCGGCGAGGTAGCGGTCGGCGAGATAATCGCGGGCGAGGCGTACCGTGGTTTGAGAATAGGGCACGCCGAGGGCTTGCGAAAGCGGGGAATCAGAGTGGCTCGCGATCCAGCCGGCGGCCGCGAGACGCCGGGACATAACGAAGCTCGCGACCATGTCGAGGTCCGTGCGATCGAGGCTGCCCACGGTGCGGTAGCCGTCGAGCCAGGCCTGGGCGAGGGCGGGCATGTCGGGGCGGTCTTCGAGCATGGTCACCGCCGCGCCAAAATCGTGCAGGTGCCAGGCGAAACCACAATCGTCGAAGTCGAGCACGCGGGTCTCGGTGCCCTTGACCAGGAAGTTGTCGAGCCGGAGGTCCGTGTGGACTAGCCCGAAACGCTTGGGCGCCTTGCCGTAGGCTTCGAGGCGGGTGCGGATGCACTCGACGACCCGGGCGAGGAGCTCGAGATCGGCCGCGCTGAGCCCGGGCGCTTCGGCATAGGGCCCCCAGTGGGGCGTCGCCCCCAGGGTGTGTTCGAAATCCCACGAAAAACGCTCGAACCAGGGCGGCGGCTGCCAGGTGAGCGTGTGGGCGTGGAGCCGCGCCGCCGTCGCGCCGAGGCGGCGGAAGGGCGCGATCATGTCGCGCTCTTCGCTGACGCGCCGGCCCTCGACCTTGTGGAACAGCACCACGCGGCGCGCCTCGTCGATGCCGGAATAATCGACGATCTGGACCAGTGCGCCGTCGGCGCCCGGGATCGCCTTGGGCGTGACGATGCCTAGGTCTTCGCGCACCGCGCGCGCCCAAGCGAGCTCGGATTCCACGGCGCGGGCCGTGTGGTAGCCGGTGCGATGGACCCGCATGAAGAGCCGCGCCGCCCCCGGGGGGTCCACCGCGTAGGTGACGTTCTCCGTGTGGTTGACCATAGTCAGCTTCGTGGCTGCGGGTAGGCTGTAGCGGGCCAGTGCTGCCTCGGCGAGCGCGCGCACGCGGACCAATTTGCCGTGAGGAGTTAGGGAGGCGAACGGTTTCATGACGTGTCTTTCAGGGGCTGGAGCCCGGCCCTAGTCTAGGCCGGTGAGGAAGCGCCCGTCGAGATAGGCCTGGGCGAGGCGGACGGAACCTTCCGTGTAGGGCCCGCCCGTGTCGCGCGCGAGGTCGGTCTTAGGGTGCGAGGCGATCCAGCCCATGATCATGATGCGTCGGAGCTGGACAAAGGTCGGGATCATCCGGACATCCTCGACGGGCAACTCGCGGACCTCGCGGTAGCCCTCAACCCAGTTGGTGAGCAGGGTTTCAAGATCGGGTTGCTCTTCCATGAACGAGACGGCCGTGGCGGCATCGTAGAGCAGCCAGGAAAAACCGCTGTCGTCGAAATCGAGGATGCGCGGCTCGCCGTCCTCGACCAGGAAGTTGTCGATGCGCAGATCCGCGTGGGTCAGGTTGTAGCGTTCGGGCGCCTTGCCGAAGGCCTCGAGCTTCTCGCGCGCGAGCTCGACGGCGCGCACGAGGACATCGTGATGGGCGGGCGTGACCCCGGGAGCGTCCTGCCAGCGGCCCCAGTTGGGCGTGTCGCCAACGGTGGTCTCGAAATTCCAGGTCAGCCGCTCGAACCAGCCAGGCCGCGGCCAGGTCATGACGTGGTCGTGAAACGCGGCCGCGATTGCGCCGAGACGCCGGAACGGGCCGGCAATATCGACCTCGCTTGGGTGGACACCCCGGACTTCCTTGAATAGCACGACGCGGCGTGCCTCGCCCATCTCGGGCGTCTCGACGATCTGCAGTTCGTCGCCGTCGAGCCCTGGAATTGCCTCGGGCGTGACCAAGCCGGTGGCCTCGCGCAGCGCGTTCATCCACAACAGCTCGGAGCGGATGCCGTAATCCGAATGGTAATGGGTGCGGTGGATCCGCAGGAAGCAGCGCTCGCCGGTCTCGGGCAGGTCGACCGCATAGGTCGCGTTCTCCGAATTGTTGACCAGGGTCACCGGGCAATCAGCGGCCAGCCCGTAGCGGGCGAGTGCTGCGGTGGCCAGCCCATGGAGGCGGGCCAATTGGTCGGCTTCGGGGAGTTCGGTGAATGGCGTGGACATCGGTCGATCAAATCCTCGTCGCTCACGGCAGCAGACGTAGCGGGCCACGCCACGGTCGTGGCCTTTAGCGATCCGCCGATGGTGGGGGGACGCATCCGGTCGAAAGTTGAACCCGCAAGATGGCTGATTTGGGCTCCCGAATCAACGGGACCGGAAGGCACCGGCTACTCGGCAACGGCAGGGACCGGGGATTCGAGCCAGCGGGCGAGATCGGCGCGCGCACGGGCGATCATCGCGGGTTTGCGCTCCTTCTTCTTGACCGGCTCGGCCAGCGGCGGGAAGAGGCCGAAATTGACGTTCATGGGCTGGAAGGTCTTCGCATCGCCGCCGCCCGTAATGTGGCCCAGCAGCGCGCCCAACGCGGTGGTACCGGGTGGAGCGGCGGCGTCATCGCCGGCCAGCTCGGCGGCGGTAAAACGGCCCGCGAGCAAACCGATGGCGGCGCTTTCCACATAGCCCTCGACGCCAGTGATCTGGCCGGCGAAGCGGATGTGGGGCGCGGCTTTCAGACGAAGGCCTGCATCGAGCAGGCGGGGTGAGTTCAGAAAGGCGTTGCGGTGGATGCCACCGAGCCGCGCAAATTTCGCATTTTCGAGGCCGGGGATGGTGCGGAAGATACGGGTCTGTTCGCCATGGGTGAGCTTGGTCTGGAAGCCCACCATGTTGTAGATCGTGCCCAGCGCATTGTCCTGGCGGAGCTGGACGATGGCGTGAGCCTTTACTTGGGGCGCGCGGGGGTTGGTCAGGCCAACCGGTTTCATGGGCCCGAAGCGCAGCGTTTCGGGGCCGCGCTCGGCCATCACCTCGATGGGCAGGCAGCCGTCGAAATAGGGCGTGCCCTCCCATTCCTTGAACTCGGTCTTCTCGG
The DNA here is from genome assembly GCA_963694715.1 of Alphaproteobacteria bacterium. Lineage (GTDB taxonomy): Bacteria > Pseudomonadota > Alphaproteobacteria > UBA828 > JAPUJA01 > CAVOEB01. Next base: position 20,345 of record CAVOEB010000034.1, on the reverse strand, counting down.
CAGCGAGCAGGGCGGCGATGAAACCGTCGTACTGCTCCTTCGTAAGAGGACAGTTGATGTAGGCCGCCTTATCGCCGCCGGGGCCTTCCTTGTCGTAGCGCGACTGGAACCAGGCGGTCTCGAGATCGATGCTGCCCTTGTGAACGATTGGCGCGATGGCATCGAAGAAAGCAAGCCCGTCCTCGCCGGTCAGATCGCGGATTGCCTCGGCAAAATCGGGCGAGGTGAGTGGCCCGGTGGCGACGATCGCGGGGCCGATGCTGGGCGGCGGCAGGGAGGACACCTCCTCGCGCATGACGATGATCTGGGGCTCGGCTTCGATGGCGGCCTGCACGGCCGCGGCGAAGCCCTCGCGGTCGACCGCCAGCGCCCCGCCCGCGGGCACCTGGTGCTTGTCCGCGGCGCGCAGGATGAGCGAGCCGGCCCGGCGCATCTCTTCGTGAAGCAGGCCGACGGCGTTGTTCTCGGCGTCGTCGGAACGGAACGAGTTCGAGCAGACCAGCTCGGCCAGGGTATCGGTGACGTGGGCCTCGGTCTCCCGTTCGGGGCGCATCTCGTGGAGCACCACATGCAGGTTCGCGCGGGCCAACTGCCAGGCGGCTTCGCAGCCGGCCAGGCCGCCGCCGATGACGTGGACGACAGTGGGCGCGGGGTTGCTGGGGGATCGGGGCATGGCCGCGCTCAACCCGCCTTCTTGAGTTTTTTCTTTTTGCCCCGGGAGAAATAGCCGGCGAGGTATTGGCCGGTGAAGCTCTCTTTTACCTTAGCGACCGCCTCGGGGGTTCCCAGAGCTACGACGCGGCCGCCCTTGTCGCCGCCCTCGGGGCCGAGATCGACGACCCAGTCGGCGGTCTTGACGACTTCGAGGTTGTGCTCGATGACGACCACGGTGTTGCCTTGCTCGACCAGGGCGTGGAGCACGTCGAGCAGCTTGCGCACGTCGTGGTAGTGCAGGCCGGTGGTCGGTTCGTCGAGGATGTAGAGGGTCTTGCCAGTGGCCCGGCGCGAGAGCTCCTTGGCGAGCTTGACCCGCTGCGCCTCGCCGCCCGAGAGGGTGGTGGCCGACTGGCCGACATGGATATAGCCCAGCCCGACCCGCTGCAGGGTCGTGAGCTTGTCGCGGATCGCGGGCACCGCCTTGAAGAACTCGGCGCCTTCGTCGACGGTCATCTCAAGCACGTCGGCGATGGACTGGCCGCGATAGAGGATGTCAAGGGTCTCGCGGTTGTAGCGCCGGCCGCGGCAGACGTCGCACTGGACGTAGATGTCGGGCAGGAAATGCATCTCGATCTTGATCAGCCCGTCGCCCTTGCAGGCCTCGCAGCGCCCGCCCTTGATGTTGAACGAAAAGCGTCCGGGCTTGTAGCCCCGCGCCTTGGCGTCGGGCAGGCCGGCGAACCAGTCGCGGACCGGCGCGAACGCGCCGGTATAGGTCGCCGGGTTGGAGCGCGGCGTGCGCCCGATGGGCGACTGGTCGATATCGACCACCTTGTCGAGAAATTCAAGCCCCTCGATGGCGTCGTGGGCGCCGGGATGGACCCGCGCGTTGTTCAGACGCTTGGCGACGGTCTTGTACAGGGTGTCGATCACGAGGGTCGACTTGCCGCCGCCCGAAACCCCGGTAACGCAGGTAAAGGTGCCGAGCGGCAGGGTGACGTCGATCGCGCAGAGGTTGTTGGCTCGCGCGCCCTTGACCGCGATCTGCTGGCCCTTGTGCCCGGGGCGGCGGGTCGCCGGGATGGGGATCTGCTCGACGCCCGTAAGATAGCGCCCGGTGAGGCTTGCGGGATTGGCCATGACTTGCGCGGGCGTGCCCTCGGCGACGACCTCGCCGCCATGGATGCCGGCGCCCGGTCCCATGTCGACGATGTGCTCGGCGGCCAGCATCGCCTCTTCATCGTGTTCGACGACGATCACCGTATTGCCGAGGTCGCGCAGGTCTTTCAGGGTTTCGAGCAGGCGGCCGTTGTCGCGCTGGTGGAGGCCGATGGAGGGTTCGTCGAGGACGTAGAGCACGCCGGTCAGGCGCGAGCCGATCTGGGAGGCGAGCCGGATGCGCTGGCTCTCGCCGCCTGAGAGGGTGCCCGAATTGCGCGAAAGCGTGAGGTATTCGAGCCCGACGTTGACCAGGAAGCCCAGCCGTTCCTTGATTTCCTTGTGGATGCGGATGGCGATCTCGCGTTGCTTGGGCGTGAGCTGCTCGTCGAGGTCGGCGAACCACTGCGCCGCGCGGTCGATGGAAAATGCCACGACCTCGCCTATATGCAGCCCCGCGATCTTCACGGCGAGGGCCTCGGGCTTGAGACGGTGGCCGCCGCAGACCTCGCAGGGCGCGCTGCTTTGATAGCGCGCGAGTTCTTCGCGCAGCCACGAGCTATCGGATTCGGTGTGGCGGCGTTCGATGTTCGGGATCACGCCCTCGAACGGCTTGGTCGTCTCATAGCTGCGCAGGCCGTCGTCGTAGGTGAAGATGACGGGCTTCTCGCCGGTGCCGAACAGCACGATTTCGCGGTGCTGCTCGGGCAGATCGTGCCACGGCGTGTTGGTCGAGAACTTGAAGGAACGGGCCAGCGAATTGAGGGTCTGCGCGTAATACTGGGTCGAGCTTCCCGACCACGGCGCGATGGCGCTCTCGCGCAAGCTGAGCCGGCCGTCGGGTACGACCAGCTCGGGATCGAAATACATCTGCACGCCGAGCCCATCGCAGGTCGGGCAGGCGCCGAACGGGTTGTTGAAAGAAAACAGGCGGGGCTCGATCTCGTCGATGGTAAAGCCCGAGACGGGGCAGGCGAACTTGGCCGAAAACAGAGTCTGTTCGCCCGAGTCGGCGTTTTCCGCGATGACCAGGCCGTCGGACAGGCCGAGTGCGGTCTCGACGGAATCGGCAACCCGGTTGCCCAGATCGGCGGACACGACCAGGCGGTCGACGACGACCTCGATGTCGTGTTTTTTCTTCTTGTTGAGCGCGGGAACTTCGTCGATCTCGTGGATCTCGCCGTCGACCTTGACCCGGGTGAAGCCCTTCTTCATCAGAAGCTGGAGGTCTTTCTTGTATTCGCCCTTGCGCCCACGCACGACCGGAGCGAGCAGATAGAGCCGGGCGCCTTCGGGCATGGCGATGATCCGGTCGACCATTTGCGAGACGGTCTGGCTCTCGATCGGTAGGCCGGTCGCGGGCGAGTAGGGCACTCCGACCCGGGCGAACAGCAAGCGCAGGTAGTCGTAGATTTCGGTGACCGTGCCGACGGTGGAGCGGGGGTTTTTCGAGGTTGTCTTCTGCTCGATAGAAATCGCCGGAGACAGCCCTTCGATGGATTCGACGTCGGGCTTGTCCATGAGCTGGAGAAACTGGCGGGCGTAGGCGGAGAGGCTTTCGACGTAGCGGCGCTGGCCCTCGGCGTAGATGGTATCGAACGCGAGCGACGATTTGCCAGAGCCGGACAGGCCCGTGATCACGGTTAGGCTGTCGCGCGGAAGGACAAGATCGAAGCCTTTGAGGTTATGCTCGCGGGCGCCGAGAATGGTAATCTTGGGGTTCATTGAGGCGTCATGGGGTCTGCTTCAGGGCTGTCAGGCGCAACCTATGACTATATGCGACTTTGCGCGGAAAATTGCGACTCCGAATGGGTGTTCGGGGGTCGCCGCGCAGCGGGACCGCTCGAGGGAAACTGTGCTGCCGCGTGTCGGCCAATCTGTGAGCGGGTTTCGGAGCCATGAAACGGATCGATTGCGTTGAAACCGACGGCAGGGTAGGGAGAATTCGGCACAACGGCCTGAAATAAAACGATAACGATAAGAATCAGGAACACCCCAGGACAATGAATTCGAACCACGGCGAGGGGGCGGTCGACGCCAATTTCCGGGACCCGCATTACCAGCGGGGGATTTTTCTGGTGATGAGCGCTGGCGTGTTGTGGAGCCTGACGGCGCTTTTGCTCCGCTACATCGAAATTGCGGGGCCGTGGCAGATCGTCACGATGCGCGCGGGCTCGCTGGGCGCATTCATTCTGCTCTACCTGATTTTCCGCTACCGCGGAGGCACGCTCGACCAGTTCCGCCGGATCGGCTTGAACGGGCTGCTGGCCGCCTTGTTCGTCGCCGTGTCGATCACCGGCCTGGTCTTCTCCGTGACGGAAACGACCGTCGCAAACGCTATGTTCATCCTGGCGGGCGCGCCCTTCGCGGCGGCCGGGCTCGCCTGGCTGATCATGGGCGAGCGGGTAAGCCTTGCGGTGATCGTGGCCATGATCGTCGTCGTCGCCGGGATCGGCATCATGGTCGGCGATGGGATTGGGGCGGGCTTCCTGCTGGGCAACCTGCTGGCGGTCATGACCATGCTGGGCTACGCCGCCTACGTGGTGTTCCTGCGCCGCGGCCGGAGGCAGGACATGCTGCCCGCACTTTGTCTGGGTGGCTTTCTCGCCGCCGGCGTGGCGGCGATCTTCGCCGATGGATTCGCGGTCACGGGTCAGGACATCTGGCTGAGTTGCCTGATGGGCGCCGGCCTGATCGGGGTCGGGTTGATCTTCTTCACCGCGGGCTCACGCCACCTGCCGGCCGCGGAGCTGATTTTCTTTGCCCTGATCGAGATCGTTCTCGCTCCGGTATGGGTCTGGGCTGGTCTGGGCGAGGTGCCGCGCGATCTCACCCTCGCGGGTGGCGGCGTGGTACTGGCCGCGATTGTCGGCCAGGCCCTGTTTGGACGGCGGTGATTGATTTTCCGTTTAGCTTTAGAAGGCAAGGCTAAATGGCGTTCAGTCGCCACGAAGGCTTACGCCGCAGTGGGGCGGCCCGCAGTCGCGGTCTCGGCCTGACGCGGGCAGTAGCGGGCTCGCAAAATCGGGCTGATCGCAACAAATCAGATTTCGCATCGGTCGTGCGATTGCGCCGACCCGGCGCTTGCGCGTAGTATCGGGCAACAATTGGACCGGAGGGAGATGCGCGATGGCGGGTAGTGTGAATAAGGTGATCTTGATCGGCAATCTGGGGCGCGATCCCGAGACCCGGCATACTCAGGACGGCACAGCGATCGTTCACCTCTCCGTCGCAACTTCCGAAAGCTGGAAAGACAAGGCGTCCGGCGAACGCAAAGAAAAGACCGAGTGGCACCGCGTAGTGATTTTCAACGAGCGGCTCGGCGAGATCGCCCAGAAGTATCTATCAAAAGGCTCGAAAATCTATCTTGAGGGCCAGCTGCAGACCCGAAAATGGACCGACCAGAGCGGAGTGGAGAAGTACACCACCGAGACCGTGCTGCAACGCTACCGGGGCGAGTTGACTATGCTTGACGGCAGGAGCGAAGGCCGCGGTGATGGCGGTGGTTATGGCGGCGGCGGTGGAGGAGGCGGCGAATCGGGTGGCCCATCCGGCGGTGGAGGCAGCGGTCCATCGGGCGGACCCTCGGGTGGTGGCAGCGAGCTTGACGACGAGATTCCGTTCTAAATCAGGGGCGGCGGGACGGGGAGCGCTGCGCGCGAGACAACAGGAGCGACGGTCGTGTCGATCATTCGCTTTTCGTGCCTGAAAGAAGACCTGTTTGCGCCTGACGGCAAGGGCAATTGGGTATCAGAAGATTTTGACCCGGCCCGACAGACCGGCTTGTTGGGGAGCTTCGTGCCTCCCGCTTTCAAATCGAGCGATTCGCCGCTCGCCAGCTACCCGGGGCACGCGCTCGAAACTGCGGCGGATTAACTTGGCGACGATCAACCGGTCGTCGTCATGGCTCACCGCTTCCTGTTCGATTCAAAGCAGGCGGCAACTCCCGTTCCCGCGGCATCCGATAATCCCCATTCGGGGGTCTGTCATTTCCAAGGTCGCAGCGAAGCCGAGGAGCAGAAGGAGCACACGACGAGCTGGCCCTTGCATCTCGGATTCGGCCCTGAGGATTCCACGGGCAGAACAGGGCTCGCAGTGGCGTTCGGTTGGCACAGCCAGCCCGGATTTGCTTAGTCGTTGCTCGAATATGGCCAGAATTTCTATGCTCGGGCCTACGAATTTTCTGAACGCTCAGCCTGGCCCTTTGTTCAGGTGCTCAACGAGGTCGCGCGGCGTCTGTTGAATCGCCGGATCGACATCGTGACCCACAGCCTGGGCGCCCGGCTCGTTATCCGCGCCCGGCCTTCGCGGCCAAGCATCAACCGGAGATCATCGAGCGAATCGACCGGGCCGTCATTCTGGGCGGTTCCGAGTACGTCTTCGAGGCCCAGCTGTTGTGTCAACGGCTCGAAGCCCTGAGCCTCGGGGCGGACAGCGGGCCCACGGTGTATGATTTTGTGAGCTACAAAAATGATGTGCTCGATGTTCTGGCCGAGAATTGCGGGCCCCGGTTCTTCGGCAATTCCCAGGTGATCGGCCATAACGGTCTTGAGGCTAAAACCCGTCCCGCCCGCTGGATGGACCTGCAGATTGACGATCCTGAGTTGCAGAAATGGGTGGCGGAAAATCACTCTATCGAGATCTCTGGCGATCGACCTGGCAACGTCTGGGACCATTGGTACTACTGCACGTTCCGCGGCAATCTGGCGCTCTACCGGAATGTCTTGCGAAACCGCGATGATTAAACGCTCACCGCTCTACGCGCCGCGCAGGTCCCCGAAGGGGTTGCACGCCGGTTCCTGTGTGGGAGCATCGCCGACGCTCACCGCCGCGTCGCGGCGGTCGTCCCTAAGCTTGCTCTTGCCGCCGCTTGAGACGCGATTCGACCGATTTTTCGGACGGACTGGCGTAGACCCCGGATGCCCCGGTGCAGACGGTCGAGCCGTAGGAGGGCCGCGCTGGGTCATGGGTCGGGAGCAGGTTTTTAAGTCATTGAAATTAAAAAGGAATTTTTTCTATTTTTGACGTGGAAAATCTGACGGACGAGACGCCGACACGAGATCGCCGACGTTGTTGCACGGGGCGAAACCGGGTATCTTCTAGATGGCCTTTGGGCTCGGATTTTCCCGGGTCGTAACGTTAACCAACCAGCGAGATTTCGTGACCACGCCACCACCCAGCACACCCGAAGTATTTGGTTCGATTTCCATCGAGGAGGAGATGAAAGTCTCCTACCTCGACTACGCCATGAGCGTGATCGTCTCGCGCGCACTGCCCGACGTGCGCGACGGCCTCAAGCCGGTCCATCGGCGCATCCTGCACGCCATGAACGAAGGGGGCTGCGACTGGAACAAGGCCTACCGCAAATCGGCCCGGGTCGTCGGCGATGTCATGGGCAAGTACCACCCCCATGGCGATTCGGCGATCTACGACGCGCTGGTGCGCATGGCACAGGAATTTTCCATGCGCCTGCCCTTGCTCGACGGCCAGGGCAATTTCGGCTCGATGGACGGCGACCGGGCTGCCGCGATGCGCTACACCGAAGTGCGCATGGCCAAGGCCGCGCACGCGCAGCTCGCCGATATCGACAAGGAAACCGTCGATTTCCAGCCTAACTACGACGGCAGCGTGCATGAGCCCGTGGTCCTGCCGACGCAGGTACCTAATTTGCTGGTCAACGGCGCCGGCGGCATTGCCGTCGGCATGGCGACGAATATTCCGCCGCACAATTTGGGCGAAGTGATCGACGCGACGATCGCTATGATCGACGATCCGGCGATTGGAATCGACGGCTTGCTTGAACTGATGCCCGGTCCGGATTTTCCGACCGGGGGCATCATTCTCGGGCGCGCCGGAATCCGCTCGGCGTTCGAGACCGGGCGCGGCTCGGTGATGATCAGGAGCCGAACCCATTTCGAGAAATTCGGCAAGGATCGCGACTCCATCGTGGCGACGGAGATCCCTTTCCAGGTCAACAAGTCGCGCATGATCGAGCGCATCGCCGAAGTGGTGAAGGAGGAGCGCGTCGAGGGTATCTCGGAGTTGCGCGACGAATCCGACCGGGACGGCGTACGGGTGGTGATCGAGCTCAAGCGTGACGCCATGCCCGAGGTGGTGCTTAATCAGCTGTTCCGCTACACCCCGCTGCAGACCAGCTTCGGGGTCAACATGGTGGCGCTTAACGCAGGCCGCCCGGAGCTGCTCAACCTCAAAGAGATCCTGGCGGCGTTCATCGCGCATCGCGAGGAAGTGATCACCCGGCGCACCGCATTCGAGCTGCACAAGGTGCGCGACCGGGCCCATGTCTTGGTCGGCCTGGCCATCGCGGTCGCAAACCTCGACGCCGTGATCAAGCTGATCCGGGCCGCCAAGGACCCCGTTGCGGCACGCGAAGCGCTGATGGCGCGCGCCTGGCCGGGCGAGGACGTGCGCCCGTTGATCGAGCTGATCGACGAGCCCGACCGGCTGATCTCGGGCGAGGGCGAGTACCGGCTTTCGGAAACCCAGGCCAAGGCGATCCTCGACCTTCGCCTCCACCGCCTGACCGGGCTCGAGCGCAACAAGATCGCCGAAGAGCTGGGCGAGATCGGCGAAAAGATAAAGTTCTATCTCGCCATCCTGCAATCGCACGAACGGCTGCTTGAGGTGCTGCGCGAAGAGCTGATTGAGGCGCGCAACGAATTCGCCGACGAGCGGCGCACTACGATCGAGGATCAGGAGTTCGAGCACGACGTCGAGAACCTGATCCAGCGCGAGGACATGGTCGTGACCATCTCGCACAGCGGCTACGTTAAGCGCGTACCGCTGTCGACCTACCGGGCCCAGCGCCGGGGGGGCAAGGGCCGCTCGGGCATGAGCACCCGCGAGGAGGATTTCGTCGCGCGTTTGCTCGTTGCCAGCACCCACGCGCCGCTGCTGTTCTTCACCAGCAAGGGGAAGGTCTACAAAATCAAGGTTTACCGCCTGCCCCAGGCGGAGCCCCAGGCGCGCGGCAAGCCGATCATCAACCTGCTGCCGCTCGACGAGAACGAAACCATCTCGACGGTGCTGGCAATGCCAGAGGACCAGGACAGCTGGGGCGAGTTTCAGCTTATGTTTGCTACCGCCTCGGGCCGGGTGCGACGCAACCGGGGCTCGGACTTCGCCAACGTGCTCTCGAGCGGCATCATTGCCATGAAGCTGGACGCCGAAGATTCGATCGTGGGCGTGCGGATCTGCGCAGCCAACGACGATGTAATGCTCGCCGCGCGGGGCGGCAAATGCATTCGCTTCGTGGCCGACGATGTTCGCCTGTTCAAGGGGCGCAGCTCGCAGGGCGTGCGCGGGATCGATCTGGCCGCCGGCGACCGGGTGATCTCGATGTCGATTCTCGATCATCTCGACGTCACGTCGGAGGAGCGCGACGGCTATTTTGGGCGCAAGCGCGAGGGTGAGGTGCCGAGCCTCGATCCGGAACGCCGCGCCGAGATCGCAGCCCACGAGCAGCTTTTGCTGACCGTGCGCAACGATGGTCTGGGCAAGCGAAGCTCGAGCCATGACTACCGGGTGACGCGGCGCGGCGGCAAGGGCATCATCAATATCGCGCTGGACGAAAAATCTGAGGTGGTTGCGGGCTTCGCGGTCGGCGACGAGGACGAGATCATGCTGGTGACCAACGGCGGAAAGGTCATCCGCACGCGGGTCGGTGATATCAGCCGCGTGGGCCGCGGCGCGCGGGGCGTGACCATCTTCAAGCTGGGTAAAGACGAGCAGGTCGTGTCCGTCGCCCGGCTCGATGAAAGCGTGATCGGCGGGAGCAACGACGAGGACGCCGATGCGGCGCCCGGCGATACCGAGAAGGAAGACCCGGCTCCGGAGGCGGCTGCGGCGGCAAGCGAAGCCGACGAAATTGGAGATACCGTGCCTGATCCGGATGACGAACCTGGGGGCGAGGAGGGGGCGTAATGCCAGCGGAACGCACGGGCGTTTATCCCGGAACCTTCGATCCGATTACGCTCGGCCATTCGGACATCATCCGGCGCGCGACCCGGCTGGTCGATCGCCTCATTATCGCGGTGGCGGTAAACGACGGTAAAGGGCCGGTGTTTCCGCTCGAAGAGCGCATCGAGATGGTCCGCACCGAAACTGCCTACCTCGATGGCGATACGGTGATCGAGGTCCAGCCGCTGACGACCCTGCTGATGACCTTCGTCAAGCAGTCCGGTGCCCAGATTATCATACGAGGCTTACGCGCGGTCTCGGATTTTGACTACGAATTCCAGATGACGGGCATGAACGCCAAACTCGACCCCTCGGTCGAGACGGTGTTTCTCATGGCGTCGGGTGATCACCAGTTCATCTCGTCGCGCTTCGTCAAGGAGATCGCCGCGCTGGGAGGTGACGTTTCGGGCTTTGTCTCGCCCCGTGTGCTCGAACTTTTACCTGCGCACTTGGCCAAGGAAAAGTGAGGGTTTAGTCTCAGGATTTAACTGTAACTAATTGCAGTAATTACTGATTCTCTCTATTTTGTTGCCGTTAGAGGCGGGCCGATGGGGCGTGGGTGATGAAGGTTTCCGAGTTCGATTTCGAGTTGCCGCGGGAGCGTATCGCGGCGCGCCCGGCGAGCCCGCGCGATGGGGCGCGCATGCTCGAGGTCACCGTCACGGAGCTGGCGGACCGGCTGGTTTCGGAGCTGCCCGCCTGCCTGGAGGCGGGCGATTTGCTGGTGGTCAACGACACGAAGGTGATCCCGGCGCGGCTTACGGGCCGGCGCGGCGCGGCGCGGATCGAGGCCACCCTGCACAAGCGGGTCGAGGCCGGCGTCTGGGACGCGTTCGCGCGGCCCGCGAAGAAGCTGCGGGAAGGTGACGTAGTGATGTTCGGCGCGCAGTTGCATGGCGGCGCGTTGAGGGCGACGGTGGTGGCCAAGGGCGAGGGCGGGGAGGTACGCCTCGCCTTCGATCGCGAGGGTGCGCCGCTCGATGCCGCACTCGACACGGCGGGCGCGGTGCCGCTGCCGCCCTATATTCCCCGCGAGCACGGGCCGGACAGGCGTGACCGCGAGGATTACCAGACCATTTTTGCCACTGAGCGGGGCGCGGTGGCAGCGCCGACGGCGGGGCTGCATTTCACCGATCGGCTACTGGCGGCGCTGGATGCGCGCGGCATTGCGCGGGCCGTGGTGACGCTCCATGTGGGGGCGGGGACGTTCCTGCCGGTCAAGGCCGAGGACACGGGCGATCACCGGATGCACACCGAGTGGGGGCGGCTCGACGAGGGGGCAGCGGATGCGATCGCCGAAACCCGCGCCGCGGGCGGGCGGATCGTGGCGGTGGGCACGACCTCGCTTCGATTGCTGGAGGCGGCCGCGGCCGCGGGCGAGGACGACCGGGTGGGCCCGTTTGAGGGCGATATCGACCTGTTCATCACCCCGGGCTACCGCTTCAAGTCGGTCGATATGTTGCTTACCAACTTTCACCTGCCGCGCTCGACGCTGTTCATGCTGGTCTGCGCCTTCGCCGGTACGGCGCGCATGAAGGCGGCGTACGACCATGCAATTGAAGTGGGCTACCGGTTTTATTCCTACGGCGATGCGACGCTCCTGCACCGGGAGGCGGCGTGAGCGCGTCCCGCTTCGGTTTCACGCGGACCGCTGGCGACGGGTTAGCGCGGGCGGGGCGGGTGAGCACCGCGCACGGCGAATACGCAACGCCCGCCTTCATGGCGGTGGGTACGGCCGCAACGGTGAAGGCAATGACGCCCGGGACGCTGCGAGCAGCGGGTTGCGAGATTGTGCTGGCCAACACCTATCACCTGATGCTGCGCCCGGGCGCGGAGCGGGTCCAGCGGCTGGGGGGCCTGCATGAATTTATGAATTGGCCGGGGCCAATCCTGACCGATTCAGGGGGTTTTCAGGTGATGTCGCTGGCCAAGCTCCGGACCGTGACGGAGGCGGGGGTGAAATTTCAATCCCACCTCGACGGGGCGGTGCACGAGCTGACGCCCGAGCGTGCGGTAGAGATCCAACGCTGCCTCGACGCGGACATCACGATGGTGCTCGACGAATGCCCGCCCGCGGAAATGACGGGCAGCGATCTGGCGGCCTCCGTTGAGCGTTCCATGCGCTGGGCTGAGCGTTCGAAGCAGGCGTTCGATGCGCGCGCCGGCTACGGTCTGTTCGGGATCAACCAGGGCGGCGTGGACGAGCGGCTGCGCGCGGATTCGGCCGCCGCGCTCAAGGGGGTCGGTTTCGACGGCTACGCCGTGGGCGGCCTCGCGGTGGGCGAGGGCCAGGAGGCCATGTTTAGGGTGCTCGACGCAGTGGTGCCCGAACTGCCCGAGGCTGCGCCGCGCTACCTGATGGGGGTGGGCAAGCCCGACGACCTGGTCGGCGCCGTGATGCGCGGCATCGACATGTTCGATTGCGTGCTGCCGACCCGATCAGGGCGCACGGGCCAGGCGTTTACCAGCCGGGGCGCGGTGAATATTCGGAACGCGCGCCACGGCGACGATGCGCGCCCGCTCGATGGCGCGTGCGACTGCGCAGTCTGTACGGGCTATTCGCGAGCTTATCTGAACCACCTGAACCGGGCCGACGAGATCCTCGGCGCCATGCTGATGACGCAGCATAATTTGCATTATTATCAATCACTTATGCGTTTTATGCGGGCGGCGATCGAGACCGGACGGATGACTGATTTCGCCGCCGCGTTCGCTGCCGAGCAGGCGCGGGGCGATATCGATACGCTCTAGAACGCACCGGATCGCTTGGCGTCTCGCCTTCGGGGAATTCGCGGCGCGAGGGTGTGGTTTCGCAGACCAGTTTGCCTGAGCGGATGACGAAGCGGGGCTCGGCGTGGATGGTGAAGGCCTCGCGCACGTTGCGCTCCTGCAGGATTACGCAATCAGCGGCGTTGCCGGGCGCGATGCGGTGTTCGGGGATGCGCAGCAGCCTGGCCGGATTGATCGTGCACATGTCGTAGGGCAGTTCCTGGTCGGGCGGCGACACCATCCACAGCGTTTGGGCGGTGGAGAACGCCGCCTCGAGCATGTTGCAGCGCCGGAAGGGATAATAGGCGTCGTTCACGGATTCGCCGCCGAGCCCGAGCACGATGCCGTTATCAGATGGCCGTCGGCGTCGATCTCCAACGCGCCGATCTCGGTGAGGGCGGGCTCGATGGCGGCATATTTGCCGTCGGCGACCGCGGTATCGACCGCGGTGCCGTCGCGAGACTTCGCGTTGCCGATGACGATGTCGGCGGGCATGGCGGCGCCCTCCCTGTGGGCTCGGTTGCGCCGAGACTAACGGAGCGCGAAACCGTGGGGAAGGAGCGACGTGCTCCAAGTGGAGCTTTTCGTTTGACCCGCCGGACTGCTACCCTTTCAGGATGATGACTGTGAATGGGCCGGGCTATGTGCGGACGGGTCAGGCCGTCCCGGTTCTGACCGCGCACCGGTTTGATGAAGCCGGGATGACCGTGTGGCTAGAGGCGCAGCTCGAAGGCTTTGCGGGCCCTGCCGTGTTCGCGCAGTTCGAGAGCGGCATGTCGAACCCGACCTTCCTGATTACCGATAAGAATGATCGGCGCTACGTGCTGCGCAAGAAGCCACCGGGCAAGCTGCTGCCCTCCGCGCATGCGGTGGAACGTGAGCACCGCATCATGGAAGCCCTCGCCGACAGAGCCGTTCCGGTCGCACGCATGCGTGCGCTGTGTAACGATGCCTCGATCATCGGTACGAGCTTCTTCGTGATGGATTTCGTTTCGGGGCGGATCTTCAACGATGTCTCGCTGCCCGGACTTGAGGCGGACGAGCGCGCCGCGATTTACGAATCCATGGTCAAGACCCTAGCCGATCTGCACGGGGTTGATTTTAACGCTGCCGGCCTCGCCGATTTCGGCCGCGTCGGCGGTTACGCGGCGCGCCAGGCCAAACGCTGGTCCGAACAATATGCGGCGAGCCAGACCGAGCCGCTGGCAGCGATGGATCATCTGATCGCGTGGCTTCCGGGCGCGATACCCGAGGGCAATGATACGACCATCGTCCACGGCGATTATCGCCTCGGCAACCTGATCATCCACGACACCCGGCCCGAGGTCGTCGCGGTGCTGGATTGGGAGCTTTCGACGCTGGGCGATCCGCTCTCGGACCTGGCCTACAATTGCCTGGCCTACTACTGGTCGAGCAACGCCTCCGGCCCGGCCCGGACCATCGATGCCACGACGCCCGGCATTCCTGGTGAAAACGACTATGTCGCGCGTTACTGCGCGCTGACGGGGCGAGAGAAAATTTCCGACTGGACCTTCTATCTGGTGCTGTCGCTATTTCGCTCAGCGGCGATCGTCCAGGGCGTATATTACAGAGGCCTCAAAGGCAACGCAGCGTCGCCCGCGGCGCTGGAGCGGCGCGATTCGGCGCGCCAACTGGCCGACATAGCGTGGGCGCTGGTCACGGAACGGGGCCTGGCTTAAGGGAGAAATGGGATGAACTTCGATTACAGCGACAAGGCAAAAGAAGTCCGGGACGCAGTCGCTGCCTTCATGGCCGAGCATGTCTATCCCCATGAGGCCGAGATGCTGGCCCAGCTCGATGACGGCGACCGCTGGCAGCCGATCCCGATGGTCGAAGAGCTCAAGGCGCAAGCCAAGGCGCAAGGCTTGTGGAACCTGTTCCTGCCCGAGAGCGACTACGGCGCCGGGCTGCCGAATCTCGATTACGCACCGGCCTGCGAGGAAATGGGCCGCTCGGCGTTCGCGCCCGAGATTTTCAATTGCTCGGCGCCCGATACGGGGAATATGGAGGTGCTGGTGCGCTACGGCACCGAAGCCCAGAAGACGGAGTGGCTCGACCCGCTGCTCGCCGGCGAGATTCGTTCCGCCTTCGCGATGACCGAGGTCGAGGTTGCCTCGTCCGACGCGACGAACATCGAAACCCGGATCAAGCGCGACGACGGCGATTATGTCATCCAGGGTCGCAAATGGTGGACGTCGGGCGCGCTCGATCCGCGCTGCCGGATCCTGATCCTGATGGGTAAGACCGATCCGGATAATCCGGACCGCCACATACAGCAATCGCAAATCTTGGTGCCGCTGCCGTGGCCCGGGGTCACGGTGAAGCGGATGCTGCCGGTGTTTGGCTACGACGATGCGCCGCACGGCCACGCGGAGATTCTGTTCGACGATGTGCGCGTGCCGGCCGGCAACATGCTGCTGGGCGAGGGGCGCGGCTTCGAGATCGCGCAAGGCCGCCTCGGGCCCGGGCGGATCCATCACTGCATGCGCTTGATCGGGGTTGCCGAGCGCGCGCTCGAGCGGATGTGTCGGCGGACGAAAATGCGGGTGACGTTCGGCAAGCCGATTGCCGATCAAACCGTAACGCAGGAGCGCATCGCCGAGGCGCGCATCATGATCGAGCAGGCCCGGCTGCTCACGCTGAAAGCCGCCTTCCTGATGGATACGGAGGGCAACAAGGTCGCGCGCAAGGAGATCGCGATGATCAAGGTCTCAGCGCCCAACATGGCGTGCCAGGTCATCGACTGGGCGATTCAGGCGTTTGGCGCCGCAGGGGTGACGGCGGATTACGGGCTCGCGAGCGCCTACGCCAAGGCCCGGACGCTGCGCCTCGCCGACGGGCCCGACGAGGTCCACCGGAACCAGATCGCGCGGCTTGAGCTGAAGCAGTACGACAACACGCTGAGCACGACCGGCGGCAACGCCTTCGTGTCTCCGCTCGATGACGACGAGGGGCTCGCAAGCCGGCCCCGGTTCGTCGTCTGATCCGACCGGCTAGAACAGATCGGTTTTTGTCACGACGGCGATCTTGAAGCTGGAAACAGTTCGGCCTGGAGCCGGCGTTTCTCGATCTTGCCGTTGGCGTTGCACGGCAACGGTTCTCGGCGAATATCGATCTGCACGGGCACCTTGAACGCCGCGATGCGCTCGGCGCAATGGGCGATCAGCTCTTCCTCGTTGACCGGTTGGGCGGGCGAGATGCGCACGACGGCGGCGACCTCCTGGCCGAGGACGTCGTGCGGCTTGCCGATCACGGCCGCTTCTGTGACCGCCGGATGGCTGCACAGCGCGTTTTCCACCTCCACGCAATAGACGTTTTCGCCGCCGCGAATCAGCATGTCCTTGGCACGATCGAGTACGTAGAGACAGCCCTCCTCGTCGAGCCGGCCGATGTCGCCCGTGCGCACCCAGCCGTCGTGAAAGACCTGAGCGCTGGCTGTCGGCTGGTTCCAATAACCGCGCACCGCGTTCGGCCCCTTGACGTAGATCTCGCCTTTGGCCCCCGCCGGCAAGGCTGTACCGTCGTCATCGACGATCCGGATGTCGCAGATGGGAAGGGGCAGGCCGACGCTGTCCGGCTTGCAGCGATAGGTTTCCGCAGCGTTGAAGGCGACCAACGAGGAGAGTTCGGTGAGCCCATAGCCGTTCTCCGCGGCGGCCTGGGGGAGTTGCTCGGCGATCCGCTCGGGCAACGTCGGCGCCGCTGGCGCGCCGCCATAGCCGATATTGATGAGCGAGGCGGTGTCGTGATCCCTGAACCGTGGAGAGTCCATGATCTGCGCAACCATGCCCGGCACGCCGACGAAGTTCGTGACCTTCTCGCGCTCGATCAATTCGAGAGCGCGCTCCGGGTTCCACCGGTGCATGAGGATCAGGCTCGCGCCGCTCAAGGCGCCTGGCGCCATGATCGCGTGACACCCCGTGACATGGAAAAACGGCACCGGTACGAGCGTGACCGTGTGCGGCTTCTCGCCGCCCAGCGAGGCCGGCACCACGCCGCGGCAGAGCTGCTTCAGAGCGCTGCGATAGGCCACCGACATGAGATTCGAGCAAATATTGCGGTGGGTTCCGACAGCGCCCCTGGGTGTGCCTGTCGTGCCGGAGGTGTAGAAGATCGTCGCATCGTCCTCGGGGTCGATCGCCGCATCGGGCAGCGCCGCATCGTCGGGGACGCCGGCTAAGATGTCTTCCCACTGGTCCATGGCATCGGCCGTGGTTTTGCCCTCGCTTCGCGCGACGATCAAGCTGTTGAGATCAAGCTCGGCAAGGCGGGGGGCAAGTTGTTCGGCGCGCCTGGCATCGACCACGGCGAGCCTGGAGCCTGAATCGGCGAGGCAGAAGGCGAGCTCGTCGCTAGTGAGCCAGGCGTTGAGCGGCACTGCGATGGCGCCGATGCCGGTGATGGCCCAGAACGCGGCGGACCATTCGGGGAGGTTGCGCATGGCGATCGCCACCCGGTCACCCTTGCGCACAGCGTAGCGCTCGCGCAACGCGTGGGCGAACCGGCAGACAAGGCGGTGATGTTCGGCATAGCTCAGGCGCTCGTCGTCGAGCACGAGGAATTCGTCGTCGCCGTGCGCGCCTGTCGCGGCGAAGACATCGCGAAGGCTGTGCGGCGCGTTTTTCCACACGCGTGAGACGGCCTCGCGGATTTCGACCTCCTCGAGCTCAAACGGCAAACCGGGCCCGATCAGGCGGTTTTTCGCTTCGTCCCGGCTCAGCATGGCGGCCAGGGAGATCGAGCATGACGGGGCGCCGGGACGCTTTGCGGCCGGACGGCCACCGCTCAGGGCTCCGCGTCGTAGGCACCGCGGAGCTTGCGCATGCCTTTCAGCCAGCGGTCGATGTCCGAGGTCTTGCGGGCCATGTAGTCACGGACCTCGGGGTGGGGAAGAATGAGAAATTCTTCGCGCTCCATGGCGTCGATGACGCTGTCGGCAACCTGCTCGGGCTCGATTACGCCGTCGAGGCTGGCGACGCCGCCTTCGCGCTCCTTGAGCATCGCCGTGCGGACCGCCTGCGGACAGAGCACCGAGACCCTCACGCCGCTATCGCCGTAGGCGATCGATAGCCATTCGGCGAAGGCGACCGCGGCATGCTTGGTTACCGAATAGGTCGCCGATTGTACGTGGCTCAGGAGCCCAGCGGCGGAGGCGGTGTTGACCAGATAGCCCGAGCCGCGCTCGGCCATCCCAGGCGCCACGGCCCGCGCGGCATAGACATGCGCCATGACGTGGATATCCCAATTCTGCTGCCACACGTCCGTGGGCGTATCTTCACCGCCCATGCGCGCGATGCCGGCGTTGGAGCAAAAAACGTCGATCGGCCCGTACGCGTCTTCGGTGGCGGCGACCAGGCGCCAGATATCGGCTTCGTCCGTCACGTCGCAGGCCACGGCCAGGCCGCCGATCTCGCCCGCCACCACGTGCAACGCGGTCTCATCGAAGTCAGCGACAACCACAGCCTTGGCGCCCTCCTGCGTGAAGCGCTGCGCCAAAGCGCGGCCTATGCCACTGGCACCGCCCGTTACCACAACCACCTTGTCCTGAATTTTCATGGGCTCGACGATTCAGCGGCTTGGCGAGGGCACCTTGCCGCGACCGCCGTCGACGTCGTAGATCGCCGCGGTCACGTAGGACGCCTCGTCGGAACAGAGCCAGAGCGCCAGGGTGGCGATTTCCTCGGGCTCGCCGATACGCCTGAGCATGGAGCCGGTCTTGCCGAGTTCTTTGGCGACCTCGACGCCGACCGAGCGTTCCCAGATGTCCGTTAAGATCAGTCCGGGGCGCAGGCAATTGACCCGGATGCCGGAGCGACCGAATTCGTGTGCCAGACCCATGGTCATGGAATCGACCGCGCCTTTGGAAGAAGCGTAGACGACATCGCCCGGCAGCCCGCCGTAGCGGGCCGATATGGAGCCGATATTGAGGATACTGCCGCCCGGGCCGCCGTGATCGGTCGCCATGCGCTTGAAGCATTCGCGCGCGATCACGAGGAGGCCGAAGACGTTGATCTCGAAGAGACGCCGCGCCTCGTTCAATTCCATCTCTGCAATCGAGGTTTCGTAGTCAATGGCGGCGTTGTTGACCATCGCAGAGACGGTGCCGAGCTCCTTATCCACGGTATCGAACATGCGCAGGATGTCGTCTTCGCTGCCCATATCCGCCTGGACGGCGATGGCGCGCTGGCCGAAATCTTCGATGTCGGCGACAACCTCGCGGGCGCGGTCTTCCGCCTGGCTGTAGTTGACCGCGACATCGTAGCCGCGAGCGCCGGCAGCCCGTGCGATAGCAGCGCCGATGCCGCGGCTGCCGCCCGTTACGATCATAATTTTCGACATCCACCGCTTCTCCCTGAAATATCCGTTTCCGCACACACGTACTTTAGACGCAGCAGCCGATTTCGATCAACTCGACTTCTGGCGTCATTGGGCGTGCTCGCTATTGACCGTAGCTGTTGCGCTTTCTAAGTTGAGCCGCGGAATCCACCGCGCGCGGGCCCGTAGCTCAGTTGGTAGAGCATCTGACTTTTAATCAGACGGTCGCAGGTTCGATCCCTGCCGGGCTCACCATTATTTCAAGGACTTAGCTGGAAGAGACTGGGCCTCTAATTATCTTTGGCAACCATATGGCAACCACCGTGACTGATTTCAGTGCGTTTGCGAGGTGGAGTTCCGATGGGTAGCGCCGATAGATTTTCGACGCAGGGTCGGAAAAAATTGCCACTTTAATTGCCGCTTTTTTCATTGCTAGAGGTTTTTCGTCCTGCGGGTTTCGGGTCCCTTTCCAACCAAGCCCGATTAGGCTCCCCAGCCCACAAGATCGGGGCCACCCAAATGCGCCCCCGTCCGCCACAGGACGTGGCTGAAAGCCCAGATCTGCACGTACGATGGCGCAGGCACCATGGCCCAGGGGCCCGGGCGAGGGTTTCAGTAGCGCCGGTTGCGGATGCACCGGGAGCGGCCCCCTGTGATCGCCTAAGGCGGTTCCTCCGGTCGGGGCTTGGGCTTGGTTCTGGTCGAATGATTGGCTCACCGAGCGTCTCGGTTCGGGTATCACGGCACACGGACCGTGGTAATGGGGTGAGTTCTGGGAACCCGGCGCCTCGGTCAGTCGCGCATTACAGGGGTGAGATCTAGTTGACCTTCACACCGTCCTTACGGATACAATCCTTTCCAGATTGGTTTTGGATGATTGATTCGACAAAGGAGATGGGACGAACGGATTTCCATAAAATTATCGGTGACGCGGTCTCCGCCAACATGGTCTTTCCACTTGTCGCTGCTCTGTTCGCATAGTTTCAAGGTTGGTCGAATAGAGTCGGTTTTCGTGCATGAGCAGAGATAGGGCACTGTCCGAGTAAAGAGGCTCCGCGAGCGCCGCTCTCGGGGTGTAGCCATGGTCGCGCCGGTCGAGGTTGGCGAAGGCGGCGTCGCACTTCTAGTGAGCAGTGGCTTGCTCAAAGAGCATCAAACGCGTGACCGGAAAGCCGTAGGCGAGGCGTGTCTCGCGGCGCTGGAGCAATGGTCCGTGGGCCGTGGTGCACGGTCCGTGGGGCGGTGAACCGGCATAGCGGCCCGGGGACCAAGGACCACTGGACTTGAGGTCTGAGGCTCAGGGGCCCGAGCAGCAACATTGCACGTTGTTCAAATAAATTAACTTGTTGTATTGGGTGAGAACACATTTCTTGCCATTTGTGGGAAGGTTAAATCCGTGAAATCGTTTTTTCTATAATGGTTAAAATCTATGTCGATGCTGATGC
>CAVOEB010000033.1:0-30607 GCA_963694715.1 Alphaproteobacteria bacterium | reverse complement strand
TGATGTCGGCAGCTGTGACCTGTGCCCCTTCGCGCGCGAGCAGCTCGGCGCAGGCACGGCCGATGCCCTGTCCCGCGCCGGTCACCAGCGCAACCTTGCCCGCGACCCGGGTCATTCGCCCGCCTCGCTGTCGGGCGCGGCGCCCGCGGCGTCGAGCCAATGAGCGAGGAAGCGGTCGAACCAGGCCTGCATGCCGGGCTCGTGGATATGGCCCATGGCTTCCTGCTCCGCGCCGCTCTGCGCGCTATTGTGTTTCATATCGCCATCCTCTATACCCGCCTCGATCCAGCGGCGCATGATAGCGCCGTCGATCCCGGGGTGGAGCTGCACGCCGTAAGCGATCTCGACCATGCTAACGGCCGCGTTGGGAAAGGTCGAGCTCATGGCACGCAATCTGGCGCCCGCGAGCAGTTCGAAGCCGTCGCCGTGCCAATGATAGACGCACAAGCCCTCGTCGAACAGCCCGCGCCCGGCGGTGATATTAGTCGATCTGCTTTTTCAGCTCGGGATGGCGCGCCACCCGGCCGCCGTAAAGCTGCGCCATCTCGACTTTAGAGATAGGGCCGTAGTTCGGCGCGGGTCATTCTCTGGGTGTCGCCGAAGATGATGCTGGCGGCGTTCATTTTGTGGGCATCAAGCAGCATACCGCCGTATTCCAGGCAAGTCCTCTCGCTCGCAAAGCCGCGCCGTGCCAGCGCCGCCTCGACCATGCTGGAATCGGTACCCCGGGTGTGCATGATCAACAGGACCGTGCCGGGCAAGGCTCGTACACCCCCTTCGCCGCAAGCTTTAGTGCAAGCGGCCCCATGCTTAGCAAGGCCCGCACAGCGCGATAAGCCGGCACCGTTCAACCGGCCCCCGTGAACCAGTTGCCGCCAACCGGTAGTGGTGCTAAAGTGACGGGCAATTACGAGGCGCAATAAAATCACAGAGATGCGTCCAAGCGAATGAGCCGCAGCGTCGCTTCAAGGCGCGTGATCCACGGGGGTGTCGATGGAACACCAAACTTTTTTGGTGGTGCTCGGCCTGATCGGGCTACTCGGGCTTGCTGCCCTGCTGCTGCCGGCCTCAAGGCGGTTGAACGTTCCCTTTACCGTGCTGCTCGCCGCCGCGGGTTGCGCCTTGGGCGCCATCGTCATGGCGCTCAAGCACACGCACGGTCTGTGGATCCTGGGCGATTTTTTCCACGCGCTGGACAATCTCGGGATTACCTCCGAGGCGGTGTTCTTCATCTTCCTGCCGGCCCTGATTTTCGAATCCGCAATGCATCTGAACGTCCGCAAGCTGATGGCGGACATCCAGCCGATCCTCATGCTGGCGGTAATCGGCCTGCTAATTTCGACCTTCGTAGTCGGCTTCTCGGTGATGGCGGTCTCGGGCATGGGCTTCGTCGTCTGCCTGCTGCTGGGCGTCATCGTCTCGGCGACGGACCCGGTGGCGGTGGTCGCGATCTTCAAGGACCTCGGCGCACCCAAGCGGCTGACCGTCCTGGTCGAGGGCGAAAGCCTGTTCAACGACGCCACGGCGATCGTGCTCTTCACCATCCTGGCAGCGGTCCTGGTCGGCAGTGCCGAGGCGAGCGCAGGCTCGGCGGCGGTCGCGTTCATCAAGGTCTTCTTCGGCGGCATCGCGGTCGGGCTGGTGATGGCGCGCGGCTTCCTCTGGCTGATCGGGCGGATGCGACAGATGCCCCTGGTCGAGATCACGCTCACCGTGGTCATGGCCTATATGATTTTCATCTTCTGCGAACATTACCTGCACATCTCGGGCGTCATGGGCGTGGTCGCCGCCGGCCTGACGACAGGCTCCTACGGACGGACCAAGATTTCGCCTGCGACCTGGCACACCCTGGAAGAGACCTGGGAACAGCTGGGCTTCTGGGCCAATTCGCTGATTTTCTTCCTGGTCGGGATCATGGTTCCGGCGGTGCTATTCGATTTTCACGCCAACCAGATTTTCTCGCTCGTCATCCTCCTCGCCTCGGCCTTCGTCGCCCGCGCCTTCGTGCTCTACTTCGTCCTCCCCCTGATGGTGAAGTCGCGCCTGGCCGCGCCGGTCAGCACGGCGTACCGCACGGTGATGTTCTGGGGCGGCCTGCGCGGCGCGGTTTCACTGGCGCTGGCCCTGGTCATCCTTGAGACCCGCGGCCTCGATTCCGAAACCAAGAGCTTTGTCGTCGTCCTCGTCACCGGCTTTGTGCTCTTCACCCTGTTCGTCAACGCGACGACCATGGGCTGGCTGATGGGCCTGCTCGGCCTCGACAAGCTGGCGCCGGTCGATATAGCGCTACGCAACCGGGCGTTGGCGACCTCGATGTCACATATCCGCGCGGGCGTGCTCGAGGCCGCGCGCGACGCGGGCATCAAGGAGAAACTGGTCCACGACGTCGCCCGGGATTACGAACGCCGCCAGGCCGAGGCCGAGGCCGAGATCGGCCAGACGGGCGATCTCGCACCCGAGGACCGGACCAAGGTCGGCCTCGCGACCCTGGTCAACCTCGAGCGCAAACTCTATCTCAAGCATTTCGCCGACGGCATCATTTCGGCCAATATTACGCGCGCCGTCATGGGTCAGACCGAGACCGTGCTCGACGGCCTCAAGGCGGGCGGCATCGCGGGCTACGACGAGGCGGTCGAGAAGGTCTTGGGGTTCTCGTGGCCGTTCCACACCGCCCTCTTCTTCCAGCGTCAGATAAATTGGACCGGGCCGCTTGCGCGCCAGCTTGCCGACCGGCTGGAAATCCTGCTCGCGACCGAGAGCGCGTGGCGTAATCTGGCCGACCAGGGTGCGCAAAGCACCGCCGAGCTGCTCGGCGCAGACACCGCCGACGAACTTGCGCGCATCGCGCGTGACCGCCTTGCCCGGACTAATCAGGCCATCGACGGGCTCAAGCTGCAATATCCTGACTACTCCGAGACCATCGAGACACGCCATCTCGAGCGCGTGGCACTCCGCCTCGAGGGCAGCGACTACAACCAGATGCTCGGCAACCAGCTGATCAGCCAAGAGGTCTACGACACCCTCGAGGGAGACATGGACAACCGGCTGCGCAAGCTCGAGCGCCAGCCGCCTCTCGATCTCGGCCTCGAGCCCGAAAAGCTGGTCGCCAAGATGCCGTTCTTCGCTGATTGCACCGCCATCCAGGTCGCCGAGATAGCCAAGCTACTCAAGCCCCGCCTGGTGGTGCCCGGCGAGCTCGTCATCCACAAGGGCGAGGTCGGCGACCGTATGTATTTCATCTCCACGGGTGCCGTGGAAGTGGAGATCAGCGCGAACGAACCGGTGCGCCTAGGCAGCGGCGACTTCTTCGGCGAAATCGCACTGCTCAAGGACACGCCGCGGGTTGCCGACGTCGCCTCGATCGGCTTCTGCCAGCTACTCGCCCTTCATTCCCGCGACTTCCGCCAGCTTCTCAACAACCACCCCGAGTTGCGCGAAACCGTCGAGCGAGTCGCACAGGAACGCCTCGACGGCTAGAGCCGCGCGCTCGAACGCCTCTCCCAAGCTCCTTGATTTCAAGGGGTTGGCGGAATTTAATTCAGCTTGACGCCGCATTGACCGACTCGGTTTCACGATCGATGCTGTTGGCACTACAGCCATCAGGATCTTTTTCTCAAAAAGACCCCGCATGCCCTTGTCGAAGCAACCCATCGAACGCCTGATCGATCTGGCGGAGAACAAATTAAGCTGTATCTTCCCGATTTACCGGGACGGCATAAAAGGAATTTCAGAGCTCGAATTCTGCGTCCAGCAGTTGAGCGTTCTGCAATCCACAGCGCCGGGCCGTAACGGAGCCCGGCACGACGGGCTCCGTCGCCGGCTGAACCGCCGGTCCCTGTTGCGTGGCGCACGCAGATCTCGCACGCGCCACCCCACACCTCTTCGTCTTAACGCCCGCACCACGCCGGATTAGAATGGCGCCGTCGTGCCGCGGCCCGGAACGCCGCCCTGCCCCAGAACGCGGCCCTCTATTACCACGCCCGAAGACTACGACACCTTAGGCGACCGCCTGATGGGCCGCTACGCAGCCTGCGAGGGGCCCCTCGCAGGCTTTGATCCGCCATAGCAGCGCCTCTCCGTTCGACTGCTTCACCCGCACCCAAGAGGATTTCGCCGATCCCGCGCTGCGCCGGCGCTTTGGCGAGGCCGGTCGCCAATCTGCCCGGGAGCGGTTCGATTGGCGCGTCGTCATCGCCGCCTACCAGGAGCTCTGGACCGAACTTATGGCCCGCCGCGCCTTAACGCGTCCGGCGCCGGACCGGCGACGTCTTCCGTGTTACGGTTTTTTCGCAGCTGCACGCTTGGCGGGGGCCTTCTTGGCCGCGGCCCGCTTAGCCGGGGTTTTTTTCGCGCGCGCCTTCCGAGAGGCCGGCTTTCTCGCCAACGCCTTCGCCCGAGCAACGGAGCGCGCTTCGATCTTGCGCTTGGGCAGCAACGCCTTATTTCGATGGCCGAGAAGGCCTTCCGTGACGAGCGTGCCCAACACATCAAGCATCGCGCGACAACCCAACTGGGCGGTCATGTCGCTAACGTCGTAGGGCGGGCTAATTTCAACCACTTCCATAGCGCAAATGCCCTCGCGCGCGACCAGGCGCAACAGCTCGAGCGCCTCGCGAGGCAGCAGGCCGCCCGGCTCCGGCGAACCCGTGCCGGGCACGAAACCAGCATCAACGGAGTCGATGTCGAAGGACAGATAGACCGCATCGCAGCCTTCCCAAGCGAGGTCGAGCGCTACTTCCGCTGCCTTCTTGACACCCATCTCAGTAATGTCGGTGATCGTCATGACCGAAGTGCCCCGCCGGCGTGCAACCACCGCACCCGGGCGCAGGCCGTACCAGCCGCCGATACCCATCTGCACCAGGTTCTTCGGATGGCAATTACGTAAACCCACATCGTGCATGTGGTCGTGCTTCGCGTGGGTTGAGTTCGACGGCTCGTGGGTCGTCCAGTACCACGGCGTATCGTGCATCCGCTCATCCATATCTTTGTCCGAAATGTCGAGATGGCGGTCGATATGGATGATGCCGATATTGCCCTCGATATTCTCGGCCACGCCGCGAACGTTGGGGAAACCGAGGCTGTGGTCTCCACCACAGATAATCGGGAAGACACCCTGTTGAAAGATGTAGGAGACCGCCTTGGAAACCTGGTCGAAGGTCTTCTCGATATTCGACGGAATGACGTAGATGTCGCCCGCGTCGCACAGATCAAGTTCCTCGAACAGGTCGACCGCGCCGTCGACGGAATAACCGTCATAAAGCGCGGAGATCCGGCGCACGGCCTGGGGCCCGAAGCGGGCGCCGGGGCGATAGGTCGTGCCGCCGTCGAACGGCGCACCCACGAAGGCCGCCTCGTACTGGCCGACCTCACGGATATCTTCAACATAGGGCGTGCGCAGGAAGGTGTTGATGCCGGCAAACGGCGGCTTACCGCCCCGGCTGAACAACGAGATCGATCTATCCACGACTGAATCGGCTGCATCAAGACCAAATTCTAGCTCGTGCTTCATTTGCGCTTTCATCTTGGTCTGTGGGATCTTCGCCAGACGATCGAGGTTGCGGTTGCCGCGCAGCTGGCCACGCTTCGGTTTAGCCATGGATCGGGTTCTCCCTCATCGTTCGCCGGCGCCGGCGCACGATTTGCCTGGACAGCGTCATTGTTCCCGTCCGCGGCAAACGCGCGCGATCGGGATCGACTGAATTATAGGCACAACTAGAACGCCTTGAGAATGGCGCATCGCACCGGATTCCGCATAAAGATGCGCGCGCCGAGGTCGTGGCCCGCAAGAGGCGGCGCTCAGCTGATCCGGCCCTGGATCTCCTCACGCATCATGGCGTAGAGCTTACGCTCCATGTCGACATAGCCCGGCTGGCTGAGCAGCTCTTCCTTGCGCGCAAAGCGCTTGCCGTTCTTAAAATCCATGGCGATGTCTTCCTTGATTTTGCCGGGTTGGCGCGTGAAGAAGATGATCCGGTCAGCAAGATAAATCGACTCCTGGATATCGTGGGTGACCAGCACAACGGTCTTGTTCTCGCTCCCGATAATTTCGATGACCATCTCTTCCATTTCCCAGGTCACCTGCGCATCCAGCGCGCCAAACGGCTCGTCGAGGAGCAGAAGATCGGGGTTCTGGGCGAGGGTGCGGGCTATCGCCACGCGCTGCTTCATGCCGCCCGACAGCTCGGCTGGGTAGGCCTTGGAAAAATCGTCGAGATGGACAAGCTTGAGAAAGTGCTCAGCGCGCGCGCGGCGCTCTTCCTTGGGCACCCCCTGAATCTTCATGCCGTACTCGATATTGTCGAACACGCTGAGCCAGGGCATGGAGGTATAGGCCTGAAATACCATACCCCGCTCCGGGCCGGGGCCGCGGATCTGCTGGCCGTACATCGAGACCTCGCCGCGCGTCGGGTATTCGAGGCCGGCCATCAGGCGCAGCATAGTGGTCTTGCCACAACCCGACGGACCGATAAAGGCGGTCACCTCGTTCTCGCGAATTTCGAGGGTGACATCGTCCAACGCCACGACCTGACCGCCCAGATACTCCTTGGTGATCCGGTTGGCCTTGATGGGCGCTTCGCCCGCTTCGCGTCCCGCGGCTGCGGCGACGGCGGCGGCATTGAGATCTTTCCGTTTTTTTCTTTTTTCCAGGATCACTGTTTGCGTCCCCCCTTAGCCGCGCCGCACATAGGCCCACGGCACGACTGTGCGCCGCACCAGTCGGAACGCGATGTCCGTCAGCACGCCCAGGATACCGATGGTCAAGATGCCACCCATGATGATGTCGACATGCAGGAATCGTCCGCCGCGCATCATCACCGCGCCGATACCGTCCGTTGCAGCAACGATTTCAGCGATCACCAGGTAGGTCCAGGAAATCGCTATCATGTTGCGCATGGAATCGATGATTGCCGGGCTCGCTGCCCGCCAGATCACGCCGAAGACGACCTGCCGGCGCTTCGCGCCCATGGTCATCGCCGATTCGATCAACTCCTTGGGCACCGCCATTGCGTTGTCCAGGACCAGTGCGGTGAGGAAAAAGACGCAGCCGAGGAACAGTAGCGCCAGCTTGGAGAAGTCCGTCGGGCCGAACCAGACCAACAACAGCGGCACGAAGGAGGCCGCGGGCAGGTAGCGCAGGCCGCCCACCGTCGGGTTGATCAATGCGCGCAACCGGATGAAGCAGCCCATGAAAACACCGAGCGGCACGGCGAGCGCGCAGGCCGCGAAGAAACTGAGATAAATACGATAGCAACTAATCATGACGTCCGAGAAGTAATCTTTCTCGGACAGCAGCTGAACGATCGTCCCGATTACCTGCTCGACCGAAGGCAGGAATCTTTGCTGGGCTTCCGGCGTGATGTAGTGCCCGCCCTCCCAAATAGCGAAGAACGCGATCATCCCAAGGATGCCGAGAATGATGGCCCATTTGGAAGAGATCGTACCGCGGAGCTCAAGGAATCGCTCGCGCGGAGGAATGAATTTCGGTGCCTTGCCCTGCCCTTGGGCAGACGTCGCCCGCTCGTCCATCGAAGACATCTTTCGGTGTTTTCCCACTATTATTTACTTTTCCGCTCCGGTCGAACCGCTGCGTTGCTCGCTGGCCGTTGCTTTAAGAATCTCCGAGGCTGAATCGGCGGGCTGAGCTTCCCGTTTTGCCTCCGCCTCATGGACCGCGCGAAGACGCAAGCTTGATACTCCGGCGCTTGCAAGCAAGTCAAGCGCCAGAAAGCGCACCCCGCCCCACGCTAGCCCACACTCAATTCAGTGTTGCTAAATAAACTTCATCACCCCTATATATTATACTGATTCCCTTATTTTTAGGATTGGGGAGGCGCCACAAAACACTCTACCACTCACCCTGTTCGCGAAGGTGGAAACACTTTATCCATTCGGGAGACAACACAAACCAGATTTGACGGATAGTGGGGGATTCTACGTAGCTGCCCGGCAGTCGTGTCGCGTAGGCGACGCAGGGCAGTGTTAAAGGCCAGCCGTCGACACCACTGGGATTTAATTTAGCTCTTTGAAGAGGGAGAAACACGATAATGTTTAGAAAGTGGACGATTTCAGCCATCGTCGCCGCGTTCGCTGTAGTGACGATGTGCGGCATGGGCAGCGCCGGTGCCGTGGCTAAGGAGACTATCAGAGTCGGTCATTTCTCGTGGCCGGGTTACGGCTTTTTCCGCGTTCTCGCAGCCAAGGACCTCAACCCCGACCTCGAGTTCGAATTCACGCTGCTCGAGGATCCGGTGCAGCTCTTCAGTCTGCTCGCCACCGACCAGCTCGATATCGTGACCAGCACCATTGAGTTCGGCCCAATCGCCGCAGCCGAAGATATGCCGATCAAGCTAGTTGCCTACACCAATATCTCGTACGGCACCGACAAGATTGTCCTGCACCCGGACGTCACGTCGCCGTCGGACCTCAAGGGCAAGACCGTCGCGGTTCTCGAGGGCGGGCTGGCGCAGATTTATATGGCCATCTGGCTAGAGCAGAACGGCGTCGCCTGGGATGAGGTCAACATGGCGAACCTCATCATGAACGACGCGGCCGCGGCCATGATCAGCGGTAATGTCGACGCCGGCGAGTTCTGGGATCCGTGGGGCACCAACGTGCTGAACGATCTCGAGGGCGCCCAGCTGGCCGCCCAGTCGCGCGATCCCTTCTGGCTCAAATCCGCGCTGCTGGCCGATGCCATGTATTATTCGGACAACTTCATCAGCGAGCGGCGCGACGTCGCCGTGGCGACCATGAAGTCCTATTACGACGCCGTCGAGTTCTGGCGCTCGAATCCGGCCGAGGCGCACGAAATCATCGCTGAAGCGTTGCAGTTCAGCGTCGAGGACGTCGAGCTGGTGTTGGGTAAGGACGACATCCCGAACGACTCGGGCATTTACCCCTACACCCTCGAGGAGACGGCCCGCTTCTGCGGCGAAACCGCGGGCGATCCGCCTTTCGGCCAGCATAACGGTCAGATGTACGACCATTGGAAGCTGACCAACGAGTGGTGGATCACGTTCGGCCTGATGTCCGACATGGTCGACGATGCCAAGGGTCTCGACTGCTCGATCCTGGGCGACGCCCATAAGGCGGCGATGGGCGGCTGAGCCGCACCAACGCCTGAGACATTCGGGGCGCGGGCCCACCGGTCCGCGCCCTTTTTCTTTGCGCCTGGCGCCGTGCGTCCCTAATCCTCGCCCGGCGGCAGCACGGCACCGCTCAGCTCGGCATCGTGCAAGTCCGCGCGCGCGAGCACCGCGCCGCTCATATCGAGCCCCGAGAGATCCGCGCCAACCAGCCGCGCATCGCTAAAATCCGCGCCCGCAACGTCGGCGCCTTTGAGACGCGCCCGGCTGAGTTTGGCGCCCGAGAGCGTCGCGTCGCGCAGGTTCGCGCCCTCCAGGTTGGCTTCCTTAAGATCGGCGGTGGACAACTCGGCCTGACCGAGATTGGCGTTCGCCAAATCGGCCAGGCGCAAATCCGCCGCCCATAAGTTGGCGCCGCTAAAATAAGCGCCCGCGGCCCGCACGCCAACCAAGTCGGCCTGGGCGAGGTTGGCTTCGCGCACGCGCGCGCCGCTAAGATCGGCGAGACGCAGATTAGCGCCGTACAGATTCGCACCCTCCAGGATAGCGGCGCGCAGGTTCGCGCCCTTGAGCATCGCGAGGCGAAGAGTAGCGCCGGTGAGATTTGCGCCCGCAAGGTCCGCGCCCGCAAGGTCCGCCTCGCGCAGGTCGGCCTCCGACAAATCGGCGCCCGCGAGGTCGGCGCCGGCCAATGCTACGCCGCGCAAATTTCGCCGGCGCAAATCGGTCCCCGCCAGCTGGCCGGTCAGGAGATCTTCTTCGCTGGGGCTCCGGTAATCGTTCATGGAAGGGCCTCGCCTCGCCCGCACCCCCGGCCGTGGTGCACCCGACAGGATTCGAACCTGTGACCTCTGCCTTCGGAGGGCAGCGCTCTATCCAGCTGAGCTACGGGTGCCTCGACGGAGCGGAAGAGGCGCACCATAACGCAAAGCGTGAAACCCGGCAAAGCCCCTCGTCTCGCCCAGCTTACGCTGCGGGCCGCTTGCGGGTAAGCTCGCGAAAGGCGTCCTCGAGGTCGGAATCCGTGGTCGAAAGGTCGACGATCGAATACCCCGCATCCTGCACCGCACCGAGAATATCCGCGACCCGCGTCTCGGATCGGCGATAGCGTACGGTGAGACGCTGGGGCTCGGTCAACTCCACGTTGAAGCGCTTGAGCACGGGCGGGATCGCGTCGATCGGCTCGGCGATGTGGATGATCAGCTCCTTGCGGTCAATCCGGGCGACCAGATCGCGGGTCTTCTCGCGCGCGATCAGCTCGCCCTGATCAATAATCCCGATCCAGTCGCAGAGCTGCTCGGCCTCTTCGAGATAATGGGTGGTGAGCACCACGGTCACGCCGTCCCCGTTGATCCGGCGAATATAGTTCCACAGCTGCTCGCGCAGCTCCACGTCAACGCCCGCGGTTGGCTCGTCGAGCACCACGATCGGCGGCGCATGGACCAGCGCCTTGCCGATCAGGAGCCGTCGGCGCATGCCGCCCGAGAGCTCCCGAGCGTTGGTCCCAGCTTGCGCGGTCAGCCCGACCGCATCGAGGATCTCGTCGGTCCGCCGCTCAGGTTTTGGCACGCCATAAAAACCGGCATAAAGCTCGAGCATCTCGCGCGCCGTGAAGAACGGGTCGATCACCAATTCCTGGGGCACCACGCCGATCGCGGCCCGCGCGTTGCGTGGCTCTTTATCTATATCTATGCCCCAGATTTCGACCGAGCCCGCGGTTTTGCGCACGAGCCCTGCGAGGATGTTGATGAAGGTCGACTTGCCCGCGCCGTTGGGGCCCAGCAGGCCAAAAATCGAGCCCCGGGGGATGGCAAGATCAATACCCTTGAGCGCTTCGGTCGCACTGCTGCGCTGGCCGCGATAGACCTTGCGCAGGCCGTGGCTGGAGATAGCGAGAGCCGGCAGCTCACCCGTCGGCGCAACAGGAGCCATTGTGAGGAACCTAAATCAATAAATGCGCGATGATCACGATTGATCGCGTCGCGCCAATGGGTATCATCTGGTCGGCCACGAGGTCAATTGCATGCCGCGCGCGCGAAAGGAATCGCTATGGAGCCGCCCGAAACCATCACCGTTAAGACGCGCACCGTCGGCTGCGACGGCGGCGGCGGCCCGCTCGGCCACCCCAAGGTCTACCTCTCGCTGGACCGTTCGGGCGAGATCGACTGCCCCTATTGTGGACAGCGCTACCGGCTCGACCCCGAGGCGGCGGCCGCCGACGCCCACTAGCCACGCTCACGCAGCGCAATTTTCTCGCCGCGGTGCCAGCAGCGGCGGAGCGCGATGACCGAGACCAGTCCAAGCAGCGCAAAGCCGGTTCCCGAATAGAAGGCCGCCTCGGCGTAGGCCCCATAGAGCCAGCCCGCGACGAGGAAGCCGACCCCGAGCGCCACACCGTTGCTGATTCCCGAATACAGGCTCTGACCCGCGACCGCGTGGCTTTCGGGCAGGGCACGCACGATGAAGCGCATGGCGCCCAGATGCATGGCGCCGAAGCTGGCGGCGTGGAGCAACTGGATGAGCGCAAACACCCAGATTTCCGTGGTCAACGGCATGATCGCCCAGCGCAACGCAGAGCAGGCCGCGGCAATTCCCAGTAGCCCGCCGACGCCGAGCCGCTCGCACAAGCGCGCGCCGAACGCGAAGAGCAGGATCTCAGCGACCACTCCTTCGGCCCAAAGCAGGCCGATGACCGTGGGCGACAACCCTATATCCAGCCAATAGAGCGTGCCGAAGCCGTAATAAATCATATGGCTGCCATGGATCAGAGAGGTCGCCGCGATAACGAGCATGAACGGCCGGTTGCGCATCAGCGCACTAAGCCGCGTCGTCAACGCCGGGGACTTGGTCAGGCGCTCGTCGGGCATGGCAGCGCAGCCGAAAATGCTGATGAAGACGGCGATCATGATGAGAACCAGGATCACGTTGGCGCGAGGTCCCTCGATCACGTCGAGCAACCAGCCCCCCAGAGACGCCGAGATGATGAAGGTGACCGAGCCCCACAGGCGAATCCGCCCGTAGTCACGCCCGACCGACACGCGGCGCAGCGTGATTGCCTCACCCAGCGGGTTGACGCAGGTGATGGCGAAATAAGCCACCATGCTGACGAGGAGCAGCGGCCAGAAACCCTCGGCAACGAAAAACAGGCCGCTGAGCAGGAGCGTGATGATGGTGGCGCCGACCATCAAACGACGAAGATGGCCGGTCCGATCCGCGATCGCCGCCGCCGCCGGGCTCGCCGCGGCGCGGGTCCAGGTCGTGAGCGCCAGCAGAATACCGATCTGGCTCGCGGTCATCCCCTTGGCATCGAGGAACACCGGCCACAGCGGCGTGGTCAGGCCGGAGAGCAGAAATATGGCGCCGTAAAACCCCGACAAACGGAGATAGAGGCCCCAGCCAACCGGGCGGGCGGACGTCTCAGAACTCATGACTTCCCTGTCGTCGAGTGTGGGCGGCGCGTGCCCGACGTGGCATAGTGAGCACGCAGCTTATCGGGCGCAAGAGCGCAGCCCCCATCGATCTTTAGGACTGGGAGACCATGACCGAGCCGACCAGTTCCGAGACCCCGCGTCATGTCTTCCTGGTCGACGGCTCGGGCTTCATCTTCCGGGCGTTCCACGCGCTGCCCCCCATGACCCGGAGCGACGGCACGCCGGTCAACGCGGTGCTAGGCTTCGTCAACATGCTGATCAAGCTGATCGAGGACACCGACGCCGACTACATCGCGGTCATCTTCGACAAGGCGCGGCGCACCTTCCGCAACGAAATCTATCCCGACTACAAGGCGAACCGCGCCGACACGCCCGAAGACCTGATCCCCCAATTCGACCTGATCCGCGAGGCGACCCGCGCGATCGGCGTGCCCGCGGTCGACCAGGACAATTACGAGGCCGACGACCTGATCGCGACCTATGCCCGCCAGGCCCGCGCGTTGGGCGCGCGCGTTTCCATCGTCTCCTCCGATAAGGACCTCATGCAGCTGGTCGAGGACGACGAAGTGGTGCTGCTCGACGCCTTCAAGAACCGCGAGATCGGCGTGGCGCAAGTGCGCGAGAAGTTCGGCGTCGATCCCGAAAAGGTCATCGACGTGCAGGCGCTGGCCGGGGATTCCACCGACAACGTGCCCGGCGTGCCGGGCATCGGGGTCAAGACCGCCGCCGAGCTGATCCATACCTACGGCGATCTCGACACCCTGTTGTCCCGCGCCGACGAAATCAAGCAACCCAAGCGCCGCGAGAATCTGATCGAGTACGCCGAGCTTGCACGCGTCTCGCGCCAACTCGTTACGCTGAAGGACGACGTGCCCGTCGAGGTCCCGCTTGCGAGCTTCGCGCTCAAGCCCGTCGACCACGAGGTCCTCCTCGCCTTCCTGCGCGAACAGGGCTTCAAGTCGGTGATCGCCCGCGTCGAAAGCCGGATGGGCGCGGCGAGGGGCGCGCCTGCCGCCGCCGCACGGAGTGCCGAGATTGCCGGCGATACCTCCTACGTCACGCTCACCACCGCTGACGAGCTCGCGGGCTGGATTGCGCGCGCAAGCGCTGCGGGCATCTTCGCGGTGGATACGGAAACCACCTCGCTCAACGAGGCCCGCGCCCGGCTCGTGGGCGTCTCGCTCTCGATCACGCCGGGCGAGGCCTGCTACATCCCCCTTGCCCACGTCACCGGCGACGAGCTGGGCGCACTGGGCAATGCAGCGGGCGCCAACGTCGCGCCGGGCCAGATCCCGTTCAATGAGGCGCTGACCCTGCTCAAGCCCCTGCTCGAAGCGCCCGGCGTGCTCAAGATCGGTCAGAACATCAAGTACGACATGCGGGTCTTCGCCCGTCACGGCATCTCGGTTTCGCCCATCGATGACACCATGCTGCTCTCCTACGTGCTCGACGGCGGCCTGCACGGTCACGGCATGGACGAGCTTTCCCGGCTCCATCTCGACCACGAGACCATCCCCTTCAAGGAGGTCGCGGGTACGGGACGCAACCAGGTCACCTTCGACCTCGTGTCCATCGACAAGGCGACCGAATACGCCGCTGAGGACGCCGACATCACGCTGCGCCTCCATCGCACGCTCAAGCCCCGCCTCGTGGCCGAGCGCATGGTCAGCGTCTACGAGACCCTCGAGCGCCCCCTGGTGCCCGTGCTGGCGCGCATGGAAATGGCCGGGGTCAAGGTCGACCGCACCGAGCTCAAGCGCCTCTCGGACGATTTTGCCGAGCGCATGGCGACCCTGGAGGCCGAGATCCACCGCCTCGCCGGCCACGCGTTCAACGTCGGCTCGCCCAAGCAGTTGGGCGAGGTGCTGTTCGACGAAATGAGCCTGCCTGGCGGCAGAAAGGGCAAGACCGGAGCCTACGGCACCGGCGCCGATGTGCTCGACGAGCTGGCCGGCCAGGGCTTTGAGCTGCCCGCCCGGGTGCTCGACTGGCGCCAGCTCGCCAAGCTCAAGAGCACCTACACCGATGCGCTGGTCGAGCAGATCAATCCCGAAAGCGGCCGGGTGCATACCTCCTACGCCATGGCCGCTGCGTCGACCGGGCGGCTCGCCTCGACCGACCCCAACCTGCAGAACATCCCCGTGCGCACCGAAGAAGGGCGCAAGATCCGGCGCGCCTTCATTGCCGAGGACGGCCACAGCCTGCTTTCGGCAGACTATTCCCAGATTGAACTGCGCCTGCTCGCCCATATCGCGGGCATTGACGCCCTCAAAGACGCCTTCCACGAAGGCCAGGACATCCACGCCCTCACCGCCAGCCAGGTCTTCGGCGTCCCCGTCGAGGGCATGGCCCCCGCCATCCGGCGCCAGGCCAAGGCGATCAATTTCGGCATCATCTACGGCATCAGTGCGTTCGGGCTCGCGCGCCAACTCTCGATCCCGCAAGGCGAGGCGAAGGCCTACATCGAGGCCTATTTCGAGCGCTTTCCGGGCATCAAGGACTACATGGAAGAAACCAAGAGCTTCTGCCGCACCCACGGCTTCGTGACCACCCTATTCGGGCGCAAGTGCCACATGCCGGGGATCGGCGACAAGAACCCCAACCGCCGGGGCTTCATGGAACGCGCGGCGATCAACGCGCCGATCCAGGGCTCCGCTGCCGACATCATCAAGCGCGCCATGACCCGCATCGAGGACGCACTCGACGACGCCGGATTAACCGGCCGGATGCTGCTCCAGGTCCATGATGAACTGATCTTCGAGGTTCCAGACAGCGAGGTCGAGAAGACCGCTGAGGTCGCCAGATCAGTCATGGAGGGTGCGGCTAACCTGTCCGTGCCGCTCACCGTCGATACGGGCTCGGGTCCCAACTGGGACGAAGCGCACTAACTTCCCGAGTTAGCTTTCAGGAACTTCGTCAGCCGCGCAAAATAGGCGTCCGGCTCCTCGTAGAACGGCATGTGTGAGCTGTTGGTGAAGCTCGCGAGTTCGGCATACGGGATGCCCTGCACGATCAGACCCGATGATTCCGGCACCAGCTCGTCATGCATGCCCGTCACCACGAGGGTCGGCACAGTTATCCGGGGCAGGTCAGCGAGCCGCGACCAGCCCTTCAGGCTTCCTGTCACGCAATACTCGTTGGCCCCCCACATGGCCCCGTAGACGGCTTTATTCATGCTCGCGAAGGTCCGCTCCAAGGGCGCGGGCCACTCGTCGCAGCGGCAGATATGGCGGCGGTAGAGCAGCGTGATCGCGGCCTCGTATTCGGGATGGTCGAGGCTTCCTTGCGCCTCGTGCCGCTGCATCATCTCTTCCGTCTCGGGGCCCAGCGCGTGGCGCAGCCGACGCATCTCGCCCAGCAGGTGGGGAATGTCGGCAGCACCATTAGCGATGATCAGGCTTTTTGCGCCATCCGGGTAGGAAAGCGCGTATTCCAGGGCGAGAAAGCTGCCCCAGCTCTGGCCCAGCAGGTGAACCGGGCCTGCACCCAGCGCTGCGCGCACCGTCTCGGTCTCGGCCGCGTAGCGCTTGATGGTCCAGAGCGAGGGATCAAGGGGTTTGTCGGATTGGCCACAGCCGAGCTGGTCCCAGGCGACGACACGAAAGCCCGCATCCGCGAGCTGCGCGTGGGGCTCGCGGAGGTAATCGCAAGGCAGGCCCGGCCCGCCGTTCGCGAGCAGCAGGGTCTCCTTGCCCGCGCCGAACGAATAGGCCACCACCTCGTGGCCGTCGACGGCAATCCGGATGGTTTCGTCGGGGGCCCGCTCGCTCATCTCAAAACGGGGGCACGGCTCTAGTCGCGCCAGGCCCGCGCCGGTTGCGGACGCAGCCAATAAACGACGCTCGGGGAGCCGCCGCATATGCGGCGAATGCCTGAGTGGCGACTGAACGCCGCTCGCCTTGCGGCTTCGCAAGAGGGAGCGGAATAAACATTCGTACCCTATGCGCGATGGGCGTCGAGGAACGTCTTGAGCCGCGCGAAATAGGCGTCCGCCTCCTCGAAGAACGGCGTGTGCGAGCTGTTCTTGAAGATGGTGATTTCCGAATTCGGCAATTCGCGGTGCATCTTCATGCCGCATTCGGGGGTGAGTTCGTCATGCATGCCGTTGATCACCAGGCAGGGCACGGTGATCTTGTGCATCTCGGGCAGCCAGGTCACGTCCTTGAGCGTGCCGACGCAACAGAACTCGTTGGGCCCCCACATGGTCTCGTAGACGTCCAGGTTGATCTCGTCGAGCGAACGGTTGAGCGCGGCGGGCCATTCGTCGCAGCGGCACAGGTGGCGATGATAGAGAATGGTCACGGCGGCGAGATATTCAGGATGCTCGATGGTGCCTTCCGCCTCGTGGCGCTGCATCATCTCGATAGTCTGGGCGCCCAACGCCCGGCGCAGGCGCTGCATCTCGGCGAAGGTGTGGGGAATATCGGCCGAGCCGTTGGCCAGCGTATAGCTCTTCACGTTGTCCTGGTATTTCAGGCAGTAGGCCGTACCCAGCCAGGTGCCCCAGCTCTGGCCCAACAGGTGGACCTTGCCCAGGCCAAGCTCGGCACGGATGGTCTCGCATTCCTCGACATAGCGATCGACGTTATAGAGCGAAACATCCTTGGGCCGGTCCGAGGCGCCACAGCCCAACTGGTCGTAGGCGACCACGCGATAGCCCGCATCGACCAGCACCGAGTGAGAATCGCGGACATAGTCGCAACCCAGCCCGGGCCCGCCATGCAGGCAATAGAGCACCTCGTCGCCCGAGCCGAAGGAATAGACGGCGACCTCGCCGCCCTCGACCGCAATGCGGGTGGTCTCATCGGGTTTCCGCTCTTCCGCCATGATCGCTCTCCCGGGCGCGGCAAAGGCTTAAGGCTCTAGGCGGCGCGGGGCGCCGCTTCCTTGACCTCGTCGCCGACATAGTCCTCGAACTGCACGAAATTGTCGTGGAAGCGCCCGACCAGGTCGCGCGCGGCGGCGTCGTAGGCGCCCTTGTCCGACCAGGTCGCCCGCGGGTTGAGCACATCGCTGGGCACGTCGGGGCAGCTTGCCGGCACCGTGAGGCCGAACAGGTTGTCGCCGTTCATCGCGACCTTGGAAAGGCGTCCGTCGAGCGCCGCGTTGAGCGACGCGCGGGTGTAGGCTATCTTCATCCGCTCGCCGACACCGTAAGCGCCACCGCTCCAGCCGGTGTTGACCAGCCAGCAATTGACGTTACCGGCGGCAATCTTGTCGCGCAGCATGCGCGCGTAGGTCGAGGGGTGACGCGGCATGAACGGCGCACCGAAGCAGGTCGAAAAAGTCGCCTGCGGCTCCTTGCCTAGCCCCTTCTCCGTGCCCGCCAGCTTGGCGGTATAGCCCGAGAGGAAGTGATACATCGCCTGCGCCGAGGTCAGCCGCGAAATCGGCGGCAACACGCCGAACGCGTCGGCCGTGAGCATGACGACGTTTTGCGGCAGGCCGGTGATGCCCGTGGCCGAGGCGTTGGGAATGAACTCGATGGGGTAGGCCGCACGGGTGTTCTCGGTCAGGCTTGCGTCGTCGAGATCGACCTCGCGGGTCACCCCGTCCATCACCACATTTTCCATCACCGTGCCGAAGCGCCGGGTGGTGGCGTAAATCTCGGGCTCGGCTTGCGCCGAGAGACGGATCACCTTGGCGTAGCAGCCGCCTTCGAAATTAAACAGCCCCTGGTCCGACCAGCCGTGCTCGTCGTCACCGATCAGGGTACGGCGCGGGTCGGCCGACAGCGTCGTCTTGCCCGTGCCCGAAAGGCCGAAGAACACTGCGGCATCGTTCGCCTCGCCGACATTGACCGAGCAATGCATCGGCAGCACGCCCCGCTCGGGCAGTAGGTAATTCAGGATCGTGAAGACCGATTTCTTGATCTCGCCGGCGTACGAGGTGCCGCCGATCAGCACCTGGCGCTCGGCGAAGTTGAGCAGGATGAAGGTGCCGGAATTCGTGCCGTCGATTGCGGGATCGGCAACGAAGCTCGGCGCGTGGATGATGGTGAACTCGGGCTCATGAACTTCGAACTCGCCAGGCCCCGCCGGGATCAGCAGGTTCTGGGCGAACAGGCTATGCCAGGCCTGCTCGGTGACCACGCGCACGGGCAGGCGAAATGCCGCATCGGCGCCGCCGAAGCAATCCTGGACGAACAATTCCTTGCCCTTGAGGTGGGCCATCATGCGCGCGCGCAAGGCATTAAATTTTTCTGGATCGAGCGGCTTGTTGACCGGCCCCCACCAGATGTTTTCGGCGCTGGACGCTTCCTCGACGATTAACTTGTCGTTGGCCGAGCGGCCCGTATGCTCGCCCGTCTCGACGACCAGCGGACCATGCGCCGAAACCCGTCCCTCGCCGCGGCGGATCGCCTCTTCGTAGAGCAAAGGCATCGAGTAATTCCAATGCACGTCGCCCGGGCTCTCGATGCCGTGGTTTTCGAGGCCGTGGCCGATATTGAATCGTCCGTGTTGCGTCATAGCCGTCCTGAAAAAAAACTCATCCCCTACCGGCAGCCCCGATGGCATCTTGCCAAGGGCGGCCCACCGCGGCGGATGACCTCCCGAAAATCCCATTCAACAATGATCCGGGAGCTCTTTCAAGGCCGGCAAGACCGGAATCGGCATTCCGTGCCAAATTTCAGTCTTTCCGACCCTCACGGGCTCGTTTTGCGAGCCCGACCAATGCAGCGCGTGCCTCCTCGGGCCCCGTGACCGTATCATCGAACGCGACTCGGGCGCTCCGCCCGTTGCCCGCGTCGAGATCGTAGCCCTCGGGGTCGATCCCGGTCATTCGCCATTCGCCCGGAGCGTGGCCCAGCAGGGCGACCGCGTAAGCGGCAAGCGCGTCGGCGTGATCGGCGTTCATATGCTCGACGATCCCCGCTTCCGCCTCGGCAAGCGTGGCCGCCGCGCCGGCATCAAAGAGCAGCGCGTCAGCCTCGATCCAGGCGATCTTGCCGAAGCCCTGGACCAGATGGCCGCGGCTCACCGCGATCCGGTAAACCGCGAAGTCGGCGAAGTCGGCGTAAACCGCCGCACTCGGGTGGCGGGCGAGAAAACGCGCCCGGTGACGCGGCTCGGCGCTCCGCGCGATCCGGCCTTCGACGCTCAGCCGGGGCCCCTCGAGAGGGTCGCCCGCGCAGCCCGTACCGTCGATCAGCAGCGAGACACGCTCGCAGGCCTCGATGTTGCGGCTGTGTTCGGCCAGGTCCGAAAGCAGCAGGATCGGGCTCGCGTCATGGTCGCACGCGACCAGCACGAGGGAGCCGTAAGGCCGGGGCTCGGGCCCGTCCGCGGCGACCAAAGTCGCGAGCGTCGCCTTGCCCGCCTGGCGGATCAACGTGCGGCCGACCTCGGCGGGTGCGGGCTCGCTCATGCGAATTTTCTGAACAGCCAGCCCGAGACGCCGCCCAGCACCAGCCAGAACACCGCGCTGGTGATGATCACCGCGATCACGAAGGCGTCGGCGGCTTCCGCGGGGACAAGCCCGCCATGTTGCTCGGGCTGGGGCGCACCGACGATATGGGGCACAGCCATCAAGACCAGGCCCAACGGCCGCAGCCAGGCGATACGGACGAATGCAATCACGCCAAGCCCCAGCGCGGTAAGCGCGGCGGTCATCAGCCACCAGGCTTGGCGCTCCGCCAGCCCCGCGGCAGCCGCGCCGGGCAGTTCGGGCGGCAGGCCCAACGAGGGGGCGAGGGAGAAGGCCGTAAACCCGCCAAGCCCCCAGAGCAATCCTTCACGGGCCGAGGCCTCGCCGCGCAGCGCGAAGCCGGCGGCGAGCAGAAGCGCAAAACCGACCGCGGCGAGCACGTTCATGAGCACCGTAAAGCCGATCCGCTCGGCCCCGTCGTCGGGTGCCCAGGCCTGCGCATCATGCTCGTGGGCCGCGGTCGAATCGTGGTCGTGACCCAGAGCACCTGCGTTCTCGTAGCTTGCCGCTTCATAGATCGCGGGGATCACGTCGATCCACTGGATCGCCGAGAGCAACAGCCCGGCGCCGACGCCCGCAATAACCGCGGTCAGCAGGATGCGCTGGAGCATGGGCCCCTCGCCGGCGCCTTC
Source organism: Alphaproteobacteria bacterium (assembly GCA_963694715.1). Classification (GTDB taxonomy): domain Bacteria; phylum Pseudomonadota; class Alphaproteobacteria; order UBA828; family JAPUJA01; genus CAVOEB01. The sequence continues at coordinate 10,030 of CAVOEB010000033.1, read as the reverse complement.
GTCAGTGGCAGGGGAAGGTCAGAGAATGGCGCGAATCGTGGGCCGCATTGTGCATTACGTTGGAGCCCGCGAAGCCCACACCGTAAATCAGAAAGACCCCCAGCAGGGTGGCAAACGCCGCGGCGAGCACGACGCTCATCGAGCGCGTCCGCGTGGTCCGGGCGGTGTCTCGGATGCTGCGTGTTCCGGCCATGGTGACGTTCTCCTCGCCTGTTCCCGTCGCTCCGGCCCGATCGGCCCAAGAGCGGCGCCAAGCTTACGATTTCGCCACCCATGGGGTCAATCCGTTTGACCCTATTCGCTTTGCGGGTCTGCATCGCTCCTGTAGGTTTCCCCGCCATGAGCCTCGAAACTCCCACCCCCGTCGTCGGGCTCGGCTCAGAGATCTGGAGCACGCTGCGCCTCGCCTTCCCGGTAACCGTGGCGCGCGCCGCCCTGCTCGTCCTGGTGACCGTTGACGCCGCCATGACAGGCCATGCGGGCGCCGAACAACTCGCCTTCTACGCCATCGCGAATTCGAGCCAGATCGTGCTCGTTCTGGTCGGGATCGGCCTGCTTCAAGGGATAACGATCCTCACCTCCCAGGCCTACGGCGCGAAAGAACACCATCATTGCGGTGTGCTCTGGCGCGTCGGCCTGGTCCACGCCGTGGTCTTCGGGGTCGTGCTGGCGGGGATCAGCTTCGCAGGCCTTAGCTTCTTTCGTCTGATCGGCCAGTCCGAGTTGCTCGCAACAGGCAGCGCCGAGGTCCTCGTTGCGTTTTCCTGGGGCATGCCGGGAGTGCTGCTCTTCGCCGTCACCACGTTCTTCCTCGAAGCGATCAACCGGCCGCTGCCGGGTATGATCGTCATGATCGCGGCCAACCTGGTCAACGCCGGGCTCAACTGGCTCTTCATCTACGGCCATTGGGGTCTGCCCGCGATGGGTGCGGAGGGCGCCGCGACAACGACCTCGATGGTGCGCTGGTTGATGTTCGCCGCCCTCGCGCTCTACGTGCTCTTCATGCGCGATGCGCACCGCTTCAACGTAACAGGCGCGATGGCAGGGGCCTTGGCGCTGGGCGCGAAGATGCGCCGGCTCGGCGGCCCCGTGGCGCTCTCCTTCGGCCTCGAATCAGCGACCTTCGCCGCGATGATGATGCTGGCGAGCCTGTTCGGCATCACCGCGGCCGCAGGCTACCAGATCGCCGTCAACCTGCTCGCCCTGGCATTCATGAGCGCGATCGGCATCGCCACTGCGGCCAGCGTGCGGGTCGGCAATGCGGTCGGGCGCGGCGACTGGGCCGCGGCGTCGCGGATCGGCTGGATTTGCACCGGCATGGCCGCGTTGCTGATGATCGCGTTCGCCATCCCCTTCTTCACCGCTGCCGGCTGGCTGGCGCGGATCTACAGCACCGATCCGGCGGTCATCGCGGTCGCCGTGCCGCTGATCGGGATCACCGGCTTCCTGCTGCTGTTCGACGGCGTCCAGGGCGTGCTCATGGGCGCCTTGCGCGGTGCCGCCAACGTCTGGCTACCTACCGCCACCCAGCTCGGCGCCTATTGGGGGGTCGCATTTCCGGTCGGCTACGTGCTCGCCTTCGTCGTCGGGCTCGGGCCCAGCGGGCTGATCTGGGGTCTGACCAGCGGCCTGTTCGTTGCCGCCGGCCTGCTCGCCTGGCGCTTCCATACCATTGCGCGCCGGCCCATCGCACGCTACTGAGGAGCGACACGTCGGTGGAGATTTAACCGCCGCCGCACTAGGATTTGCGTAAGTCCACTAGGGAGCCTCCATGGCCAACACGATCGCGCTGGTCGACGACGACGAAAACCTGCTGACCTCCACGACGCTCGCGTGCGAGGCCGAGGGCTACGCTGTGCTCAGCTATCACGACAGCGAAAAGGCGATGGCCGAGCTGCTCGCCAAACCGCCGGACCTCGCGGTGCTCGACATCAAGATGCCGCGCCTCGACGGCCTCGAAATGCTGGCCCGCCTGCGCAAGCACAGCGCGTTACCGGTGATCCTACTGACCTCGAAGGATCAAGAGTTCGACGAGCTCCTGGGGCTCAAGACCGGGGCCGACGACTACATCAAGAAACCGTTCTCCATGCGCCTGCTGATCGCGCGCATCGCCGCCCTGTTGCGCCGCCAGGAGCTTGCGCGCGGCAGCGAGGACGAGGACCCGGATGCACTGATCGCGCGCGGGCCGCTGGTGCTCGACTCCGAACGTCACCAGTGCAGCTGGAACGGCGAGGGTGTGACCCTCACGGTGACCGAATTTCTCCTGCTTCGCGCGCTGGCCGAGCGGCCCGGTCACGTCAAGAGCCGTGACCAGTTGATGGACGCGGCCTACGACGACCAGCTCTATGTGGACGACCGCACCATCGATAGCCATGTCAAGCGTATGCGCAAGAAATTCAAAGCAGTTGATCCGGGCTTTGGCCAGATCGAAACCCTCTACGGCGTCGGTTATCGCTACAACACCGACTGACCCGCCCCGCGCGGTCCCGGCCACGCACGCGACACGCACGCGCCGGCGCTGGTGGACCCCGTCGTGGTCGCTGATGAGCCAGATCCTGGCGATCAACATGGGGGCGCTGGTTATCCTCGCCCTCGGCCTGCTTTACCTCGACCAACACCAGGACGACCTGTTCGAGGCCAAGGTCGCAGCGCTCACCGCCGAGGGCGAACTGATCGCCGGGGCCCTGGGCGGCGGCGCGACGGTCGCCAATCCGGCCGGAACCGTTGTTACGCTCGACCTCGAAGCCACCCGCGACCTGCTCGCGCGCCTCGTTTTGCCGGGTGACCGCCGGGCCCGCCTGTTCAGCCCCGAGCACAGCCTGATCGTCGACAGCCGCACGCTCGCGGGCGCGGTGCCCCTGGTCGAGACCGAAGCGCTGCCCGACCCGGTGGGCCCCGGCGGGCTCGCGCGCCTCACGGGGGCCGTCTATCTCTGGATCGTCGAACGCCTGCCGCCTCGCGTCGACCTACCGCCCTACCACGACGACGCTCTCGACCATCCGGAATACTGGCGCGCACTCGAGGGCGAAAGCGGCAGCGCCATCGAGGAAACCATCGAAGGCGGCCTTATGGTGACCGTCGCGGTGCCGATTCAGCATTTCAAGCAGATTCAGGCCGTGCTCATGTTGAGCGCACCGGCCACCGACATCGAGCGCAAGGTGCGCGAAGCACGCTTCGCCATCCTCGAGGCCTTCGGCATTGCGCTCGCCATCACCGTGTTGCTCTCGCTCTATCTCGCGGGCACCATCGCGCGTCCCGTGCGCCGCCTCGCCCGTGCCGCGGAGGCCGTGCGTGCGCGCCCCGGGCGTAAGACCCTGATCCCCGATTTCACCCGTCGGCGCGACGAAATCGGCGAGCTCTCCGGCGCGCTGCGCGACATGACCGACGCCCTGTGGCAGCGCATGGACGCCATCGAGCAGTTCGCCGCCGATGTCGCCCACGAGATCAAAAATCCGCTGTCCTCCGTACGCAGCGCCATCGAGACGCTCGACCGCGTCGAGGATCTGGACCAACGGGCGCAACTCATGTCCATTATTCTCGACGATGTCCGCCGCCTCGACCGGCTGATCAGCGACATTTCCGACGCCTCACGCCTCGACGCCGAGCTCTCCCGCGCCGAGCCCGAGCCGGTCGATCTCAAGCGCCTGCTGAGCGCGCTGGCCGAGGTCTACGCTGCTATTCACGCCAAGCGGGCCGGCGCGGCGCGCCTCGAGCTTGCACTCGGCGACGAGGAGGCGGTGGTGGTGCCCGCCATCGAAAACCGCCTCGTCCAGGTCATGCGCAACCTACTGGCCAATGCGGAATCCTTCAGCCCGCCCAGCGGACGTATCGGTCTTGCCCTCAGCCTCGATGCCAACGAGGCGACGATCGCGGTCGAGGACGACGGCCCCGGTATTCCCTCCGGCCAGCTGGAGCGCATCTTCGAGCGGTTCTATTCGCTGCGCCCCGAAGGCGAGAAGTTCGGCACCCATTCGGGGCTGGGCTTAAGCATTTCGCGCCAGATCGTCGAAGCCCATGGCGGCCGGCTGATTGCGGACAACCGCACCGACGGGACGGGCCGCATCCAAGGCGCGCGCTTTTCCATCATCCTGCCCCGGCGAAGCCGCTCGTGACCCGCGCCATCGGCACCCTCACGCGTCTCGCGTCGGCCCTGCTGCTCGCCGTCGCCTTCGGCTCGGCCGGATATGCCCAGGAGGGGCCGCGGCTTGATTCACCGGTCGATTGCGTGCTGGGCGAGGACTGCTTCGTGCAGTTCTACGTCGATCGCGGCCCCGGCCCCGGGGTCCTTGATTACAGCTGCGGCGGGCTCACCTATAACGGCCATAAGGGCACCGATATCCGGATCCCCGACCTCGTCGCCATGGCAGCGGGTGTGAGCGTGATCGCCGCGGCGGAGGGGGTCGTTCGAGCGGTGCGCGACGGTATGCCCGATATCAGCGCAAACGACGTGGACCCGGCCGTGATCGCCGGGCGCGAGGCGGGCAACGCCGTGGTCATCGCCCACCCCGGCGGCTGGGAGAGCCAGTACGCGCACCTGCGCCAGGGCAGCGTACTGGTGCGCTCGGGCGACCAGATCAGCGTCGGCCAGCCCCTTGGTCTGGTCGGCATGTCGGGCAAGGCCAACTATCCGCATCTTCATTTCGAGTTGCGCCGCAAGGGCATCACCGTCGATCCCTTTACCGGCGAGTCCGCGTTCGAAGGCTGCAAGCCTGCCGGCCCGGGGCTGTGGACGCCCGCTAGCGCGGCGCGCCTCGCCTACCGGCCGAGCGGTGTCTTGAATGTGGGTTTCGCCGGCGCCACGCCCAACCGCGTGGCGGTGCGCAAAGGCGCCGACCGTGCCCTGATTCTGCCGCGCAGCCTGCCGGTCCTTCTGCTCTGGAGCGACGTGTTCGGCCTCCAGGCAGGAGACGAGGAGGTTTTTCGGATCTATGCGCCCGACGGCCGCCTGCTGGTCGAGCACCGCGAACACCTCGATAATACGGCCCACCAGCGCTTCCAGTATGCCGGTTTGCGCGCGCCCGAGGACGGCTGGCCCGCCGGCAACTATACGGGGATCTACGAATTGCTGCGCCTGACCGACGGCGCGTTGCGCCCCGCACTCAAGGCCGAACGACTTCTCGTCCTGGAATAGAGTTCACCCCAGCCCGCGCCGGCCGCGGACGCGGCCGTTCAGTGATATTCGAGGGAAACCGCCGCAGGGCCGGGGATGGCTTGAGGCGTGGCCGGCCCCATCAAAATTCGGCGTGAGCCTGCGCGGCGCTTGAGCGCCTCAAGCCCGCGACTGCGGGTCGCCGCTTATGCGGCGTGAGCCTGCGCGGCGCTTGAGCGCATCAAACAATAGCGTGGCGCTAATGCACCCGCAGGGGCACCATGTCGTGCTGGAGGACCGCTGCCACGGCCCGGTCGGGATCCTCGAGAACGCCCATCACCACGCCGTCGGCGTTGTGCACTTCGAACATCTCCGCCTCGCCCTCGCGCACGATCTTGATATAGGCCATCTCGGCGCTGCCGAGCGCCGCGAAGGCCTCATCCGCCATTTTCGTATAACCGTCGTCGTCCATCCAGGTCATCTCGTTTTCTCCTTTTTATTGCGGCTAGCTCCGGTCCTGGCGAATTTCGATCGTGCGCGTGGTGCTCTCAGGCTCGGACCGCGCGAGATTGATGTGCAACAACCCCGCCTCCAGCGAAGCGTCCGTGACCTCCAGGCCATCGGCGAGGAGAAACTGGTGGCGGAACTCGCGCGCAGCGATGCCGCGATGGAGGTAGACCGCACCGCCGTCGTTGCCCGATTGCTTGCCCTCGATGGTCAACTGGTGATCGTCGAGCGAAATGGCAAGCTCGCCGCGGGCACACCCCGCCACCGCGAGGCTGATGCGAAAGCCCGTCTCGCCCAACTGCACGATGTTATAGGGGGGATAGCCTTCGCCGCGCTTGGAATCCATCCGGTCAGCGACCCGCTCGACATGGTCGAACCCGAGCAGCAGGGGGTTCTCGACAATGGATAAACGCGTCATCGCCCGTCTCCTCCTCGGTTGGAGCAAGGCCGACGTACCAAAACCCGCATCAGGGCATTCCGGCGGTCTTGTATTTCCCTCGGCGCCCGCGAGGAACGCAGTCGTGATGTAGGGATCAGGCGAAAAAATTCAAGAGCGCCGGACACGCCGGGCGGCCAACAGCGCACGGCCAAGCTCGGCAAATCCCGCGGCCCCGGTACGTCGGGTCACGAAGCCGGGCTCGGCCTCGAGGCGGCCGGAAAAATCGCAGATGTTGGCTACCCCCACCGAGAGCGGAAAATGCGCGAACATGGGGGCATCGTTGGGCGAATCCCCGACGAATAGGATTTTGTCCCGCGCCTTGTCCGCGTCGATCCCGAAACCCTCCGCCAGCAGCCGGCGGGTCATGGCGAGTTTATCGAAATCGCCAAACCAGCCGTTGACGTGGATCGAACTGAGCTTGGCCCGGGCGCCCGCGTTCTCGAACAGCGTCAGGATTCGTGCTACCGCCTTCGGACCCAGCGGGCGCACGTCTTCGCTGATGTCGATCGCGAGGTCGACCTCGCGATAGGGCTGGTCCGCGGCCAACGCCGCCCCCGGCACCGCGCCCAGAATTTTACGTTCGAGCCGCACGAGCCTGCGCCGGGCCGCCGCCCGCTCGGGCGCGCTCAACCAGTAGTGCCGCTCCATGCGCCGACGCTTTGCGTCGTAGCGGAACCACAGCGCGCCATTCTCGCCGACCACGCCGTCGACCGGCCAGCTCCGCGCGATCATGTCGCACCAGCCCGCCGGACGGCCGGTTACGGGAATTACGATCAGGCCCGACGCGCGTAAGGCCTCGAGCGCGCTGTAGGCCGCGGCCGGCACCCGGGTGCCGTCGGTGATGGTGCCGTCGATGTCGGTCAGCAACACCCGCAGGCGGCGGCGCGCCGCCACGGGCAGGGCGCGCAGCGGTTTCATGCCGGAGCCGGGCTCAGCCATCGACGGCCTCGCCGAGACGGCCTGCATCACCAGCCAGGTCGAGCGCCGTATAGCGGTTACGGATCTCGCGGCCGTGCACCACCGCGTCGCGGTAAAATTCCGCCGGCCAGCCGGCCTCTTCGGGCCGCGTGGGCGCGCCCGCGCGGCGCAACACCTCTTCCAGCGTAGACGACGGCAGATGGACCTCGCCAAGCCGCGCCGCGATGGCGCCCCACTCTGTCGCAAGCCGCTCGTTTAAGGCATCCGCCGCCTGCTGATCGAGCCGCTTGGGTGCGAACTGCTCCCAGCACAGCGCCCCCAGCGCCGTGCCGAACCGGGCCATCACATCCGCCTCGCTCACGATGCCCGGCGCCACCCGGGGTGGCTTTACGAGCAGTAATTCGTGCAGCCGCGCCATGGTCAGGGTCGCGACCCCGACAATCTCGCCATGCAACGGAGAAGGAATGTCCGCGGGCAGCAGCATGTCGCCGTAATGGGCGATCAGGTGTTCGCCCTCGCTGGCAGGCTCGCTGCCCGCACAGATCGCCATGCCGAAGCCCGAGAGCACCAGAGTATGCGCGAGCCGTTCCATTGCCTCCCGGTCGCCCGAGAGCAACGCCTCGGGTTCGGCAAATAAGCCCGGCTCGTCATCGGTCAACAGGGCGAACGGCGCTTCGCGATAGGGCGCGCCATGGATCGCCTGCGCAAGCCGCCAGTCAGTCTGGCAGGTCGCCCGACACAGGCTGTCGCCGAGCCCGGCGCGGATCATGCGTGCGGGGGCTGCGGCCAGCACATCGAGATCGAGAAACACGCCCGCCGCCGCAACGCCGGGCACGGTCTTTTTCAGGCCCGCCACGGTGATCGCCGCGGTGACCGAGGTGTAGCCGTTCATCGACGGGGCCGTACCGAACACCGCGTACGGCTTGTTCCCCGCCCGCGCTGCCGCCTTGCACAGATCGTTGATCGTGCCCGAACCGACCGCGATCAACGCATCAGCCTGGACGCTCGCGTCGCACAGCCGATCCACGGTCTCAGCGTCCGCGTGAGGGGCCGCACCAAGACCGATCGTCTCGATCGTGGCGATCGAGCCCAACGCGCGGGCGACGCGCTCGCCCAAGACCCCGGCGGTAATATCGTCGCACACGACGGCAAGCCGCCCCCCCAGCTCCAGGGCCTTGACGCGCTCCGCGGCCTCATCGGCGAGCCCGGCGCCGATGGCCACGGTTCGCGTCGCCACCGACAAGGGCGCGCCGCCGTCCGGGTCCTCGAAGGCTCCCGCGAGCAAGCGATCGAGAATTGCCGCGCTCATGACCTGGCCGGGTCGTTACCGTCGGCCGCAAACAGCGGGCGCAAAGTTTCGTAAAGCGTCCGCCCCCGGGCTCGGGCTTCGGCCAGAGGCGCCACGACGGCAGGGTTGGGCTCGACCACGGCGGCGACCCCGCCCACGCATTGGGCCGCGCTCGCTAGATCGGGAACTAGGCCGCCCGCCAACGCGCCCAGCATGGCCGCGCCGATGGGCGTGGTGTGCTGGTGCACCGGCAGTTCGATGGTTGCGCCCGCAACGGCGGCCCGAATCTCGGCCTGGACCTGGCTTTGCGCACCGCCGCCGATCAGGCGGACGGCCTCGATGCTCACCTCCAGGCCGCGCAACCGATCAAGCACGTCGGCCATGGCAAAGGCGTTGGCCTCGTGAAGCGCGCGGGCTAGATGGCCCAGCCCGTGGCTGGGCGTCAGGCCGTAAAAGCAGCCGCGCGCCGCGGGATTCCATTCGGGTGTCATGGCGCCGCTCAGCGCCGGCAGGAAGCTTACACCCTCGCATCCGGGCAGCACCTCCGCCGCCAGGCGGTCGATCGCACCGACCCCATCCAGCCCGAAGGTCTCGGTAAACCAGACCAGCGCTCCGCCCGAGAGCCAGCCGGGGTTCTCGATATAAAAGCTCCGGCCCGGATAGGCGTGGGTTTCGACCAGGCCCGTCTTGTCGATGACCGGAGCGCCGTGCAGAGCGCCCACCACCTCGGCCGTGCCCAGCGACGCCACCGCCGTGCCCGGCGCGACAATGCCCGCCCCGAGCGGCCCCGCGAAATCATCGCCCGTGCCGACCGCAACGGGAATGCCCGCAGGCAGGCCGCACAGCTCGGCGCCGGCCGCGCTCAACGGCCCAGCAGACGAGCCGGCATCGGTAATCGCGGGCAACTGGGCGGCTTCGACCTCGAAAATATCGAGCAGGTCGTCGTCGTACCCTCGCGTCTCAAGCGAATAGAGCATGGTCGTCGAAGCCAGGCCGTGATCAAAGACATGCTCCCCGGTCAGGCGGCTGACCATGTAGGAAACCGCCTGGTGATAACAAGCCGCCCTCCGGGCTGCGGGATGATGACGCCGCAGCCAGCGTATCTTCGCGGCCATGTGCGAAGGATCGAGGGTCACACCGCTGACGTCGCGGACCTGGGTGGCGGACAGCCCGGCGATTTCCGCCTCCGCGCGCCGGTCCATCCAGATCAGGCACGGGGTGATGGCGTTGCCGTCGCGATCCACCGCAAGGCAGCCGTCGAGCTGACCGGTTAGGCCGACGGCGCGAACCGCATCCCTGGGCTCGCCCGCGGCCTCGAGCGCAGCCGCGATTGCACGCGGCAACGCAGCCTCCCACCGAGCGGCGTCCTGCTCGGCCCAGCCGGGCTGGGGGTAACGGGTCTCATAGGTCTCGAGGGCCTGACCCAGCAACTCGAGGGCATCGCTCATGACGATGGCTTTGAGACTTCGCGTCCCGATATCGACGCCTACGACAGCAATCGGACAAACTCCCAGAAAATGACCCAAACGCGAGCCGCGAGGATGCCGACCCCGCCGGGCGAGGTCAAGCCGGGCAAGGTCCGTACGCCGGTGCTACACTACCAAGACATCTATGCAACCCTCGCTGGTTATCGGTCCTTCCTTGCTTGGCTGGATTAGTTCATGCTGCCTGGCCCCTCTGCCGTATCGTCTCGAATTGTGCGCGTAACCGCCCTCCTAACGCTGGCCTCCGTGATGGTTGCGCTGACATCCGCTCCGTCCAGCGCCGCGACACGGCCCGAACCGGGCGT
>CAVOEB010000032.1:0-32630 GCA_963694715.1 Alphaproteobacteria bacterium | reverse complement strand
CGATGCCGCCGATCAGCTGGACGTCGAAATGGCGCTGGCCGAGGGTGCGCCCAGCAGCTTCGCGCACGCTCGCGTAGGCCTCCGGGAGCAGCTTGTCGAGGGATTCGCCACCCGCCGCGCGAATGCGAAATTCGGCGCTGCGCGCGCGCAGTGCCTCGTCCGACAATGCGGACACCTCCGGCTCGAGCGCATTGATCGCGTCGACCTGCTTACCGTAGGTCTTGAACACTCGATCGGTGGACGAACCGAATACTCGGCGCGTCAAGCTGCCTAGCATGAAAACCTCGAGTTTTGATCGCGCCGCGGCGCTGTAGGCGGCGCCCGATTACGTCTTCGGCCCACGTCATAGGGCCTCAGGGACAGATAAGCAATGGGGCAGGCGCTGTCAACGCACGCCCGCGTGGATCCGGTCTTCTGTACCCGACGGCGAGTTTCGTTTAGACATAGCGGCATGACGAAACACTCACCACTCGCGCCCAGCCGGTTCCCCGTTTTGCCTGCCATTGCCGGCGTGCGGGTGGCAACGACGCGTGCCGGCGTGCGCTACAAGGGCCGCACCGACGTTATGCTTGCGGAATTTGCCCGGGGCACCCAAGTGGCGGGCGTGTTTACCCGCTCACTGACGGCGTCGGCGCCGGTCGCCTGGTGCCGGTGCGCCGTGCGTGGGGGGAGTGCCCGCGCGCTGATCGTAAATTCGGGCAACGCTAACGCGTTCACTGGCCAGGCCGGGCTCGACGCGGTCGAGCGGACCGCGACGGCGGTGGCACGGCGCGCCCGCTGCCGTGTCGGCGAGGTGATAGTCGCGTCGACCGGGGTGATCGGTGAAGCGCTGCCCGACGAGCGTATCCGCAGGGCACTCGACAAGTTGCACGCCGGCCTTGCGCCGGGCGCTTGGAATTCGGCAGCCAAGGCGATCATGACCACGGATACCTTTCCCAAGGGCGCGACGCGCGAGGCGACGATCGATGGCGTGCCGGTGAAGCTGGCCGGGATCGCCAAGGGTTCGGGCATGATCGCACCCGACATGGCCACCATGCTGGCTTTCCTGTTTACCGACGCGCGGCTGCCGGCACCGGTTCTGGCCTCGCTTCTGCGGCGCGCAGCACGGCGCTCGTTCAACTCGATCACGGTCGATAGCGATACCTCGACCAGCGACAGCTGCGTGCTGTTCGCCACCGGTAAGGCGCGCCGTCATGCCCGGATCGAACGGGCCGGCGATCCGCAGCTGCGCGAGTTTCGCGCCGCACTCGATGCTCTGATGATCGATCTCGCCCAGCAGGTCGTGCGCGACGGCGAGGGGGCGCAGAAGTTCGTGACCATCACGGTAAGCGGCGCGGCCTCGGAGCAGGCGGCGCGACGGATCGGCCTGGCAATCGGAAACTCGCCTCTCGTCAAAACGGCGATCTCCGGAGAAGACCCCAACTGGGGGCGGATCGTGATGGCCGTCGGCAAGGCGGGCGAGCGGGCGTCGCGCGATCGGCTCGCCATTGCGATCGGCGGGAACCCGGTCGCCGTCGATGGCCAGGTGGCGCCCGATTACGTCGAAGCCGAGGCGGCAGAGCACATGAAAGGCCGGGAAATCGACATCGCCGTCGATGTCGGAATCGGCCGGGGCCGGGCAACGGTCTGGACCTGCGATTTGACCCACGGCTACATCGAGATCAATGCCGACTACCGCAGCTGAGGGCTCCGAGACGGCGCTGCTGCTGGTCTCGGCGGTCGCCCTGGTCGATGCCGACGGCAGGGTCCTGCTCGCACGCCGGCCCGAGGGCAAGCCGCTCGCGGGTCTGTGGGAATTTCCCGGCGGCAAGATCGCGCCGGGCGAGACGCCGGAGGCGGCGTTGATCCGGGAGCTGAGAGAAGAGTTGGGGATCGAGACCGAGGAAAGCTGCCTTGCGCCGTTCGCCTTTGCCTCTCACGGCTACGACGACGGCCATCTCCTAATGCCGCTCTTCGTGTGCCGGGTCTGGCGGGGTCGTCCGGAGCCCCGCGAGGGCCAGAAGCTGGCCTGGGTAAGACCGAATCGAATGTCAAATTATCCCATGCCGCCCGCCGATGCCCCGTTGGTTGCCCTATTGCGCGACCTGCTCTAAGCGCTTTTTTTCCGCGCGCCCGGCTCCCTATGTATACTCGTGGGGCGCACCGCGCCTCGTGCTATGACATTGTTAAGTGGATATGGAGCATCCTTCGCGCATGACCTGCGATACCACAGCATCGGCAACTGTTCACGCGGCGACCCTCGCGCCCGTTCCGTTGCGCTATGCGCTGATCGTGTTCGGCTGGGCAAATGTCGGCGTAGGGATCGTCGGAATCTTCGTTCCTGGCCTGCCGACGACGGTTTTCTTGCTCCTCGCGCTCTGGGCGTTTTCGCGCAGTTCACATCGGTTCAACAGCTGGCTCTACAACCATCCCCGGCTTGGCCCCCTGCTGCGTGACTGGCATGCCGAGCGTGTCATTCCTGTGCGCGCTAAGTGCCTGGCCCTCGGGCTGATGGCGATCTCGCTCAGTGTTGCCTTCGTGGTCCTCGGCGGCTGGATTTTGCCCGTCGTCATCGCGACTGTTCTGGGCGCGGTCGCGACCTTCATCGTGACCCGGCCCTCACGCCCGTTGCGTTAATCCCATCCCATCTGGACGGCGCGCCCGCGGGAGCTATGATGCCCGCTCTTGTGAGCTGGATTAGAGGGTGAACACCGTATAATAAGCAGCGAGATTTCCGGCCCGGCGGCGACCGGCGCGGTCTATTGCGGCCCGGCAGTGCTCGGCGGCGGATTTCGACCGTTCTTTCTCGCTGCGCCGATTTATACCACCTGCGTCGCGTTGTTCTGGCTGACGTTTTATTTCGGCTGGCTCGATGTCAACCTGGCCGTACCGGGGTTCGTTTGGCGCGCTCACGAAATGCTAATCGGTTTTTCGGTCGCTGTCCTGGCCGGGTTATTTCTGACCGCCGTGCCGTCTTGGACCGACAGCCCGCCCGTGCGCGGCCGCCCGCTTGCCGTCCTGTTCGGAATCTGGTTGTTGGGCCGTATCGCGTTGCGGTTGTGATGGTTTTGCCGACTTGGCTCGTCGCCCTGGTCGATCTGAGAATTCTTGCGGCGCTCGTTCTGTTTCTCGGCCCTGCGCTGGCCTCCGCGAAGAAGCGTAATCTAGCTTTCATCCCGCTCCTTGGTCTTTTGATGGGGGCCAACCTCCTGTTTCATCTCGACGCGCTCGGATTGATTCAGGGAAGCGCGGTGCGGGGTCTCTACCTCGGCATCGACACCCTCGCCCTTATTATTGTGATGATCGGCGACCGCGTGATCCCATCCTTCACCGCGTCGGCCTTCGAGGCCGCGGGGCGACGGTCTCCAATTCTGCCCACGCCGCGTCTCGACCGCTTTGCTCTCGGTTCGTTGACATTGCTCGTGGCGGTCGACTTGATCCCTCCCGGCACACCCATCGCCGGGGTGGTTGCGCTTGGGGCAGAGCGGGGCTGCATCTCTGGCGTCTGGCTTACTGGCGGGGCTATCTGACCCTTGGCGAGCCCATTGTGTGGGTGCTGCACCTCGCCTATCTCTGGTTTGTCACGGGCCTGGCGCTGCGCGGACTGTCGGGGATTGCCGACATGATATCGGCGTCGCTTGCAACCTATGTCATCGTGATCGGTGCATTCGGTAGCATGACCATGGGGTTCATGACCCGCGCCAGCCTCGGCCATACCGGGCGCGAGCGCATCGCCCCGCGGGTGGCCGTAGCGGGCTCTGGGCTCTGGTACCACTCGCCTGTCTGGGACGGCTGGTGTTGTGCCGCTCATCGATCCGTCGCTCTACGACGTGAGCGTGGCCCTTGCGGGTCTTTGTTGGGTGCTTGGATTTGGGCTCGTTTTGCTGATGCTCTGGCCGATCCGGACCCGGCCGCGGCCCGACGGAGAGCCAGGCTAGAGGTGGCCCTTTCCGGGATCGTCATTCAGGGCGGCGCCAAGGTCGACCCGTCCGCTGCCGCGGGTTGCCGGGCGGGGCTGGGAATCGTGCGGGGCCCAGGCGGTGAGGTAGAGAATTTCGAAACTGGCACGAATACGCCCCTCGGCGTCGGCGAAGCGCTCCTCGTAGGCCTTTGCCGCGGCGTAGAGCGTCGAGCGCCGGGTAAAGCGTCGTCGCCGGTCGGTCAGCGCGTTGCTTTCGCCCATGCCGCGCAGGTCGGCCATGAGGGCCAGCGCATGGGGATAGGTCACGGTGATCCGGTCGCTGTCGACCACAGGCAAGGCGAAACCAGCGCGCTGCAGCAAGGCGCCCGCGTCGGGCACGTCGGCGAAGGGCGAGACGCGGGGTCCCGCGCCACCTTCCTGTTCAAGTTCGGCGGCGAGCAGGCAGTCGCGCAGCTCGACCAGGCTCGCGCCGCCGATCATGGCAGCAAGAAACAAGCCGTCGGGTTTGAGCGCGCGTCGTATCTGAATCAACGCTCCGGGTAGATCATTGACCCAGTGCAGGGCGAGATTGCTCATGATGAGATCAAGGCTGCCTTCCGCAAACGGCAGGCTTTCCTCGTCGGCGGCAAGCGCCAGGGGACCGGCCCGTGCCGCCATCTCGGGCGACAGGTCGCCTTGGACGAGTCGCTCGATGCCGCCGCGGCCCGCGAGCCGCCGGCCCAATTCGCCCGTGTGACAGCCGAGATCGAGCGCCAACGGAAAACGCCGGGTGACGTCGCCGAGCCGCTCTGTGAGGCGCTCGGCCACCTCGCAGAATAGAAAGTCGTGCGCGCTCAACCCGGGAGCGGCCCGGTCGCGGTGGCGGCGCACGGCATGGCGGTCGAAGACGGCGATCGGTTCGGTCATGGCACGCCCATCTTACGCCGCCGAGACGGGATGCGGCCATGTTGGTGCCGCCAAGGGGAGCGGCGGATTAACGGGTTCCGGGACTGGCGCTTCTATGGTTCGGTCACGGAACCGCACGAACGGATTGGCAAGGTGGCCCGAAGCAGCGTTGGGATGATTCTCGACTTGCTGCTGCCGACGCAATGCCTAGCCTGCGGCGCGGCGGTGGATCGGACGGGCGCGTTGTGCGCCGAGTGCTGGAGCCGCACGGCCTTCATCGAGCCGCCGCTCTGCCGTCGCTGCGGCCTACCATTTGAGGTCGATGAGGACGAGGTCGTCCTGTGCGGGGTTTGCCTTGATGCGCCGCCAGATTCTAGCGGCGCGCTATGAATGGGTGGGGCGCGATCTGGTGCTGGGCTTCAAGCTCTCGGACCGCACCTATACCGCTCCCGCGCTCGCCGGCTGGATGGCCCGCGCCGGCGTCGACCTGATCGCGGGATGCGATTTTGCGGTTCCCGTTCCGCTCCGTCGCTGGCGACTGCTGGCCCGGCGCTACAACCAGGCGGCTCTGCTCGCGCAGCTCATCGGTCGGAAAACCGGGATCGTCGTGCAGCCCGACTTGCTCGAACGGGTTTGCTCAACCAAGGATCAGACCCGGCTCAACGCCGCTGCGCGCATGGCGAACGTGCGCGGTGCATTCCGGGTCCGGCCGCGCCTCGCTGGGCGCGTCGCGGGAGCGCGTGTGCTGCTGATCGACGATGTGCTGACCACCGGCGCGACCGCCTCGGCCTCTGCGCGTGCGTTGCGTAAGGCGGGGGCTACTAATACTTCCGTGTTGACCCTTGTGCGCCGGGTGTTGGACGCTACATGATGAGCAGCGTTAAGCGAGCAACAGGGCGGCACGGCCATGGCTGAACAATCTCCCGCGCTTGTCGAGGTGTATTCCTCGCCGCTCTGCCCCTATTGCGCCCGCGCCCTACGGCTTCTCAAGTACAAGGGCGCGGCGCCCAAAACCATCGACGTCGGGTTCCATCCCAAGCGCCGCACCGAGATGGAGGAGCGTTCCCGGGGCTGCCATACGGTGCCCCAAATTTTCATCAACGGGGCTCATATCGGCGGCAGCGATGATCTGGCCGCGCTTGATCGGACGGGCGAACTCGATGACCTGCTGGCGGCGGTGCCGTGAGCGGCACGTTCAAGGTGGCCTGTATCCAGGTCAACGCGGGCCTGGATATGCCAACTAATCTCGCCGTCGCGGGGGACCTCGTGCGCGAGGCCCGTTCCCAGGGCGCGGACCTGATTGCGCTGCCGGAAAACGTCGCCCTGATGACCGTCAGGGGATCAGAGATACGCGCCGGCGCGCGCGCGCCCGAGGATCACCCTGCGCTGGCGGTGTTCCGCGCGTTGGCCCGCGAGACCGGTGCCTGGCTGCTGGCCGGCTCGATCGGAATCAAGGCCGAGGCAGGCAAGGTCGCGAACCGGTCCTACCTGCTCGATGCCGCGGGCGAGATTGCGGGGTATTACGACAAGATCCACATGTTCGACGTCGATCTGCCTTCGGGGCAGAGCTTCCGCGAATCCGAGGGCTTCCAGGCAGGCAACCGGGCCTGCGTTTACGACACCCCGTGGGGTCCGATCGGGTTGTCGATCTGCTACGACCTTCGGTTTCCCCGGCTCTACCGGGCGTTGGCCCAGGGCGGCGCTAGCTACCTCGCGGTGCCTGCGGCCTTCATGCACGAGACGGGTAAGGCGCATTGGCACGTGCTGCTACGCGCCCGGGCGATCGAGACCGGCTCCTATGTCATCGCGCCCTGCATGTGGGGCGACCATGGCGGCGGTCGGCGGACCTACGGACATTCGCTGATCGTCGATCCGTGGGGTGAAGTTCTGGCCGACGGAGGCGAGGGCGCAGGAATTGTCTTGGCGGAGATCGATCCCCGGCGGGTGACAGAGGCGCGGGCTCAAATCCCCGCGCTGCAGCATGGTCGCTCCTTCGCCATGCCCGAGCGGCCCGGCGAAGAATCCGCCACCTAGGCCGTCGCCCCTCATCAGGTCCGATCGTTAGTGGCGCAGATGCGTTGCACGAGCGCGGGCTTCGGCTCGGTGATCTCGAGCGCCTCGTAGGCGATCACATGGAGCTTGTCTCGCACGATTTCGAGGAGTTCGCCGTCATCGAGCAGGAAGGCGGGATTGGAGGGCTTGCCGAAGCGCTCGTTGCCCATGGCAAAGGTCTCGTAAGTCAGCACGCCGCCCGGTTCGAGTCGATCGAGAAAAACAGGAAACAGTGGCCGGTATAGATAGTTGGCTACAACGATGGCGGCGAATTGCTCGTCGCCGAGCGGCCACGGCTCGCCGTTTTCGAGGTCCGCTTCGATCGCGCACATCGCGTCGTGGTGTCGCAGCTCACCCAGTCGCGAGATGTCGCGATCGAGTGCGACGACCGGGTGGCCGCGCTCGAGAAATAGGCGGCTGTGGCGGCCCGCGCCGCAGGCGACGTCGAGCACCCGGCCCCCCTCGGGCACGAGCGGGGCGAAGCGCGCGATCCAACGGGATGCGTCCGTAAAGCTGTAATGGGGATCGACGGGTCGGGGCATGAGGGGTTTACGGGGTTCTTGCGCAATAAACTCTACGGTGACATGTATTTAACAGAAATTTGTTCTGGTCTCGACGATATCGAGACGAACGAGGATGTGGCGCAATGATCGTGTTTGACCTCAAATGCTCCCGCGGCCACGTCTTTGAGGCGTGGTTTGCCGATAGCGCAGCCTTCAGAAAGCAGGCGAAGCGCGGCGACGTCGCGTGCGCGGTGTGTGGCGATACGGCGGTTGAAAAAGCGCTGATGGCGCCTAACCTGGCACCCTCGGGCAAAGGCAAAAGTGACTCTAAGGGCGCGCCGCACGACGATGCGCCCGCGAGCGCCGTCACGGCAGCCCCGAAGCCTTCGCCTGAGGCGGCGGAGGTCTATAAGGCCCTGCGCGCGGCGCGCGAGGTGATCGAGAAAAATTTCGATAACGTCGGCGGAAAATTCGCCGAAGAAGCCCGCAAAATTCATTACGGCGAGGCAAAAACGCGGAATATCTACGGCGATGCTACGCCGGACGATGCCCGCGAATTAAAGGACGAGGGCGTCGAGTTCGACCTTCTGCCCTGGCTACCGCCCCGAGATTCCTGATCGGCCCTAGTGGCGCCGTGCCGCCGCGTTCTTCTCTGTTTCGTAGCGGGCCGGGACCGGTTCAGCGAGGCTTTGGCGATTTTTGGCCGGTGAGCTTCGTCCGGCTCCGATGAGCCGTTGTGCCACGGACGCCAACAGGGCGGGCGAGACAGGGGTTTCCAGAACGGCGCAGGGAAGTGGAAGGCCGAGTTGCCAGCTGGGCGCCGCGAGATTTTGGCGTGCGCAAGCAGGGTGGCGCCCGCCCGGGGCCAGCCCGAACGCAAGCTGTGGGCGACGCTCAGACCGCCCATTCCGGGCAGGCGCGTATCGAGCACCATGAGATCGAGGCCGCCGGGAATGACTCGGGCGAGATCGAGCGCTTCGTCGCCGCCCGCGGCGCCCCAGGCCGCGCAGCCCAGACCGCGAAGAATTTTTGCGACCCCGAAACGCAGCAGTTCGATCCTCTCCGCCAGGAGGACGTGGGGTACGGCAGTATTTTCAAGAGTGACCATGGGGCGACCTTCCACATTGGGTCCGCGATCACTATGCCAAAAATACCATAACGTGTGAATGCGTGTTACCGCACACGCATTAGGGGAAATCGTTTTCGCCCCGTGTTGATGTTTAAACGTTGCGATGGCCGGCAATCATGTAGTTGACGCTCAGGTCCTCGGACAGCGACCAAGCGCCGGCTACCGGCCGATAGCGTACGCCGCTGAGCGCATCCGCCGTAACGCCGTGGCGGCGCAGAGCGTCGACAAATTCCGACGGACGGACGAATTTCGACCAGTCGTGGGTGCCTCTGGGTAACCAGCGCATGACGTACTCTGCGCCCACGATGGCGAAGGCGTAGGCTTGGGGTGTTCGGTTCAGCGTGGCGCCGATGAAGCCTCCGCCCGGTCGAATCAGCCTGGCACAGGCCGAAAGAAAGAAATCAAGATCCGCGACATGCTCGACGATCTCGAGAGCGAGCACACCGTCGAATTGCTCACCGGCATCTGCCAACGCTTCGGCGGTGGCCTCCCGGTAGTCCACCGCCAGCCCTGCACCTTCGGCGTGATGGCGTGCGGCCTGGATGGCGGGTTCGGCCGCGTCGATCCCGACGACCTCGGCGCCCAGACGGCAAAGCGGCTCGCAGACCAAACCGCCGCCGCATCCGACGTCGAGCAGCCGGAGGCCGTCGAGCGGGCGTGGGGTCAGGGGATCACAACCCGCCTGGGTCGCGAAGTGATCCCGGATTATGCCGAGCCGGACCGGATTAAGCCGGTGGAGCGGACGCATGGAGCCATCGCTGTCCCACCAGCTCTCGGCGAGGGCTGAAAAACGATCGATTTCCGCATCGTCGACGCTACCGCGACGAGCGCTGGGCGGCGGGATTTCCTGGGCGAGGCCCATTGGCATGCGGCTCCTCGGGCGGGCTTGTTTCGAGCGGTGTTAGCGAGTATGTATAGCCGCCTTTAAGGGCGCAAGTGTGCCCCTTCCGACGCCGGTGTCGGTCGAGCGCGGCAGCGCCGGGTTCGACCGAATAGAGGGCCGGCGCTCAGGATTAGCGACCATGCCCCGTATCGTACAGAAATTTGGCGGCACGTCCGTTGCCGACGTAGAGCGTATCCGCCACGTGGCCCAGCGGGTTAAGCGAGAGGTTGATGCCGGCAACGAAGTTGCCGTGGTGGTCTCGGCCATGGCCGGCGAGACCGACCGGCTTGACCGGCTGGTGCGCGAGATGGTCGCGCAGCCCGACGCACGCGAATACGACGTGGTGGCCTCGACGGGCGAACAGGTAAGCGCCGCGCTGACCGCTCTCGCGCTGCAGGAGATCGGAATTTCGGCACGCTCCTGGCTTGGTTGGCAGGTGCCCCTCCGCACCGATAATTCGCACAGCTGCGCACAGATCAAAGACATCGAGCGCGTCGAACTCGACGCTCAGCTGGCCGCCGGCGGAGTCCCGGTGATGGCCGGCTTCCAGGGCATCAGCCCGGAGGGGCGGATTACGACGCTTGGGCGCGGCGGCTCGGACATCTCGGCGGTCGCCGTGGCTGCGGCTATTGATGCGGATCGCTGTGATATTTACACCGATGTCGATGGCGTCTACACCGCCGACCCCCGGATCGTTGCGAAGGCCCGTAAGCTTGATAAGATCACCTACGAGGAGATGCTCGAGCTCGCGGCCCAGGGAGCCAAGGTGCTCCAGACCCGGTCGGTTCGCATCGCCATGTCTTACGGCGTGCCCCTTCAGGTATTATCGAGCTTTAATGACCGGCCCGGAACCCTTGTGGTCGATGAGGATCAGATCGTGGAACAGGAAACCGTGAGCGGCATCGCCTACAGCCGCGACGACGCTAAAATTACCGTGACCAACATAGCGGACCGGCCCGGGGTCGCGGCCCATCTGTTCGGGCCCTTGGCCGAGGCCGAAGTCAACGTCGACATGATCGTGCAGAACGTCTCGCGCGAAAGCGGCGCGACCGACCTCACCTTCACCGTGCCCAAGGGCGAGCTTGAGCGCACTCTTGCGGTGCTGGAGACGGTCAAGGCAGGTCTGGGTTTTCAGTCGATCGAGTCGGATTCGAATGTCGTCAAGATTTCAGTGATCGGGGTCGGCATGCAGTCGCATGCCGGTGTCGCGCAACAGATGTTCAGCGCGCTCGCGGAGAAGAGGATAAATATCCAGGTCATTTCGACCTCTGACATCAAGATCAGCGTCCTGGTCGCCGAGGAATACACGGAACTCGCGCTGCGCGCGCTTCACACTGCCTACGGTCTCGATGTCGAATAACGCGGACGGGGCTTCGGAGCACGCGACCGCTCGGGCGCAGCTCGACGCGTTGTGGCACCGGGGGCGGGAATTTCTGGGCTCGGACTATGCGATCCTTGGCGGCGCTATGTCGTGGGTTTCGGAGCGCAACCTGGTCGCGGCAATCTCTAACAGCGGCGGGTTCGGCGTGATCGCCTGCGGGTCCCTTGAACCCCCGGGCCTGCGCGAGGAGATCGCGGCCACCTTCGGGCTCACCGATAAGCCGTTCGGCGTCAATTTGATCACCATGCACCCCGAGCTGGATGGGCTGATCGACTGCTGCCTCGATTTCGAGGTCGGCCATATCGTGTTGGCGGGCGGCCTGCCGCCGGTCGACGCCATCGACCGAATCAAGAGCGGCGGCGCCAAGGTTCTCTGCTTCGCGCCTACTTTAAGCGTTGCGCGCAAACTGCTGCGTCGCGGGGTCGATGCCTTCATTATCGAGGGCATGGAAGCGGGTGGCCACACCGGGCCGGTCGCGACCGGTGTGCTCAGCCAGGAGATCCTTCCCGAGCTTCGTGAAGTGCCGGTCTTCGTCGGCGGCGGAATCGGCAGGGGTGAATCGATTGCGGCCTTTCTCGAAATGGGCGCGTCGGGGGTTCAACTCGGCACCCGGTTCGTCTGCGCCGAGGAAAGTATTGCGCATGCGAACTTCAAACAGGCGTTCATCCGCAGCAATGCCCGCGATGCCCAGCCCTCAGTGCAGCTCGACCCAAAGTTCCCGGTCATTCCGGTGCGCGCCATCGTCAACAAGGCGACGGTCCTCTTCATGGAGACCCAGCGTGATGTGATCGCACGGTTTCGTGCTGGCGAAGTCGACCAGAAGGCCGCTCAACTTGAAATCGAGCGATTTTGGGCTGGCGCCTTACGTAGTGCGGTGATCGACGGCGATATCGATCACGGTTCCGTCATGGCGGGCCAGAGTGTCGGCATGGTGACTCGCGAACAGCCGATGAGCGACATCATCGGGGAGCTGGTTGAGCAGACCCTGACGACGTTAGCGCGGCGCCCGGAAGCCTGATCCGGTAGCCGGCGGACGGTCCGGTTGGTTGCCCGTCGAATCAATGGCTTAAGTCCGTTAAGGAATTGCGCCGCCGATTCGTCGATGATAGTGTTTAGACCGAAGATCAAAAGCGGGGCCTAACGCACTCGAAGTCGGTGTGGTTTGATTCGACTCGTGCGGAATTTAAGGCGCTATGAGCCCCCGGCTAAGGCGGTGCGGAGGCCTTGGTGCGCCATGATTTTAGGCAATTCGAGCGCCAGCAATGCAGTCAAGCGGACGAAGACTATTTAAGCCAAACGCGAAAAGCCCCGACGACAAGGGGCATCTCTACGGCGTCGACGAGAACGGCGAAATCGTCGTCAGCGTTGGCACCGAGTTGCATCAGGCTCGTCTCACGGCCGGCTTCGAATTGCAGGAGGTTTCCAACAGCCTGCGGATTCGCCGGGCTTATCTGGAAGCTCTGGAAGAGGAGCGCTACGGAGATTTGCCGGGCGCGCCTTACGCCGTCGGGTTCGTGCGCTCCTACGCGAAATTTCTGGGCCTCGGCAGCGATGCCGTGGTGGAGCGCTTCAAGGGCGAGGTCGGCAACATTGGCCCACGGCCCAAGCTCGATTTTCCGGCCCCGGCCAACGAAGGCCGGGTGCCCAAGACCTGGCTGATCGTGGTTGCCCTGGTGCTGGCGGGTGTCGCCTATGGCGGCTGGCAATATTTTTCAACGCGCGATGACAGCGAAGCCCAGCGCAGCGCGGACGTGCCCGAGGATCTGGCTAGTCTGGCGACGGAAATTCCCGACGACAGCGCGCCGGACATCGTGCCGGCACATGCCGACGAGAGCCCGTCGGATGATAGTCTGGAGCCTAAGGCTGTACCTGAACCGGACGCGGAGCCGACGGTGGAAGCGGCGGAGGCCGCCATGTCCGGGGAATCGTCGAGTTTCGGCGTGAGCGTCGAGGAACTGCCGCCGCCGGATGTGCCGGTCGCTGTGGCCCCGGTGGCCGATACCGGGATAACTGTGCAACCGGCCGAACCCGAGAGCAACGTCAGTGTCGGCGACAACCTCTGGACCCCGTCCACGCCGGACGTTCGCGAGGCCGCGGCGAGCGTTGGACCCGATCTGTCTTCGGCCGGACCCGAAGCGCCAATCCACGAACCCCGGGTTTATGGTGGCGAAAACTTGGGGTCCCGTATCGTGATTCGCGCCACAGGAGACAGCTGGGTTCAGATCCAGGGGCCGGAGAACGAGCTGCTGCTCACCCGGATTCTCCACGAAGGCGAGAGTTACCGGGTGCCCGATCAGCCCGGGATCCTGCTGATGACTGGGAATGCCGGGGCGCTGGAAGTCTGGCTCGACGATGAGCGTCTCGCCCCGTTGGGCCCGCTGGGGTTGGTGTTGCGCGATCTGGCGCTGGAGCCCGACGCGTTACGCGCGACCGCCGTCGAAGAGCAACCGGGCGGCCTTTGACAGAGGTAGGGGGCCGCCCTATCCTCCTTAGCGTGTCGAGGTGACCTCAAAAGACCGGGATGAATTGATGAGCGTACGGCCCTACAGAGACATTATTCGCCGGCCCAGCCGCCAGATCAGCGTGGGCGAGGTGAAGATTGGTGGCGACGCGCCGATCGCGGTGCAGTCGATGACCAACACACTGACCTCGGATGTCGAGGCGACCATTAATCAGGTCCGTGCGCTCGAGATGGCGGGCGCCGACATTGTTCGGGTTTCGTGCCCCGACGAGGAGTCGACGGCGGCGCTCAGGACTATCGTTCACGAGGTCAACGTGCCGATCGTCGCGGACATTCATTTTCACTACAAGCGCGCGATCGAGGCCGCCGAGGCGGGCGCTGCCTGCCTGCGCATTAATCCCGGAAACATCGGCTCCGCCGAGCGGGTGCGCGAGGTGGTAAAAGCAGCCAAGGATCACGGCTGCTCCATGCGGATCGGGGTCAATGCCGGATCGCTCGAGCGCGATCTCCTGGAGAAATACGGCGAGCCGTGCCCGGAGGCGATGATCGAAAGCGCGCTCAATCACATCCGGATTCTCGAAGACAACAATTTCTTCGAGTTCAAGATCAGCTGCAAGGCGTCGGATGTCTTTCTGGCCGCTGCAGCGTATAAGGGCTTGGCTGAGGCGTGCGACTATCCGCTGCATCTCGGTGTGACAGAGGCCGGGGGTTTGCGCAGCGGAACCATCAAGTCGTCGATCGGTCTCGGGGCGCTGCTCTGGGCGGGGATCGGCGACACTATCCGGATTTCCCTGTCGGCAGATCCTGTCGAGGAAATCCACGCGGGCTTCGATATCCTGAAGGCGCTGAACCTGCGTCACCGGGGCGTCAATATTATTTCCTGCCCGTCTTGTGCGCGGCAAAATTTTCAGGTCATCGACACGGTGGTCGAACTTGAGCAGCGGCTGGCCCACATCACGACCCCGATGTCGCTTTCGGTCATCGGCTGCGTGGTGAACGGCCCGGGTGAGGCGCGTGAGACCGATATAGGCCTGACCGGCGGTGGCAAGATTGGAAACGGCAGCCATCAGGTTTACCTCAACGGCGAAAGACACCACGTCCTGCGGGACGGCAATATCGTGGATCACCTGGTCGAGCTTGTGGAGCAGAAGGCCAGGGAGATCGAGGCGACAGCGGCGTCCGAAGCCGATGCCGTCGCCGACGACGAGGCGCAAGCCGTCCACGCCCCCTAGCCACGCTGGAGAAGTTATTGGCGAGGCTGCAACCGGTTCGCGGCACGCGCGACCTCTTGTCCGATGAATACGCACGCCACCGGGTCGTGGCCGATATCGCGCGCGCAACGGTCGAGCGTTCGGGGTTTGCCGAGGCGGCGACGCCCATCTTCGAATTTACCGAGGTGTTCAACCGCACCCTGGGTGAGACTAGCGATATCGTCACCAAGGAGATGTACACCTTTGCCGATCGGGGCGGCGAAAGCCTCACGCTTCGGCCGGAGAACACGGCGGGCTTCGCCCGCGCCGTCATTTCCGGCGGACTTACCCAGTCGCTGCCGCTCAAATACTTTTACAGCGGCCCCATGTTCCGTTACGAGCGGCCGCAAAAGGGCCGGCTGCGCCAGTTTCACCAGATCGGGATCGAACTAATCGGTGTCGGAGAGCCGCTTGGCGACATCGAGGTTATCGTGCTGGCGGCCGACGTGCTCCAGGCGCTGGGATTGCTTGACCAGACGGTGCTAGAGCTTAACAGTCTGGGCGATGCTAAAAGCCGCCAGGCGTATCGCGAGGCGCTGGTCGGTTATTTCTCCCAGCACAGGGAGGCGTTGTCCGACGACAGCCGCGCCCGGCTTGAGCGTAATCCGCTGCGGATCCTCGATTCAAAGAACGAGGGTGACCGTCAGATTATCGAGAATGCCCCCTTGATCGCGGACCACCTGAATGCCGCTTCCAGCGCATTCTTCGCGGCCGTGCAGGAGGGACTCGCGCTCTCGGGTGTTGCGTTCACCGTTGCGCCCCGTCTGGTGCGTGGGCTCGATTACTACTGCCACACGGCGTTCGAATTCACGACGGATAGCCTCGGCGCCCAGGGAGCTGTGATTGCGGGCGGGCGTTACGACAAGCTGATTGAAACCATGGGCGGCCCCCCGACCCCCGGGGTGGGATGGGCCGGCGGAATCGAACGGCTTGCCATGATGCTGTCCGACGCGCCGGTTGTGGCGCGCCCCGTGGCGCTCATTCCCCTGGGCGAGCCGGCCGAGCGGGTTGTCCTTGAACTTGCCGCCGGCTTGCGCCGCGCCGGGGTCAGTATCGATCTGGGCTATCGCGGAAATCTTGCAAAGCGGCTCAAACGGGCCAACAAGATCAACGCCCGCGTGGCGCTGATCCTCGGCGACGACGAGATCGCGGCCAACATCGTCACACTACGCGATCTCGATTCTGGCGAGCAGGAGGCTGTACCTCTCGATCCTGCGACCCTGCTAACACGGCTCCACCCGGCCGGCTAAGCGCACGTCCACAAAAGGAAACCTCCGTGGAATCGAGCCGTCTTTACGAAAAGCTGGACCAGGTCCTCGCTCATCATAGCGAGCTGGAGCAACGTCTCGCCGACGCGGCAGGTGGTTCGAGCGATGAGTTCACGCGCCTATCCAAGGAATATTCCGATCTTATGCCGGTGGTCGAGGCGATCCACGACGTGCGCCACGCGCGTCGCGAGGCGGAAGAGCTACGGGCGATTATCGACGATTCCGAAAGCGAGCAGGATATGCGCGCCCTGGCCGAGGAGGAACTCGGCGCCCTGACCGCCCAGCTGCCCGATCTAGAGCGCGGCGTCACGGTCATGTTATTGCCCCGTGACGAAGCCGATGCGCGCAACGCGATTCTCGAGGTCCGGGCCGGCACCGGGGGTGACGAGGCGGCGTTGTTCGCGGCCGATCTGTTTCGTATGTATCAGCGCTACGCCGATCTTCACGGTTGGCGTGTCGAGGTGATGAGCGCTTCGGAGACCGGCATCGGCGGCGTCAAGGAAGTGATCGCGACGATTTCGGGCCGCGGCGTGTTCGCACGCTTGAAATTTGAATCCGGAGTACATCGCGTCCAAAGGGTTCCGGAAACCGAAGCGAGCGGGCGCATCCACACCTCTGCCGCCACGGTCGCGGTCCTGCCCGAGGCCGAAGAGGTCGATGTCACGATCGAGGAGAAGGACCTGCGGATCGACGTCTATCGGGCAAGCGGCCCCGGTGGGCAATCGGTCAACACCACAGACAGCGCGGTGCGCATTACCCACTTGCCGACCGGGATCGTGGTCCAGCAGCAGGATGAGAAATCGCAACACAAGAACAAGGCCAAGGCCCTGAAGGTGATGCGCGCCCGTCTTTATCAGGCCGAGCGCACGGCGCTCGAAGCCGAGCGCGCGGCCGCCCGGCGGGACCAGGTGGGCTCGGGCGACCGCTCGGAGCGCATCCGGACCTACAATTTTCCGCAAGGGCGGGTCACGGACCACCGGATCAATGTCACGCTCTACAAACTGGATAAGGTGTTGAGTGGTGAGTCCCTCGACGAGCTGGTCGATGCGCTGACGGCCGATGATGAGGCGACGCGGTTGGCGGAGCCGGTCTGAGGTGGCCGATCACCCGACCGTCGACGCAATCCACGGCAAGGTGGCTGCCCGGCTCCGCGAGGCAGGGATTGAATCACCGCGCTTTGAAGCGCGCCTGCTCATCGCCCACGCGATGGGGGTCGAGCCCGGATATCTGCTGGGTCATTCCGATCACCGGTTTGCCGCCGAAGAGGCCGATGCCGCCGAAGATTTTGCCCAGCGTCGGGCGAACTGGGAGCCGATGGCCTATATAACCGGCCGGCGCGAGTTCTGGAGCCTCGACTTTCGCGTCACACCCGACACGTTGATTCCACGGCCTGATAGCGAAACCCTGATCGAAGCCGCGCTTGAATGGATACCGTCGCGAGAGGCCTCGCTGAGCCTGCTCGATCTGGGGACCGGCAGCGGCTGCCTCCTCCTCGCATTGTTGAGTGAGCTGCCCATGGCCGAGGGCCTCGGCGTCGATATCAGCGCGGCTGCCTGCGCGGTCGCGCGCGCCAACGCGGATCGGCTGGGTCTGGCTTTGCGGTCAAGCTTTGTCGTCGGCGATTGGGCGGCGGCGATGGGCGAGGCGCGGTTTGATCTGGCGGTCGTAAATCCGCCGTACGTACCAGCGGCCGACGCGGCCACGATGGATGATGGAATCACGCGGTTCGAGCCGCCCGGGGCCGTCTTTGCCGAAGTCGACGGCCTCGCTGCCTACCGGGTCCTTGCGCCGTCCCTGATCCGGGTGCTCCGCCCGGGCGGTAGGGCGGTTATCGAATTAGGGGCGGGTCAGGCGGAAGTAGTCCAACGGATTTTTGTGAGCCACGGGTTCGAGGCGATCGGCCGCCGGCGCGACCTCTCGGGGCGCTGGCGCTGCCTGGTCGTCAGCCGCGCTTCAGGCGTGAAAAAAGGGTTATCGTCGAGTGAAAAAAAACATTGCAAACTTGGCGCAGGCAGCTAGGTCTGATAAAGTAATCAAATGCGGCGCCCTGGATAGGACGCAGATACTGGAACTGTCATTTCAGCCAGCGTTGGTGATAGACGCTCTGGTAGGCCGAAAGCCTAGGCGCGCGTGGCGTACGCGTCAGAAAATTTTTTCAATAACGGCATTGGATAGCAGGAGAGCATGAGACAAGGCTCCAACCCCAAGCGACCACGCGGTGGTCGCTCCAACGGCAAACGATCCCATCAGAACGACCGGACGTCGACCTTCGAAAGCAACGGAGCCGACAACAAAGTCAAGGGCACGGCCGCGCAGGTACTGGGAAGATACCAGGCGTTGGCGCGCGACGCCCTGTCGTCGGACGATCGGATCATGGCGGAAAATTATATGCAGCACGCCGAGCATTACTATCGGCTGCTTAATCCTCATCTTGCCAACGATGAACGCCCCTCCGATGGGCGTGAGGGCGAAGTGCGTGAGCAGGCCACAGACCAGCAACCAAATCAGCAACCGCCGCCGGATCACGAATCGCAGCCTCGCAATGGCGGAGAGGCTCGTGACGAACAACCGGTCGAGGCGGCCGCCGCTGCTGCGGAAGAGCCTGACGGGCCGGAGGCCGCTGTCACCGTAGAAGATAGCGGAGAGCCCAGTCCTCAGACGGCTTAATTTTGACGGCTTGGCTCGGTTGGTTTGACCAACGCGTGGCAAACCAGCCGCAACATCTTGCGTCCCGCGGCGCGACCCCCATATAGGCTCCATCGATAGGTTTTGACCCGGGGTCGGGGAGCCAGACTATGGATTCTGAGAAATACACCGAGCGAGCGAGCGGGTTCGTCCAGGCAGCCCAGAGTGCGGCGCTGTCGCGGGGGCACCAGCAATTCACGCCGGAGCATCTGCTCAAGGTGCTGATCGACGACAAGGAAGGCCTGTGCGGCAATCTGATCCGGGCGGGCGGAGGCAATCCCGAAGTCGCGGTCAAAGCGATCGAAGCTGAGCTGTCCTCGCGGCCCAAGGTCGAAGGTGGTGGAGCCGGCGGCCTCTACCTGGCGCCCGAAATGGCGCGTCTGTTCGATGCAGTCCAGGAAGTGGCTGACAAGGCGGGCGATTCCTTCGTGACCGTCGAGCGGCTTTTACTGGCCTTGGCGTTGGCCCAGGGTACCGCGGCCGCGACCATCCTCGCCGATGCCGGGGTAACGCCGCAGAGCCTGAACAGTGCGATCAACGAGATGCGCAAGGGGCGCACCGCAGATTCGGCCAGCGCGGAAGAAGGCTACGACGCGCTCAAGAAATATGCCCGCGACCTGACGGCAGCGTCGCGCGAAGGCAAGCTTGATCCGGTGATTGGGCGTGACGAAGAGATCCGTCGAACCATTCAGGTGCTCTCACGGCGGACCAAGAATAATCCTGTGCTTATCGGTGAACCCGGGGTAGGCAAGACCGCCATCGTCGAAGGGCTCGCCCACCGTATCGTGAACCGCGATGTTCCGGAGAGCCTTAAGAATAAGGCGCTGCTTGTACTCGACCTCGGTGCGCTTATCGCTGGCGCAAAGTTTCGTGGGGAATTCGAGGAACGGCTGAAAGCGGTCCTGACCGAGGTTACCGCGGCCGAAGGCCAGATCGTTTTGTTTATCGACGAGCTTCATACCCTGGTCGGCGCCGGGGCTGCGGAAGGCTCGATGGACGCGTCCAATCTGCTCAAGCCGGCCTTGGCGCGGGGTGAATTGCATTGTGTAGGGGCCACGACCCTCGACGAGTACCGCAAATACATAGAAAAGGACGCTGCCCTCGCCCGGCGGTTTCAAACCATCTTCGTCTCGGAGCCGACTGTCGAGGACACCATCTCGATCCTGCGCGGGCTGAAGGAGAAGTACGAACTTCACCACGGCGTGCGGATCACCGACAGTGCGCTGGTCAACGCGGCTACCTTGTCCAGCCGCTACATCACTGACCGTTTTCTGCCCGATAAGGCGATCGATCTGGTCGATGAGGCCGCCAGCCGCCTGCGCATGGAAGTCGACAGCAAGCCCGAGGAGGTCGACGAATTCGAACGCCGGATCATCCAGCTCAAGATCGAGCAGGAGGCCCTGAAGAAGGAATCCGATGCCGCGTCGAAGGAGCGGCTCGTCAAGTTGGGCGAGGAGTTGGGCGAGCTTGAAGCCCGTGCTGCCGAGCTGACCGCTATATGGCAGGCAGAAAAGAAACGCATGGCGGGCACGCACAAGCTCAAGGAGGAGCTCGATGCGGCCCGGGTGGAACTTGAACGGGCCCAGCGCGAGGGCGATCTCGCCCGAGCCGGTGAATTATCCTACGGCGTCATTCCGGAGCTCGAGCGTGAGCTTGTTGAACCTGAGACCGATGGCGGCGACCGCATGCTGAACGAAGCGGTGACCGAGCAGGACGTCGCCTCCGTGGTGTCGCGCTGGACGGGCGTGCCGGTCGAAAGAATGCTAGCGGGCGAGCGCGAAAAACTTCTCCATATGGAAGAGGCGATTGGGCGCCGCGTGATCGGTCAACGCGAAGCAGTGGTTGCCGTGAGCAATGCGGTGCGCCGGGCGCGCGCCGGCCTGCAGGAAGCAAGCCGACCGATCGGGTCGCTCCTGTTCCTAGGGCCGACCGGGGTCGGCAAGACCGAGCTAGCCAAGAGCCTGGCGGCCTTTCTGTTCGACGATGAGACCGCGATGGTCCGGGTCGACATGTCCGAGTATATGGAAAAGCACGCCGTCAGCCGTCTGATCGGAGCGCCTCCCGGATATGTCGGTTACGAGGAAGGCGGGGCCTTGACCGAGGCGGTGCGCCGACGGCCCTTTCAGGTCGTATTGCTCGACGAAATAGAGAAGGCCCATGCCGATGTCTTCAACGTCTTTCTGCAGCTGTTCGATGACGGCCGCCTGACCGACGGGCAAGGCCGGACCGTCGACTTCTCCAACACCATCATCATCATGACCTCGAATCTCGGTGGCGAGCTACTCGCGGCTCAGGATGACGGCGAAGATTCCAGCAGCCTGCACGAGCCCGTGATGGATATCGTACGCCAGAGTTTCCGCCCCGAATTTCTCAATCGGCTGGACGAGATTATCCTGTTCCACCGTCTAAGCCGTATCGATATGGACTCTATCGTCGAGATCCAGGTCGCTCGTTTGGCAGCTTTGCTGACCGACCGTAACATCGTTCTGGAATATGACAAATCGGCCCGTGCGTGGTTGGCGGATCAGGGCTACGACCCGGTTTACGGCGCCCGTCCGCTCAAGCGGATCATCCAGCGCAGTCTTCAAAACCCGCTGGCCAGCCTCATCCTTGAAGGCAAGGTGACGGATGGCGAGACAGCGCGGATTTCTGCGGACGAAGATGGCCTCGTGATCAACGGCATTACCGCGGAGAGCGTAGTCTCCGCGGCTTAAGTCTCCGCCATGTTTGAGATCGCCCGAACCGGGGGTGGTCTTGTCCGGTCAGAGGGTCGCGGGGGCTTTTTCAGCCACCCGGATCATCGCCGGCAGGCTGTTGAGCTCGGCGATTCCGGCCTCACGGCTTTGCTCGAAGCGCGCGAGTTCCGCCCCCTGGAGCTTTTCACCCGTGGGCAGCTTCACGCTCAGCGGGTTGATCTGGTTGCCATCGAGCAGCACCTCATAATGTAGGTGCGGTCCCGTCGAGCGGCCCGTGGTTCCGACATAGCCGATGATATCGCCCTGGTTCACCCGCCGCCCTTCCTTGATGCCGGAACCGTAGGCGTTGAGATGGGCGTAAGCAGTCGAGTAACTCGAATTGTGGCGGATGCGCACATACTTGCCGTAGCCACCGTTGCGTCGGGCTTTCTCGACGACGCCGTCGCCGGCGGCCATGATCGGAGTTCCCGACGAAGCCGCGAAGTCGACGCCGCGATGCATGGTGCTGTAGCCCAGGATCGGATGTTCGCGCATGCCGTAGGTCGAACTCAGCCGCGCGCCGTCGATCGGCGTACGCATCAGGGCCTTGCGCACGCTCTGGCCCTTGGCGTCGAAGTAGTCGATGCGCCCGTCGGCCAGCTCGAAGCGATAAAGTTCGAGGGTCTTGCCGCCCAGGGTCAGCGCCGCATAGCGCAATGGCCCCTCGCGCACCAACTCGCCGTCCGTGGTGTAGGCCCGGTCGAACAGGATCTCGAAGGCGTTGCCCGTCTGGATTTCACGCTGGAAGTCGACGTCGAAGCTGAACGCGCGGATCATTTCCATCAGCACGGCGACTGGCATTCCCGCATCAATCGCGGCCACGTAGAGGCTGCTCTTGATCGTGCCCTGAGTTCGCGTCGCCACCATCTCGACGGGCCTTTGCACTTCGCTCGCTTGATAGCGGCCGTTGCTATCGCGGTTAACCAGGATGTCCCGGCCCGGGCCAATGTGGAGACTGAAGCTCGCGAGAACCAGCTCGTCATCCTTGTCGGCCTCGCGGTCGAAGTGGACGGTGAGCTCCTGGCCCGCCTGCAGCTTGCGCGGGTTAAGCACCTGCTTGAACGCTTCGATGGCGTGGTACGCATCAGCGTTCCCCGAGCCGGCGCGCAGCAACGCATTCATTAGCGTATCGCCCTTTTCGATCGCGAGCGTTGCGTTGGGCCCGTTGCCGCGAATGACCGGATCGATCGCGGATGCGCGGGTCGTATCGCCCGTCCGGGTCTGGCTCGGCGAGGGCGCGGACCCGGGGTAGTTTTCCACAACATCTGCGGCGGGCGTCGGAACGATGAGGGGGGCGTCCGGCGTTGCGGGGATCAGCGGTATCGTCTCGGCGACGACGTTCATGCTTGCTTTCGGCAAATTGGGCTGGCCCGTACGCCGGGCCACATAGCGGCCGCTGCTGTCGCGGGTTACCGTAACGAATCGGTCGTCGTCTACCTTCAGCGCAAAGCCCAGCAGCTCCGCACCGGAATCGAGGCTGAGGAAAATCTCGTATTCCGTGCGCAATTTTCTGGGATTGAATTTCTGACGCAACGCGTGCACGGCGAGGTTAATCTGTTTCGGGTTTATTCCCGCCGCTGTCAAGAGAGCGGCGAGGGTATCGCCCTTCTTGACCCCGATATGGAGCAGCTCGGACAGGTCAGCGCGCTCCCGGGCGAGCGACGGATCGCTCGTGCGCCGCGCGTCGTATTCAACATCGTTGATCCGGCTGACCTCGATGTAATTATCGCCACCCAACCAGAGAGTAACCCCCTCCAACCGGGGCGCGGCGTCATCCTGTTCGAGCAGGGCAACGATCATGTCGTTGCCGACATTGAGGTGCTTGGGACTAAATATAGCGCGAATGGCCTGGATAGCGGCGTCGGCCTGGCGTCGCTCAATCCCGGCGGTAGAGAGCAGGGTTGCTAGGGTATCGCCGCGCTGAACTTGAAACAAAATGGTGGCCAGTGCGGGCGCCGCCGCGTCAGGCGTCTTCGCGGGCAGGTCAGCGGTCAGGTCGGCGTAGGCCGTCACAAAATCCGGGCCCGCCGCGGCGCTTGCTGGTGGTGCCGGCGACGAGGTAAATTGGATTGATAACAGCGTCGCGGTCAGACCGATTGCGGCACAGGCTCCAATCCCTTGGACGGAAAGACGCAAGCTCCTATGCCCCCCAGCGGGTCTATTCTATACAGCTCCCGGACCCGCTCGGCGACGCAATTGCGCCGTCAGGGCACGAAAATAGAGACCAACCATGTGTAGGTCATCCATTTTTGTCAATCGTTTAGTGCTGTTTCTTTAGGTTGTGGTTGGGCTTGGCGCCGGCGCGCGCGTGGATCCCTTGGTGAATCGGATTCCCCCGAATAGAGGCGGCCTTCCGGCACACTCGAACTAGACGGGATGTCCCTTGCGGCTTAGGGCCATACACCCCGAAATCTCTAGAGATTTTTCATCACCACCTTCGACGAGATCATGATCCGGTCTTCGACGACATCGGCATATTCCCTGAACGCTTCGTCCGTCATCGTCGGCGGGGCGCCGAGCGCTTCTTCAGTATAACGGCGCACGAGCGTTAAGGCCTCATCGTCCTTCCCCGTCACCATATCGAGCACGAGCGATTCAATTTCGTCGGCGAGAGTGGCCGGCGTCACGGCCATATAGCGGTCGTAAAAGGCGGCTCGATCATCGATCCGGGCTTCGTTCTCAAGCGTGTGCGCAATACTGCGCGCGGCATTCCGGTTGGCCTCCTCGATCACCGCGGCAACGTCGGGGCTGTTGATGTGGCGGGAATGATAGTTGAGCGCGATGATCGCGACGGCGTAGCGCAGGATCACCGTGTAATCGGGCTTCGCATCGGTTGCGGCGCGTTCCAGAAGGGCCAAAAGGTTGCCGAAAAGCTGGCACGAAAGCTTGGCAAACGTGGTCGCCGGCTTCTCGCCTTTGGGCTTTTTGCTTACACGTTCGCCGAACAACGCCATGATAACTCCCCTCGCAGCTCCTGCAATCCACCGGGGCTGACCGTATGCATCTTGAAATGTTTAGCGCGGCCGTGCAAGGGGCGTTGGGCGCGCCTTGCAAAGAGGCGATAGGCTCGAGCAGTATGGACCCGTCTTCCCGCTGACCAAAAGGATGTCCCGCCATCGCAACTCAGACCGGCCCCGACGAACCCCACTTTGCCCGGCGTCTCTCTCTCGACGTGCGGCGGGTTCCCGTCGAGCATATTCCGGTGGTGGATCTCTCCTCGTTTTGGGGCGACAGTCGTTCGGCGAAGGAGGTCTGCGCGCGCGCCCTGGACCAGGCCTGCCGTGAGGTCGGGTTTTTCTATATTTCCAATCACGGCGTCGCGGCATCGCAGATCGAGGCGCTCGGGCGCGAGGCCCGGCGCTTCTTCGCGTTGGAGCACGAAGCGAAGATGGCGATCGATCTTCGTGACTCTGAGGTTTACGGTCGGGGCTACATGCCTTTGGGCGAACATCTTATCCCCGGCACCGCGGAAGAGGGGGATTTGCACGAGGCCTTTGAGTTCAGCCTCGAACTTCCCGCCGACGATCCGGACCGGCTGGCCGGATGCCCCATGTACGGCCCCAACCGCTGGCCAAGCGATCTGGCTGGCTTTCGCGAGACGGTCTACGGGTATTACGAGGCGATCCGGGCGCTAGGGCGCACCCTGTTCCAGGCCTTTGCGATCGCGCTCGATCTTCCCGATGACTTCTTCGAGCCGATGATCACCAAGCCCTTGGGCCAGATGCGGCTGATCCACTACCCGCCCGATCCGTCCGCGGACGCGCCGGCGCGCTGGGGCATCGGCCCTCACACCGATTATGAATGCTTCACCATCCTGCTTCAGGACGATGCCGGTGGGTTGGAGCTGATGAATGCTGCCGGCGAGTGGATCGCCGCGCCGCCAATTCCCGGCGCCTTTGTCGTCAATGTTGGCGATTTGATGGGGCGTTGGACCAACGACCTCTACGCCTCGACCCTGCACCGGGTGGTCAACCGCTCGGGCCGCGAGCGCTATTCCTTCCCGTTCTTCTACGGCGCCAATTTCGATGCCGAGGTTCGCTGCCTGCCGACCTGCTGCGATGTGGCGCATCCGGCGAAGTATCCGCCCACGACGGCGGGCGCCTGGGCAGTCGACCAAATTCAGAAGGCCTACGGCTTTACCGCCTGACGAACACCTGGGGCGCCATCGTTGCGCGGCTTGCCTGTGCGCCGCCGCCGGGCCAGAATGCGCGCGCTCGCAACACACGGTCCAAGGCGGAAGAAGTCAGTATGGCCCTCGATCAATCGGTGCTCGCTCGCGGTGCCAAGCGCGTGCCTTTCGAGAAGATCCCCATCATCGACATCGGGGCGATGTTCGGCGACGACCGCGCGGCGATGGAGAGCGTCGCCGCCGAGATCGACAAGGCGTGCCGCGAAATAGGCTTCCTCTACGTCAGCAATCACGGAGTGCCCGAGGCGACCATCGCGTGTGCTTATGACGAGGCCGCCCGCTTCTTCGCCCTATCGCTCGAAGACAAGATGGCGATCCACTACAAGCAGGCGCGCAACATGGTGCGCGGCTACGTGCCCATGTTCCAGACTCACTCGGACCGGGCCGCAAACGCCGATTTTCACGACGCCTTCGAATTCAGCCTTGAGTTGCCCGCCGACGACCCCGATTGCGCCGCCGGCAATCCCCTCTACGGGCCCAATCAATGGCCGGCCGATCTACCGGGGTTTCGCGAGGGCCTCTACGCGTATTACGAATCCATCCTCAATCTGGGTATCACCCTGTTCCGCGCTTTCGCCATCGCCCTCGACGTGCCCGACGATTATTTCGCGCCCCTGATTACCAAGCCCATGGCGCAGACGCGGGTTATCCACTACCCCGAGCAGACGGACTTCGACGACACCAAGCAGTGGGGGATCGGTGCCCACACCGACTATGAGTGCTTCACCATCCTCTCGCAGGACGGCGTCGGCGGTTTGCAGGTCAGGAACGCTGACGGCGAGTGGGTCGAGGCGCCGCCGATCCCCGGAGCTTTCACCATCAACATCGGCGACATGATGCAGCGCTGGACCAACGATATTTACGGCTCCACCCCGCACCGCGTGCTCAACCGTTCGGGTCGCGAGCGCTATTCGCTGGCGCTGTTCTATGGTGCTAACTACGACTCTGTCGTCTCGTGCCTGCCGAGCTGCCAGGATGCTGACCACCCCGTGAAGTACGACGCGGTGAAATCGGGCGTGTGGACAACCGAGAACCTGCTTTCGACCTATTTTGACGGCGAGGCGACGGGCTATGGCCCGCGCAGCGCGTCGGGCAAGTAAGGGGTACCCTTGACCATGGATAAAACAATCATTGTGACCGGCGCGGCATCGGGCATCGGCCAGGCGACGGTGCGGCGTCTGGCCGCGGACGGTGCGCGGGTGGTGCTGGCGGACCGCGACGACCTGTCGTCCCTCGCCGACGAACTACGTGCCGCTGGCGGCGAGGTAACCGCGTGTCAGGTCGATGTCACGAAGGCCGATCAGGTTGAGGCGATGGTGCGTGATGCCCAGGCGGCCTACGGCCGCATCGACGGGCTGGTCAATTGTGCCGGCATACTCGTCTCTAAGCTTCTCGAAGACACCACCGAAGAAGATTGGGACTGCCAGTTGGGCGTCAATCTCAAGGGGGTCTTCCTGTGTTGCCGGGCGATGATCCCAGTGATGCGTAAAGACGGCGGCGGGACCATCGTCAATATCGGCTCCGATCTCGGCATGGTCGGCGGACCCATGACACCCGCCTATTGCGCGTCCAAGGGCGGCGTGCTCCAGCTCACCCGAGCATTGGCCGTGGATCACGCCGTCGATGGCATCCGCGTCAATTGCGTCTGTCCCGGGCCAGTGGAAACGCCGATGCTGCGCGATAGCGACGTAACGGCTCCCGATCCCGCGGTCGAGCGTGAGCGGGTCCTCGCATCGACGCTGCTCAAGCGCGTGGGTCAGCCGGATGAACTCGCCGGGGTCATTCGCTTCATGCTCTCGGACGATGCCTCGAACATGACCGGTTCCATCGTGGTCGCCGATGGTGGCCTCACGGCGATCTGACGGAACGCAACCGCGCACTTCAAAGAACCGATTTTGGCCGATAGGCTGGGGGCCAGCTACAGCAGATAGATAAGCTAGGGGAGAGCCAGCAGATGGCTATCAGCATCAAGGGCAAGGTCGCAATCGTCACCGGCGGCGGCAAGGGCATCGCTAGGGTGTTTGCGAAGGACGGCGCGAAGGTCGTCATTGCGAACCGCAACGCCAAGGAAGGCCGCGCCGTGGTTGCCCAGATTAAGCGCGCGAAGGGCAAGGCGATCTTCGTGCAGACCGATCTGCGCGATCCGGCGAGCATCAAGAGCCTGGTCAAGGAAACGCTCAAGAAATACCGGCGGATCGACGTCCTGGTGCATAACGCGGGCATCTACCCCGACGCCCTGATCAAGGATTTGTCCGTCGAAGTGTGGGACGAGGTCATGGCCGTGAGCCTGCGCAGCACCTTCCTGCGGACCAAGGCGGTGGCGCCGAGCATGGTCAAGCAGAAGAAGGGCCGTATCCTGATTACCTCGTCCGTTACGGGCCCGACGGTAGGCTTCCCGTCGCTATCCCATTACGGCGCGAGCAAGGGCGGGGTGAACGCCTTCGCGAAAGGGGCTGCGCTCGAATACGCAAAACACGGCATCACCGTGAACACCGTCTCGCCGGGCACGATCCTGACCGATTCCGTCGCCGCGCTGCTCGGCCCCAAGGGCGTCAAGGAAACCTCGAAGAGGATCCCCGCCGGCGGCATGGGCAAGGTCGAAGACATCGCCTACGCCATGCTGTTTTTCGCCTCCGACGAGGCGGGCTTCATCACGGGGCGAGATCTCGTGGTCGATGGCGGTCAGGTGCTGCCAGAATCGTCCGAAGCGATCCTCTGACCCGGCGCTAAAAGGAGTAACGCCATGCCGTCCAGCTACAAGATCCAGCCCGAGGATCGCCCATTTATCGAGGAGATGCGCAAGACCCCCGTGGGCCATCACAGCCCGGGGCTCAATCGCGTCTTGACCCTGCTTCGCGGCGAGCCGACCGAGGGCAAGGAGGTTCTCGTGATCGAGGAGCCCCACAAGAAATGGCGACTCGGAATCTGCGCGGGCGAGCGGGGCACGCCGATCCGACTGACGAAAAAGGTGTTTGACGATCTCGAGGAGGCGGAGTGGTACGTCTTCAAGCGCCGCTGGAAAAAGCACACCGGCGAGACCATCCGCTAGCGCCAAGGGAGAGACGCACCATGCTCAAGCTTACCGGCTATTCCGACCGCATTTACGCTCGCCCTGGGCAGACCATCGAGTTTAAGGTCAACTGCGACGGGCCCAAGACCTACCAGGCTGATATCGTCCGCCTGATCTGCGGCGATACCAACCCGGATGGGCCGGGCTTCAAGGAAACGCTCGTCCGTACCGACGTCAGCAAACGCTACAAGGGGCGCAAGCAGGTCATCCACGCGGGCTCGCGGGTAATCATCCCCGATTCAGAGGTCTTCGACCGGCTCGACAGCTTCACGGTACAGGCCATGATCTGGCCGACCACGCCGGACAAGGGCGAACAGGGCCTCATCGTGCGAGGCTCGCCCCGCGCCCGCGCCGGGTTCGGCCTCATGATCGACGCCAACGGGGCAATCGCGCTCCGCCTTGCCGACGGCAAGTGCATGGAGACCGTCTCCACCGGGCGCAAGCTGCTCGAGCGCCACTGGTATTTCGTCGGCGCGACGTTCGATGCGAAGACGCGGCGTCTGAGTGTCTTCCAAGAGCCGCTTGAAATATTCCCCGGCGTGCGGGACGGCGGCTCGGCGCGCCGGACCGTCAAGGTCCGTGGACCCGGCGCCGTTCGCGCGCCGCTCGTCATGGCGGCGATGCCGACCCGGATAGCAGGCGATCAGGTTTTCGCCACCGGGCATTACAACGGCAAGCTCGACAGCCCGCGGCTTGCCGACCGGGTGCTCGATGCAGCCGAGATGGAAGCGCTCAAGACCGGCCTGCCCGCGTCCCTTGAGACCGCCGTCCTCGCGGCGTGGGATTTCTCGCTGGGCATCGGCACCGAACAAATTTCCGACATTTCGCCCAACCGTCTCGACGGCAACACGCTCCATATGCCGGTACGCGGTATGACCGGTTGGAACTGGGACGGCGAGACTATGGATTGGAAATCCGATCCGGGCCAGTGGAGCGCGATGCACTTCCACGACGACGATGTCTACGACGCGGCCTGGGAAACGGATTTCTTGCTCACCGTGCCGGCGCGAATGAAAAGCGGACTCTACGCCGCCCGGCTGCGCGCGGGCAGCCACGAGGAATACATCCCCTTCGCCGTCAGTCCGGCCCCAGGCAAGGAGAAGAAGATCGCCTTCCTGCTGCCGACCGCGAGCTACATGGCCTACGCCAACCATCATGTTGGCTGCACCGGGGCCACCGAGCTCCAAAACGGCTGCCTCGCCGTCTACTCGCCGCAGGATGTGCACCTGCACCAGTACCGCGAATACGGCCTGTCGCCCTACGACACCCACTCCGACGGCAGCGGCGTCTGTTACACCTCGCGGCTGCGGCCGGTCCTGAATATGCGGCCGAAATACCAGTCGGTGCTGGGCGGCTTCAAGGGCTCCACGCTGTGGCAGTTCAATGCCGACACCCATCTCGTCGACTGGCTTGAGGCCATGAAGTTCGGCTACGACGTCATTACCGACGAGGAGCTTCACGACCGCGGTCTCGAAGCCCTTAAGCCCTACCGCACCGTGCTCACCGGTAGCCACCCGGAATACTGGTCGCCCGAAATGTGGGAGGGCCTCGACGCCTGGAAGCGGCGCGGCGGGCGCTTCATGTATATGGGCGGTAACGGTTTCTACTGGAAGGTGGCATTCAGCGCCGAGACGCCCGGTATCATGGAAATCCGGCGCTGCGAAACCGGCATCCGGGCCTGGCCAGCAGAGCCGGGCGAATTTTTCAACAGCCAGGACGGCGGCTATGGCGGGCTGTGGCTGCGCAACGCCCACCCGCCCCAGACGGTCGGCGGCACCGGCTTCTCAGCCCAGGGTTTTGACCTCTCGTCCTACTACGTCCGCAAGCCCGACAGCTTCCGGCCCAAGGTCTCGTTCATCTTCAAGGGCGTCGGCAAGAACGAGCGGATCGGCGATTTCGGGTTGATCGGCGGCGGCGCCGCCGGGCTTGAGCTCGACCGCGCGGCGCCCGAACTGGGCACCCCACCCAATACCTACGTCCTCGCCACCTCGGTCGATCACACCGACGTCTACATGCTGGTACCCGAGGAATTCCTCGAAACCGCGCCCGGTCTCGGCGGGCAGGAATGCCCGCAGGTCCGCGCCGACATGGTATTCTTCGAGACGCTCAACAACGGTGCCGTGTTCTCGACCAGCTCGATTTCGTGGTGCGGCAGCCTTGCGCACAACAACTACCGGAACAACGTCTCGCGGATTACAAAGAACGTGCTCAAGCGTTTCCTCGATCCCAAGCCGTTCTGACCGGGGCGAGATGGCAGGGGGCGAGGGCGGCGGCGCGAAGGGCACCACGCTCTCTCTAGAGCAGGCCTTCGCCTGGCGTTCGAGCATTACCAGGCGAGCCACCTCGACGAGGCCCGGGCGCTTTACGAGGGCACCCTTAAACTCCGCCACGATCATGCCGATGCGCTGCATTGCCTGGGCGCGCTAGCCTTTCGCCAGGGCCGCTTCGAAGATTCGATCCGTCTCATAATCGAATTGTTGACGGTCGATCCGTCGAATTCCGAGGCCGAGGCCAACCTAGGCAGCGCACTAAGCCGGATCGGTCGGCAGGACGAAGCGCTCAAGGCTTACCAGGGGGCCCTCGCAATGGACCCCGACCGGTCCGAGCTGCGCGTCAACACAGCCTCGCTACTGCGCGCCCTCGACCGGCCGGCCGAGGCGGTCGCTCACTATGAAGCAGCGCTTGCGCTGCAGCCCGGTCACACCGAAGAGGCGCGAACACCCTACGCGAGTTGGGACGCACGGACGAGGCCATTGCCGTGCTGGAGACAAGCGGCCCGGGCTCGGCCCGGTGACGCGGTCGTGCACACCAACCTCGCCATTGCCCTGCTTGAAGCCGGGCGCTTCGAGGACGGCTGGCGCGAATACGAATGGCAAGGGGGTGGACCGCGGTTTCGACCAGCCGCTCTGGGACGGCGCCGCCTTCGACGGCAAGACTCTTCTGGTTCATGCCGAGCAGGGGCTGGGCGACACCACCCAGTTCGTCCGCTATCTGCGTTTCGTCAAGCACCGCGGCGGTACCGTTTTGCTCGAATGCCAGCCGGTGCAGGTGGCGCTGTTTGGTGGTCTCGAAGGTGCCGACGCCATCGTGCCTTACGGCGAACCCTTGCCCGCCTTCGACCGGCATTATCCGCTGCTGTGACTGCCCCGCAGGCTCGGCACCACGCTTGAGACCGTCCCGGCAGCAAAGTGCCTTATTTTTCCCTCCCCAAGGGCCGCAGGGCCGGGCGCCAGCCGGCAGCCAAGGGCAAGCTGCGGGTGGGGCTGATTTGGGCCGGGGCCGCGGGGCATGTCAACGATCGTCACCGCTCGATCCCGCTGGAGCGCTTCAAGACTGCGGCCGGCGAACCAGCACCTCGATCACAGCGTCCCGGGTGAGCACGCCCACCGTCTTGCCGCTGGCATCGGCGACCGGTACCGGGGTTTCCTGGTCGAAGACCCGGGCTGCCACGGTTTCAATCCGGGCACTCGACGAAACCGGTTCGCCGGACGCGGCGGCCAGCGCCGAGCCGTCCGACATGATGCTCCGCACGGACAGCACCTTCTGGCGCGGTACTTCCTTGGTGAATTCCTTGACGTAATCGGTGGCCGGCGCGGTCACCACCTGCTCGGGTGTGCCGATCTGCTCGATGATGCCATCCTTCATGATCGCGATGCGGTCGGCCAAGCGAATCGCCTCGTCGAAATCATGGGTGATGAACACGATGGTCTTGCGCAGCAGGTTTTGCAGGCGCAGGAACTCGTCCTGCATCTCGCGCCGGATCAGCGGGTCGAGTGCGGAAAACGGTTCGTCGAGGAACCACACGTCGGGCTCCACCGAAAGCGAGCGGGCGATGCCCACGCGCTGCTGCTGGCCGCCCGACAGTTCGCGCGGGTAATATTGTTCGCGCCCGCCCAGCCCGACCAGCTCGATGACTTCCCGCGCGCGCTGCTCGCGCGTACGTCGATCGACGCCCTGGATTTCGAGCGGGAAGGCGACATTTTGCAGGACGTTCAGATGAGGCAGCAGCGCGAAGTGCTGGAAGACCATGCCCATCTTGTGCCGGCGCAGCTCGATCAGCTCCTTTTCCGGCGTCTTGATGAGGTCCTGGCCGTCGAACAGCGCTTCGCCGGCGGTCGGCTCGATGAGGCGCGACATGCAGCGTACGAGGGTCGATTTCCCCGAGCCCGACAGCCCCATGATGATGAAGATCTCGCCGTCGGCAATCTCGAAAGTCACGTCCTGCACCGCGCCGATTA
>CAVOEB010000031.1:0-33324 GCA_963694715.1 Alphaproteobacteria bacterium | reverse complement strand
GCTTGTCGGTCAGCATCGTGACCTGCTTACCCTGATCGGCCATCATCTCGGCCATGCCGATCCCGGTGAAGTAACCGTCGGAATCGATCACCACCACCCGTTCACCGGTCTCCTTGCCCGCCATCACCTGCTCGGGCGTGCAAATTTGGAGCTGCGACGCGTCGGCGCCCGGAATCGCGGCGTGGGTGACGCCGGACATTCCGTCGTTGCGCCAATGGGCGCCCACCGCGACGACAACCTTGTCTGCGCCGTAGGAGAGCACGTCGTCGGCAGACATTTCGCCGACGCCGGTATGGACCTCTACGGTCTTGAGCTTGTCGATTTGGATCTGGCGGTAGGAAACAATGCGCCCCCACTCGGCAAGGCCCGGATAGCGCATGACGTTCTTAATGTTGCCACCCAACTCGGCGTCAGCCTCGCGAAGGTGCACGTCGTAGCCGCGCATGCCCAGTACGCGGGTGCATTCGAGCCCGGCCGGGCCGCCGCCGACGACGAGCACGGAACAGGGATCGGCAGCCTTTTCGAACTTCTCGGGGTGCCAGCCACGGCGGTATTCCTCCATCGCGGTCGCGTTCTGGGTGCAGGCCATGGGCGCGCCGAGCCAGAAGCGCGAGACGCAGATGTTACAGCCGATGCATTCACGGATGTCTTCGGGCCTGCCTTCCTCGATCTTCTTGGGCAAGAAGGGATCCGCGATCGAGGGCCGGGCGCCGCCGATCATGTCGCATTCGCCGTTGCGGATCGCGTCGGCCATATCGTCGGGACTGGTGAAGCGGCCGACCTGGACGACGGGTACCGAGACGACCGCTTTGACCGCGCTGGTTGCCCAGCCCTGGTTGTGCGCCTTGAAGAAGCGCGACGGACCGGAATCGTTGCCCCAGCCGTTGTAGTCCGAGACCTTGACGTCCCACAGATCGCATAGACCACGGGCCTCAACCATCTCAACGAAGCGCACGCCCTGTTCGAGATCGAAGCCCTCGGGGCCGTGCAGGGTATCAACGGAATAGCGAGTACCGACCGCACAATCGGCACCGACACCCTCTTTCAAAGCGTCGAAAAGCTCGAGCCAAAAACGCGCCCGGTTCTCGAACGAGCCGCCGTATTCGTCGGTGCGGTGATTGAATTCCTCGATCAGGAACTGGAGCGGCAGGTGGGAATCCGAGCCGATGAGTTCGATATAGTCGAACCCTGCGTCGCGCGCGCGTTTGGCCGCCTCGACATGAAGCTGGATGACGTCCTTGATGTCGTCGTGGTCCATTTCATGGGAATAGTTCTGGGTGTCGTGGCCGTTGGGGTACTCGCTCGGGCCACGCTGGGGAGCAAAAGATTCGAGGCCCTGGGCGTAGCCGCCGCCGTGCCAGAGCTGGACGCCGGCCAAGCCGTCGTGGCTGTGGATCAGGTCGCACATGGCGCGTAGGTTGATGATGTCGCCGTCGTCCCAGAGGCGGGCGCTAGTATGAGGCGTATCGTCGGTATCGG
Source organism: Alphaproteobacteria bacterium (assembly GCA_963694715.1). Lineage (GTDB taxonomy): Bacteria > Pseudomonadota > Alphaproteobacteria > UBA828 > JAPUJA01 > CAVOEB01. Next base: position 31,845 of record CAVOEB010000031.1, on the reverse strand, counting down.
GGCTGACCGAGCAATATTCGGTGCAGGCAACTGCCCAGCCGCCCTCGACCTTCATGGCCCGAAAATGCGCCTGGGTACCGACCCGGTCGGAGCCCGCGTTGTTACAGTGAGGCACTCCGAAAAATCGATTCCGCGCGATTTTCGGGCCGATCTTGATCGGCTCGAACAGGCAGTCGTATTTTGCATCGCGGGCCATGGATCTTCTCCCCTAAATAACCGGCAAGCCGGCGGTTCTTCTCGTTAGCGCCTACGATAACGCCGCAAGCTGCCATGGGCAAAGAGGGAAACAGGGCCATATTCTTCTGCCTGGCTGGCGAAGAGATCCGGTTCAGGCTCTGTCGGCGAGTTGGTGATCGAACGCAGCGCGAACGCGGCGGATTACGTCGGCCCAGTTGCCGCGCGTTCGGGCTGACGAAACAGCCGCATGGCGGGATACCAGAGGCTGTCGTCGCGCCCCCGGAGCCAACACCAGTCGGCAGGATCGGAGAGCAGCAGATAGACCGGCTTTCCCAGCGCACCGGCCAAGTTAGGCACCGAGGTATCGGTGCCGATAACCAGATCGCGGGCCTCGATGGCGGCCGCCGCGACGGCGAAATCGGCGAGCCGCGGGCCGAGGTCTACGATTCGGTCCTTGAGGGTCGAGGCTGCAGGTCCTCCGCGGGCGGGCTCTTCTGCAGGCTAAAAAAAGCAGCGCCCGGGCAATCGGATAGGGGTGCCAGATCGTCGAGCGCGCAACGCCGGTGCGCGTTGTAGGCGTAGGTGATGATGCTGCCCGACCAGACGAGCCCGACCTTGGGCGCACCGGCGACGGCTTCGAGCGCAAATGGCTCGCCGGCTGGCGGGCGCAGATAGGGAAATTCAGCGGGTACGGTCTCGAGCGTGGTGGCTAACAGCGCCGGCAGTCTGACCGATGAGGCGTGACAGTCGAACGCGAGGTCGCCGGGCAGTTACGCGACGATCTCGTCGATCCCCGGCAGGGACGCAAACAGCCGTTCGAGCGGCTGCGGGCAGAGCAAAACGACGCGCCCCGCGCCCTGCTCGGTGTGGAGCAGAGGGGTGGGCCCGTAAGATCGCCGCCATCCCAGGGCACGGCCAGGCGCCCCTTGCCCGCAAAGCGCGCGGGATCGGCAGCATACTGGGCGAAACGCGCAGCCTTGTACTCGGCAAAGGCGGTGCTGCCCAGGTCGCCCGCCGTCAGAAGCATCAACGAGCGGTTGTAGCGTGCCGTGACATTATCGGGAAAAAATTTCAACGCCGCCACGCGCGCAACGTCGAGACGCCCGCCGTCGCGCAACATGTTGCCCAGCCCGGTATGGGTTTCGGCGTCATCCGGTACGGCGTCGAGCGTTTCGCGCAGGGCGGCTTCGTCCTCGGCGAGACAGCCTAGGGTGCACAGCGCACTGCCCAGCCCCTTTTTCACGCCGGCAAACTCCGAGTGCGCAACGTGCAGGGCCTGGAAGCGGGCGACAGCGGCCTCGGCGTCCCCGTGCTTCAGCAACGCTACCCCGTGATTGAAAGCGCAATCTGGAGGGTCGGGAAAGCGCGCGACCGCCGCGTCGTAATGGGAAACGGCCTCGTCGAGCCTCCCGGTTTCGACGAGCAGGACGCCCAGTTCGAGCACGGCCGCCATGGCCTCGGGTCGGCGTGAATGCAGGTGGTGCAAAGCGGCATCGCGCTTGCCCTGGGCGCGATACGACGCGGCATGGAGTAACAAGGCGTCGAGCTGGTCGGGAAGCTGGTCGAGAATTTAGCGAGAGATCGCTTCGGCGTCGGCGGCACGGCCGTCACGCAACTGCTCGCGCACGAGGATTAGCGCATCGGGCAAGGCCAGGTCGTGGTTGTCCGTCGGGGGATCAGTCATCGGCCTCGCGGATGACGCGCTGGGTCTTGCCCTCGGTACGCGGCAGGCTGCGAGGGGCCACGAGATGAACCTCGGTGCTGGCGCGAATCTCGGCGTTGATCGCTTCGCTCACCGCCTCGCGAAGCTCAGGCGTCGTCGCCTGGCCCGCGGCCAGCTCGGCCTCGACGGGCAGGAGATCGTAGGGCCCCTTGCCACGCAGCCGGATACGATATTCGCCGGAGAGCTCGGGAAAGGCGCCGAGTGCTGCGCCGACCGCGTTGGGAAAGACGTTGACCCCGCGGACTACGACCATGTCGTCGCTGCGCCCGACGACGCGGAAGCGCGGCCCCGTGCGTCCGCAGGCGCAAGGCGCCGTGGCGGTTACGGTCAGGATATCGCTGGTACGAAAGCGAACTAACGGCTGGCACTCACGGTCTAGATGGGTGAGCACGAGCTCGCCCGTGACCCCGTCGCCCCAGTCGAGGGGCTCGCCGCTCTCAGGCTCGATCAGTTCGGCATAAAGCACGTCGAGCCCAAGGAAGTGCAGGTCGGTCTCGTGCCCGCACTGGCCCGCGAAATTGCTGAATGCGTCGGAGACGCCATAATTCGCGTTGCGTGCGGAAAAGCCCCAGACGGATTCGAGGCGAGCGCGAAACGCCGGATCATCGAGCCCCGCCTCGCCACCGAACAGACCCAGTTTCAGACCCAAATCTCGGGGTGAAATGTCGGGAAATTTATCGGCGATGACGCGCTCGAGCACCGCGGGATAGGACGGTGTGCAGTGGATCGCCGTGACACCGACGTCTTGAATCGTGCGCACGAGAAGCTCGGTACCGCCAATGCCGAAGGGAATGACCGTGGCCCCGGTCGCCTCAAGGCTCGCGTGATCGGTGAAGCCGCCCATCCACATCTGATAATTCAGGCAATGAATGACGCGGTGGCCGGGACCCAGGCCCGACGCCCGGTGGGAGCGCGCGCCAACCTCGGCGGTCTGGAGCGCGTCCGCCGCGGACATGGCGATGTTCATAGCGCGGCCCGTGGTGCCCGAGGTGCGGTGAAGCCGCGCAACCCGCTCGCTGGGCGCAGCCAGATAGTGGCCGAAGGGCGGCTGGGCTACTTGCGATTCGCGCAGCATGGCCTTGGTGGTGAAGGGAAGCCGGACGAGATCGCCGAGCCGCTCCGGTGGAGCTACGCCTTGCCAGAGCTCGCGGTAGAACGCGGAATCTGTCTCAAGGTAAGCGCGCTGGGCAGCCCAGCGGTCCTCGCGCCAGCAAGCGATTCTCTTGGCTGTCCAAAAGTCCGCACCGGTCTCGGTCATGGCACCCTCCTGCCCACGCTATGCGGGCCGGTGGTCACGATACGAGAAAGTAAAAAGCGTGGCGAGAGCGGCGTGAACGCCGCAGCCAATCAGTCTACGCCCCTGATGCGGTTCCAGATGGGCTTGAGCCGGTTGGGCAAGCTGACCAGGCCGTCGGGCAGGAACAGAATGGTCGCGATCAGGATCGCGCCATAGATCATGGGGCGGAATTCCTGTTGCGAGCGGGCAAATTCGTCGATGACCGAGAGCACGACGACGCCAATAATCGGCCCGGCGAAATGACCCAGTCCTCCCACGATCGCCCAAACCAGGATGTAGAGCATCAGGCCCAGGGCGTAGAGCTGGGGATTAACCGCACCCACGTAATGCGCTAGCAGGCCGCCCGCGAGACCCGCGAAGCCACCCGCAACAGTGAAGGCGATGGTGCGGTAGCTCCGGCAGTTCACGCCCACGGACCCAGCCAAAAGATCTTGCCAGTGGGTGGCGTGAAAGTTTAGCCCGAAGCGCGAATGCTCGATCCGGTAGAGGATGACCAGCACGACGACTCCGACGATCAGGGCGAAGAAGTAAAAATTAACCGGATGGCCAAGATCTATGTAAACGACACTGGGAATGTCGACCTCGAGCGCGGGCAGCCTTCCGATCCCGCGGAAGCCGCCAAAGATGCCCTGGAAATAGAGCCAACAAAGCCGGATCGCCTCGGCCGCCGCAAAGGAACCGATGAGGAAGTAGAACATCTTCATGCGGAAAATCGCGAACGTCAGCAGGAAGGAAATCAGTGCCGCGGCAAGGGCACCCAGCGGGATGCTGAGCCAGGGCGAAAGCCCGGTGTATTTATAGAGCAGCGTGCTGGTATAGGCGCCACACCCCATGATGACCGCGTGGGCAAGGGACATTTCGCCGGTCAGAGAGATCAGGCGGAAGCTCGAGACGATCATGATGTAAACAAACATGAAGATCATCATATCGAGTTGGTACGGGCGCAGCACGAAGGGCAGAACACAGCACACCGCCAGCAAGACGGTGATGGTCGAGGACCACTGCCAGTTTTCGTTAAGCTTTCTCACGGGTCCCCATAATTCCGGTGGGCTTGATCATGAGCACGAGCAGCATCAACAGCAGGCCTGCGATCGTCGCGAGGGTGCCATCGGCGAAGGTGGTTATGAAGGTATTGATGAAGCTGTAAAGCACTGCGGCGATGACGGCGCCCTCGAGGCTTCCCATGCCACCCACGATCATCACGATGAACGCGGTAATAATGACGGTATGGCCCATATGGGGATCGACGATGACGAGCGGCGCCATCATGGCGCCGCCTATGCCGGCCATGCCGGCGCTGATCGCCATGGCAATAATGGAAACCTTACCGATCGAGATGCCTTGCAACGCGGCGGCCTCAGGATCCTGAGTACAGGCCCGAAGCGCCCAGCCGAGCTTGGTTTTCTTGAGCACGAACCAGAAGCTGACCATGATCGATCCGGCTACGGCCAGAACCAGGAGGCGCTGGTTAGCCACCACCGCCTTCTCGAGCCCGAAGACGTTCCAGACGTCGCTCATAGGCGCGTCAATATGCTTCATCAGGCCTTCACCGAACAGCCAGACGGCGGTGACCTGAAGAATGAACACCATGCCCACGGACAAGATCAGGGCGCCCATCAAATTTCCCCTCATATTCCGGAACAACAGGCGTTCCATGAGGAGGCCCACGAGCATGGGCACCGCGACAGCACACAGCACCGCGCCAAAGAAGGGAAAGCCAACCTCCATATAGAGGTACCAGAGGGTATAGGCGCCGACCATGTAGAGTTCGCCATGGGCGAAGTTGACGATCTGCATGACCCCGACGATGAGCACGAGGCCCACCGCTATGATCGCCGTGAAACTGCTGGCAATCACCGCATTCGCGATGGTCTGGACGATGAGTTCGAACATGACACTCACTTTGCTCACCTTAGCAGGGCGAACTCACCTACCCGACCGACGTGAACCTGTAAACAACATACACGCCCTTGATCTAAAGCAATTAAGGACCGTGCAATCTGCCTAAAGCTACGGCACCCCGCTCAAATAAGCGGGGCGCCGCGCCATTCAACACGATACTGACTAGAAGACGTCGAGCGCCTTGAAGTGCGTAATCACCAGGTCGAGATGCTCGTCGATCCAGGCCTTGTAGTCCATCATCTCGACGATGGTCGCCTTGCCGTTCTTCATCTCGACGACCGGCCAGTTGCCCATCGCGATGTTGTCGATACCGAACATCTCGGTACCCCACCATTCGCAGTCACCAAAGACGTGCGGCACGGGGCTCATCGCCTTGAGGGCCTTGAACGTCGGCATCGGGCTGTAGTCGCCGGCGGCTTCTACGCCGTCTTTCCACATCTCGAGGATGGCAGCGTATTCCCAGGACACCGCGTTCCACGCGTTCGGGTGACGTTCTTCGTATTTGGTGAAGAACTCCCTGGGCTTGGCAAAATTAATGCCCTGGGCCTGCATCGCGTCATCGTCAAAATCCGGGAACTGCCAGATGGAGCCTTCCATGAAGGCCGTCGACGTTTTTTCGAGCATCTGGGTATAGCCGTCCAGGGTGCAGGTGACGATCTTGCCCTGGTAGTTCTGCTGGAAGGCCTGCTCGGTCAGAAGATTGACGTAATCCGGATAGGCCGTATCCCAGCACAGGATGTCGGGGTTCTTGGCGAGGACGCCAGAAACCACCGGGGCGAAATCGATCGTCTCGAAGCCGAACAGCTTCTCTTCGATGATCTCGATGCCCGCCACCTCGGCCGCCGCACGATACATCGCGAGCGAGACGAGACCGATATAGTCGTTCTGAGTGATGACCGACATGGTCTTCATCTCGGGATTGGTCCGTGCAATGTGGTCGATGCCCGTCACGTTGTAGAAGGGGTGGGTTTCGACCGGTGCGTAGAGATAGGGATAATCGGGCGACATATCGGCCGGCGAGAGACACGTCGAGATCATCTCGTTCCGGGTCAGGATGTCCTGCACCGCGGTCGCCGGCGGGCTCGACAGCATGATAATAAAGCTGACCTCGTCCTCGAAGAGAAGCTTCTTGACGCCGACGGTGGCCTTGGTGATGTCGAACTGGTCGTCGTAGGGGATGATCTCGACGGGCAGCATTTTGTCGCCCACCTTGATGCCGCCCCGGCTGTTCAACTCTTCCGCCCAGATATCGGCGCCATAGAGGCCCGGCAGGCCCCAGGCCGCGGCGTCGCCGGTCAGATCCACGCAAAAGCCGACCTTGATGACTTCGTCCTTGGCCATCGCCGTCCGCGCCTTGAACGCGCCGGTAGCAGCAATAGCGCCCGCACCGGCACCCGCGGCCGATGCCTTGATAAAGTTGCGGCGTGAAAGCTTCTTGGTCATTAGAAATTTTCTCCCTCAGTTACTCCGGACTTGCACCCGAACCACATTACCGGATCCTGCTTGCTGGAACCCTCAACAGAACCGAGCCTAAAATCAAAGCACAATATTATCCCACTTTCGCTCTTGACCTTTTAGATTAACCGTAAGAAGCCCGTCGCGTCAATTAGGGGCCCTCCATCAAAAAAACGAGAAGGCAGCGGGTTGACGGGGAATTCGACAAATTTCTGTACGAATTGGAAAGAAGCTCTCTGACCGGGATACGGGAATCAGCAGAGGGTTCCGGAAATTCGATAGATTTCATGCCGCGTGCTGATATGGTCCGCGCGCCCCGCCCGGCAGCGCGGGGCCCAGCAACGCAGCGGTCAAACTATGGTGGCAAGCAGATAGGCGGCGAGTGGCGGCGCAGGTGCGGGCTTCCGTGGCTGGGAGCGAATCCTCATTCTGGTCGTTCTCGGCCTGGGCGACTTCGTTCTGCTCGCTCTGCTGATGGCGGTGCGCCGCGAGCGGATGCCGTTAAACTGGACCCACGCGAAGTTCTATGCCGTCTCGGCTTTACTCGCGCTGGTCTTTCCCTACCTCTCGATCTTCATCGCAGCACCGAACCTGCCGGTCGGCGTGCTCTCCATGGACTTTATCCTCGAGCCCGCATTCACCTATCTGCTCGCGTTGATCTTCGCCATCGAGCGCTTTCGCGGCCTGCGCTTTGCCGGCCTCCTCACGGGGGTCGCGGGCATCATGCTGATCGTGCTGCCCGAGGCAAGCCTGCCGGAGCCGGGCATGGTAACCCTGGGTGATGCTCGGCCTGGCCGCACCGATCTCGTGGGCGGGCTGGAGCGTATGGGCCACGTGCGCCCGCCCGCGGTGCCACCGCTGACCCTGACCACGGCGACGATGGGCTGCGGCGCACTGTTCCTGCTGCCCCTGATGCTGGGTATCGAGGGCTGGTAGTGGTTTGCCGACGACTTGGGCGGGGCAGGCTGGACCGTCGTGGCGCTGAGCTTCGGCGACGCCTTCTTCTGCTGGCTCGGCATGACGACGGTGCGTCTCCTGGGTCTGGTGTTCTATTTGACCTGGGGCTTCTTCGGCACGCCGCTCACGGTGCTGGCCGGCGTCCTTGTTTTTTTTCCGAACGTCATTCGCTCTGAGTGTGGAGCGCGCTGGCGCTCTTGCTGGTCGACCGCACCACGTCCACCGCCCGAGCGGAGGCAAGGTATTAGCCGTTTCCCGCGCAGGGCTTTTTGCTGTCCCGCGCAGGGCTTTTCTGTTGTATTGATGCACGTTGCACGTAAAGGCGCAGCGCAGGAGGATGAAGAGTGCTCATCGAAATCGAGAACCTGAGCAAGAGCTTCGGCGGACTGGCCGCGGTGAGCGATCTCACCTTCGGCCTGGAGCCGGGCGAAATCCACGGCCTGATCGGCCCCAACGGCGCAGGCAAGACCACAACGTTCAATTTGGTCAGCGGTTTTTACACGCCCGACGCCGGCAGGATCGTCTTCAATGGCGAGGACGTTGCTGGGATGAAGATGCACCAGATTGCCAGAAAGGGCGCAGTGCGGACGTTCCAGGGCACAACCCTGTTCAAGGAATTTACCGCCCTCGATAACGCCATCATCGGGCGCCACATGCACACCAAGCAGAGCATCTGGACGGCGCTGTTCGGCACCGCGCGGAAAAGCGAACGCGAGAACGAGGCGAAGGCACGAGAAGTCCTCGAGTTCCTTGGCCTGGGCGAAGTCATCGACGAGTTGGCGGCGAACCTCTCGCACGGCCATCAGCGCGCGCTCGGTATCGCCATCGGGCTGGCCGCCGAGCCGAGCCTGTTGATGTTGGACGAGCCGTTCACGGGCATGAACCCGGAAGAGACCCGCCAGATGATGGGCCTGATCCGCAAGGTGCGCGATCAGGGCATCACGATCCTGCTCGTGGAGCACGACATGCAGGCGGTGATGGGGCTATGCGAAAAGATCACGGTGCTCAATTTTGGCCGCCTGCTGGCCGAAGGCACGCCCGATGATATCCGCAACAACAAGGACGTCATCGAAGCCTATCTGGGGACCGATTGACATGCTGCTCGAAATCAAGAATATCGAGGTCTACTACCAGAAAGTTGCTGCGGTGAGAGGCATTTCGCTGCAGGTCGAGGGCACCGAAATCATCACCCTGATCGGGGCGAACGGCGCGGGCAAGAGCACGACGCTGCGCACCATTTCGGGTCTCAAGCATCCGATTTCGGGCGAGATCTGGTTCGACGGCGACCGGATCGACAAGCTCTCTCCCGATAAGATCGTACGCCGCGGCATCGCCCACGTGCCCGAAGGCCGGCGCATCTTTCCGGAACTCACGGTGCTAGAAAATCTCAACACCGGGGCTTACCTGCGCAAAGACAAGCCGGGCGTCGCCGAAGACCTTGAATTGGTCTACGGCCATTTTCCACGGCTCAAGGAACGCCGCTCCCAACAGGGCAAGACCCTCTCGGGCGGCGAGCAGCAGATGCTCGCCATGGGCCGCGCCTTGATGTCGCGCCCGCGCCTCCTGCTGATGGACGAGCCTTCGCTCGGACTCTCGCCCATCATGGTGCAGGAAATCGCCAAGATCGTGCGCCAGGTGAACGAGCGCGGCGTGCCCATCGTGCTCGTCGAGCAAAACTCAGGACTCGCGCTGAGTCTTGCAAAGTACGGTTACGTACTGGAGACCGGCAACATCGCCCTGGAGGGCGATGCGAGCGATCTGAAGAACGACGACCATGTCCGCAAGGCCTATCTCGGCATGTAGCTTTCGCGTGCGCGCAAACATCTTGCGTTCCCTTTCCTTTCCAATCCAGCGGCTCTGCCCGACACACCAGCCATGAATGACCTCCTGCCCCCCTGGATCGCCCTCGACCTGTTCTGGGAGCAGGTCGCGATCGAAGGCATCTCCGCGCTCGACGAAAATCGGGGCAACGACGCGGCGCACCTGTGGCACACCGCCGAACTGCTGTGCGCGAGCTTCGACGCCCACGATCCCCGGCGCGCGGCGACCATGACCAACCAGGGCGCGGCGCTCGAACAACAGGGCCGGACCGAAGAAGCCGAAACACGCTACCGCGAAGCACTCGTATTATGGGACGGCGTTTCCGGCTGGATCGAGCGCATGACCGTCGAGTTGCAGGCCAAGAGCGCGCATTTTCACCGCCGGCTGGAAGTCCGTCACGGTCCCGAGCTCAAGAAATTGCGTCGGCATATCCAGGGCCGGCTGAACCAGGGCGGCGCGGCGGCGACCTCGACCAACCTCGCGCGCCTGCTGACGGCCAGAGGTAAAATCGCGGAAGCGGAAGAGATCAGCGCCCCCGCGGTCGAGGCGCGCGGGTCGGGAATCGGCCACCGCGATTCCGGGCTAGCCAAGGCGTGCGACGCACGGGCCGCGTGCCTCGAGGCGCTGGACCGGAACGGCGAGGCGGTCGAGCTGCGCGAGAAGGCGGCGGCGATCCGCGAAGACCCCTCCTCGCCCGGACCGGTGCGCCTGGCCAAGGAAGGCGGCGGCAAGATGACCGACGAGCGCCGCCTGATGGCCGCCGCCTATTTCGCCGTCACACTGTAATTTCTTAATCCGCTTCGCCTTATGGCATAAGGCGAAGCTGCGTTCAAACGCCACGTAGGTTATTTGATCGCGCTCAAGTCCCGCGCGGGCTGGCGCCGCATAAGCGGCGGCCCACCCGTTAGCCGGGGAACATGGCCTGCAGGTTGTCGATGACGCCCTGGAAGTCGCCGTTCATCAACTCTTCGACGGCCTGTTCGGTTTCGCCCGGCGCGGGGTCGAAAGTTGCCGCCATCTCGAACGTACAATTTTTTCCCGGCTCGACTTCGGCGACCGAAATGGTCGCGATGAAATTAATCACCGGCATGGGCACGTCAATGATCTCTAGATGCTGCCAGCGGTAGGAACGCGCCGCGTGATCGTAGTTCAGCAGGCGCTCGACGATCTGACCAGAATCTACGATGTCGAGCCGACGCTTGACACCGCCTTCCTCGAGAACGCTTTCGGCCACGCCCGGATCGAATTTCTTCAGATTGTTGAACGGCCCCACCAGGGCCCAAACCTTGTCGGCCGACGCGTTGAGCTGACCTGACGCCGCAGATTGCACCATCTCGTTGTCTCCCGTTTTCCGGCCGCCGGATACGGCGGCGCTCCTGTCGCTAGCGACGGAACTATACAAGCCCTGACTGTTCAGATCGAGCGGCCCCAACTCGTCTCCCCGCCGTGGCGGGTGCGTTTGCGGTATTGGCGGTTGGGGCCCGTAAAGGGCTGCTTCTTCAAGGCCAGGCAGTCGACTACGAGGCGCTGGAAATGATGGACAGTGCCTTCCCAGGTTTCGGCAAAGATGCCACCGCCGCGGCCTGCCCGATGACCCGCTTGGAGCGTTTCGAGGATCTGCTTGTCCTCCTTGAAGGTGAGCGCGTAGAAATCGATCACCTCCTTGCGCGCCGCCTCGTATTCGGGCTTCGTGGCCGCGTCGCCGAGAAAGAAGACGTCCCAGCGCTGAACCACGTGATCTGGACCGACGGCATATTCGCTGCCCGAGGTCGCGTGATTGGGGCCGGCGACGAACTTGAAATTCGGAAACATGCTGATGTTGTTAAAGCCGGTGACGAAATCCTGCGCCTGTTGCTCTTCCAGTTTCGTGCCCCGCTTGAGCGGCGGGAAATTCGGCAACGGAACGGGCGCCTCGGAGGCATCGACCCCGGCGTCGACCACGGTGCCCAGATAGGTGCCGTCGAGCGCATTGGAATGGTCGTAATAGGCCTCTGCTGAATTGAGCAGAGGGTGGATGGTTAGCACGTGGAGTCCCTCGTTCCAGTTTTCCTGAACGAGCTTCCAGTTGGTATCGATCTCGTAGGTGAAGGTCGCGCCATGCTCCAACCGATCGAAGTCGTAGCCGCGCAGGCGGTCGGTAAACGGCTTCATGTAGTCGACGAGCGGCGGCGCCTTGCCGTCGAGATTGACGAACACCCACTTGTGCCAGACGTCGCAGCGCACGGCATGCAGGCCGAGGCCCTCGACCTTGTGCCCCGCGACGCGGTGATCCCCGTGGCCGCTGAAATTGGGTGTTTCGAGCAGATGGCCGTCGATGTCGAATTTCCATGTGTGATAGGGGCAAATGAAATTTTTGCGCTTGCGCGCGTTTCGCTTGCAGACCTGGGCGCCGCGATGGGGGCAGGAATTGTAGAACGCCCGGATAGTGCGATCGGACCCGCAGACCAGAATAAGCGGGCGGTCCGCGACGGTGGCCAACGTGGTATCGCCGGGGTTGGCCAGCTCGTGGGCGAAGCCGGCATGGACCCAGACCCGGGAGAACAGCTGTTCGTTCTCGAGCCGGAGCAGCTCTTCACTGGTATAGGCAACGCCGGGAAAGCCACGCGCCCGGCCCGTCGGTTTCTTGAGATTGTCGAGGCTTTGGCGGCCGATGATATCGGCGAGCGCTACGCTGCTCATGGCGGACCTCCCCTTTATGTGTCACCGAGGAGGAGAAAAACCCGACGATCGGGGCTTGCCCGACCGGGAAATCCGGGTCACCATTCTCCCCACCGGCACGCCTGGCCTGCGCCGGGCTTTACTACTGGTTATTGGTAACTTACGGCGTCAGCAAATCAAGGACAAAGAGAAACATGAATTCCCTCTTCGACCTGAACGGCAAAACCGCGCTGGTCACCGGCGCCTCGGGCGGGCTCGGCCGGGAGTTCGCCATCATGCTGGCGAAGGCGGGTGCCGACGTGGCCGTGGTAGCAAGGCGCGAGGCGCCGCTGGCGGAAACGGCGGCGGCGATCGAGGCGCTCGGGCGGGGAAGTTTTTCCGCTACGCTCGACGTAACGGATACGGCCGCGGTGGGCGAGACGGTCGCTAGGGTCGAGCGGGACTTCGCGGCCATCGATATTCTAATCAACAACGCCGGCATCGCCCGGGTCGGGCCCGCGCTGGAGATGACCGAAGACGACTGGGATAGCGTGCTCGATACCAACCTGAAGGGCTCTTTTTTCACAGCCCAGGCGGTGGCGAAAGCAATGGTTGCGCGCGGTGCGGGTGGCAACCTCATCAACATCTCCTCGACCGGCGGAATTCAGGCGACCCGGGACCTTTCGATCTATTGCGCCGCGAAGGCGGGCCTTATCCATCTGACGAAAACCCTCGCCCTCGAGCTGGCGGGAGCGGGGATCCGGGTCAATTCTCTCGCCTTCTCCTATATAGAGACACCGATGACGGCGGCGTTCGTCAACAGCCCGCGGGGCGAAAAACAACGGCTTAAAAATCCCATGAAACGGTTCGGCCTACCCGCCGATCTCGAAGGGCCGCTGCTATTGCTCGCCTCGGACGCGTCGAGCTACATGACCGGCGAGACCATCGTGGTCGACGGCGCCAAGACGATCGCCTGAGCTTACAAGAAGAGATTTACAGGCGGCGTGCGAGCTCCTAGGTTCGGGCCCGGAGGTGCTTATGCGCGTTGGTGTCGAAGTGGGCGGAACCTTTACGGATCTCGTGGCCGTGGACGGCGACGAGGTGCGCATCGCTAAGGTGCCGAGCGTGCCGGCGCGGCCCGACGAGGGCGCGTTTGCCGCGATCGAGGCGGCGGGATTGTCGCCCGGTCGGATCGACGACCTGGTGCACGGCTCGACGGTCTCGACCAACGCGATCCTGGAGCGCAAGGGCGCGCGCATCGCCTTCCTGGTGACCCAGGGGTTTCGCGACATCCTGTTGCTCCAGCGCCAGAGCCGCACGAGCATCTACGATTTGGCCTACGCCAAGGCCCGCCCCGTGGTCGCGCGCCGCGACAGCTTCGAGATCGAGGAGCGGATCGCGGCGGACGGCCAGGTCATCGTGGCGCTCGATACGGCCGCAACGGCGGCGCAGATAGAGGCCTCGCTGGGTGCAGGCGATTATCAGGCGGTCGCGATCTGCTTGCTCAACGGCTACGCCAATCCGGCCCACGAAGAAGCCTTGGCCGGGCTGATCCACGAACGCTTTCCCGACCTGCCGGTGACCTGCTCGTCGGACGTAACCCGGGAGTTCCGGGAATACGAGCGGGCCTCGACGACGACCCTCTCGGCCTATGTCCAGCCCGTGCTCGACGCCTATCTCACGCGCATCGAACGCCAGCTCGAAGCGCAGCAATTTCGCGGTCATTTCTCGGTCATGCAATCGAACGGCGGGCGCCTGCCGCCCGAAGGCATGCGGCGAAACCCGATCAGCTCTCTGTTCTCGGGCCCCGCCGCCGGCGTCATCGGCGCGGTGAAATGCGCGGCGCGCTCGGGCCATGGCGATTTGATCTCCATCGACATGGGCGGCACCAGCACCGACGTTTGCCTGGTCGAGAATGGTACGCCCGGGATGTCGACCGAAACCGAGATCGGCGGCCTGCCCGTGCGCGCCCCCGTGCTCGACATCGCGACGGTCGGCGCGGGCGGCGGCTCGATCGTCTGGGTCGACGACGGCGGCATGCTCCGGGTAGGTCCCCCGAGCGCAGGCGCCGATCCGGGACCGGCCTGCTACGGCCGGGGCGGCGCCGATCCGACGATTACCGATGGCCATATCATTCGCGGCACGATCCAACCGGAATCCTTCCTTGGCGGCGAGATGGCGCTCGACCCCGCGGCCGCGCGTGCGGCGTTCGAGCCGCTGGCGGCGCGCTTTGGCATGAGCCTTGAGGAAATTGCGGACAGCGCGATCCGCATCGCAAGCTCGAACATCGTGCGCGCGATCCAGTTGATCTCGACCGAGCGGGGGCGCGATCCGAGAGATTACGTGCTGGTGCCATTCGGCGGCGCCGGCCCGCTGCACGCCGCGCAGGTAGCGGATGAGCTGGGGATCGATACCATCCTGGTGCCGCCCAACGCGGGCGTGATTTCGGCCTACGGGTTGCTCGCGGCGGATTACGTGCATCACGCGAGCGAAACACGCCGGCTCACGGTCGATGACGCCGCCGCCGATGTGGTGCGCCGCGTCTTCGGCGCAATCAAGGCGCGCGAGGCCGAGGGGCTGGCAGACCTCGGCCTGAGCGGCAAGCTTGTTTATGCCTACATGCTGGGGGTGCGCTATGTGGGGCAGGCCTACGAGGTGCCGGTGAGCTTTTCCGAAGACGAAATCGGCAAGCTGACAGCGGAGGCGATGATGGAGCGCTTCGCGGCCGGACATCGCCAGGTATTCAATTTCGGCGATACGGGCGAAGCGCGGGCCGAGGTGGTCAATTTCCGGCTCTCGATCTCGGCTCCCCTGGGCGCCCTGCCCCGCTTCACGGAAATCGGCGACCTGGCGGTAGATTCGCGCGATGCGACGATCATGGACGCGGGCGAGGCCCGATCCTACCGTCTGATGGCGCGCACCGGCCTGAGCGCGGGCGATGCCATCGCGGGGCCCGCGCTGATCGAGGAGACGACCTCGACCATCCTGGTGCCCGACGGCTGGCGCGCCGAGACCGATGCCCACGACAACCTGGTGATCGGACGCGATGAAAGGAAAGGACGTCCCTCATGACGAAACCCGTTCTCGATCCCGTCGATTACGCGGTGATCAGCCAGGCGCTCGGCGCCGCGGCGCGCGAAATGGGCGCCAAGCTGGTGCGCTCGGCCTATTCACCAATCGTGCGCGAGGCCAGCGACTGCTCGGCGGCGCTGCTCGACCGTTTGGGCAACGTCGTCGCCCAGGCCGAACTCATTCCCATGCAGCTAGCGTCGATGAGCGAGACCTTCATGGCCTGCGCCCGGCGCTTTCCCATCGACGAGCTCGAGCCCGGCGACTTCTACATCAACAACGACCCGTTCGAGGGCGGCCAGCACCTGCCCGACGTCTTCTTATACTCGCCGGTCTTCTTCGAGGGCCGGGTGGTGGGCTTCGGCGCCACCACCGCCCACCATCTCGACCTGGGCGGCGGCGCACCGGGCCTGAACATGGAGGCGACCGACTACTACCAGGAGGGCCTGCTGTTTCCGCCCAGCAAATACAACATGGACCATGACTGGAACGGCGGCCCCTTCGAGCGGCTGGTGCGCGCCAACATCCGAGTGCCCGACCAGACCATCGGAGATTTCAACGCCCAATTCGCGGCCAACGAGATCGGCGGCACGCGGCTGATCGAGTTGTACCGGAAATACGGTGCCGAGACGGTCGAAGCCTCAATGGCCGGACTGCTGGATTATTCGGAACGGCGCATGCGCGCGGCCATCGCCGCCGCGCCCGACGGGGTCTATCACGGCGAAGACGCGATCGACGATGACGGGATTACAGACGAGCCGCTGGTGATCAAATCGACGGTGACCATCGCCGGTGATTCCGTGACCATCGACTTCACCGGGACTTGCGACCAAGTCGCGCTGAACCTCAACTGCCCGTTTTCGTCGACCTGTTCGGCGGTGTTTTCCTGCGTGAAATCTATATTGTCGAGCCCCGATATCCCGTTCAACGAAGGGGCGAAGCGGCCTTTCACCGTCACGGCGCCGCTGGGCAGCCTGCTCAATCCGCGCCGCCCCGCGCCCGTGCGCGCGCGCATGACGAGCAGCTATCGCGCGTTCGGCGCGACCATGCGGGCAATGGCCGAAGCGATGCCCGAGGCGGTCATCGCGGGCGGGTTTGATACGACGGAATCGGTTTGCCTCTCGCATCTGGGCCGGGACGGCTATCGCATCTATCTCGAAATCTTCGGCGGCGGCTATGGCGCGTCGGCAAATGCGGACGGCTCGGACGGCGTGGACAGCCCGCTGTCGAACTGCTCGAACATCCCGATCGAGGCAATCGACATGGATTACGGCTTCTTCCGGGTAATCGATTACTCGTTGCGCGAAGGCTCGGCCGGAGACGGCCGCCAGCGCGGCGGGCTGGGCATCCGGCGCGCCTTCCGGATTCTGGAGGACGGGGTTACCTTCGCGAGCTATTCCGACCGCTTCACCCTCGCGCCCTGGCCACTGTTCGATGGTGAACCGGGGGCTTGCGCGCGAACCCGGGTGTTGCGCGGCGAGGAGGTCATCGAGGTCGGCGCCAAGGCGAGCATGACCCTGATGACGGACGACGTGCTGATCCTCGAGACCGGCGGCGGCGGCGGTTACGGCCCCGCCAATCAGCGCCCGGCAGACGCCCGGGCGCACGACGAGGCCGAGGGCTATCTAGGCAGCGGACGGGACGCCGCGGAATAGACTCACTCGACGCACGCAACCGCCACGTAGGATCACGCCTGAATTGTATCGGGGTCGGCCGCGCTTCAAGCCAACCCCGGCCCTGCGCCAAAGTGCCGAATTTTATTTAGCGGGCGCGTCCGCGGCCTGCGCGGACTCGCGAAATTCGCGCTAGAGCCCGCCGCTGCTTTCGTAATCCGCGCCCGAGACGTAGGACGCTTCGTCGGAGCAGAGCCACAACACCAGGTTCGCGATGTCTTCGGGTTGGCCGATCCGGCCCAAGGGATTGGCCTCCTCGGCCGCCGCTTTCGCGCCCTCTTTGCCGCCGGGATATTCGTTGAAGATGTCGGTCAACACGTAGCCGGGCGAGACGCTGTTCACGCGGATACCTTCGGGTCCAATCTCCTTGGCGAGGGCGTGGCTGAAGGCCTGCACCGCGCCCTTCGACGCCGTATAGATGATATCGCCCGGCAAGCCGCCCAGGCGCGGCGCGATGGAGGCAATGTTGACGATCGAGCCGCCCGCCCCGCCCTGCTTCGTCGACATGCGCCGGATTGCTTCACGCGCCGCGACGAACTGGCCCACGACGTTGACCCGGAAAACCCGTTCGATATCCACTGCCTCGACGTCTGCGGTGAGCGTGTAGTGATCGGTCGCGGCGTTGCAGATCAGCGCCGTGGGCGGCCCGAACGCTTCGTCCGTTGCCTCGAATAGGCGCACGATATCGGCCTCGTTGCCGGCGTCGCCCTGCACGGCAATGGCCCGCCCGCCCGTCGCCTCGACGTCGGCGACGACGGCTTCGGCTTTTTCTTGCGAGCCGGCGTAATTGACGCAGACGGAATAGCCGCGCGCGCCGGCAAGACGGGCGATCGCGGCGCCGATGCCGCGGCTCGCACCGATAATGATCATGGTTTCTCTCATCGGTTCTCTCCCTTCGCTGAATTTTGGCTCGTATTCTTTGCCTTGAAGCCCTCGGGCACGAAACGGACGAGCGCCCGGGTCAGGGGATCGACCGCGCGCCCCTGATGCTGGAGCCGGTCCATCCGGTCGAGCGCGGCGAGGACGAGATTGCCGCCGATATAGCGGATCGGCTCGGGCGGCCAGTTACGCCGGACGGGCCGAACCAGGCCGCTCCGGGCCCAGGCGTCGTCGCGCCCCAGCACGAGGGAGGTCACAATATGACCGCCGAGAAAGCAGGGCACGATGCCGTTACCCGAAAAGCCGTAGACGTAGACCACGTCGGGGCAGTTGGGCAGGGCTCCGAAATAGGGCAAGCCGTCCTTGGTGCGGTCGACGGGGCCGCGCCAGCTCGTTGCAACCGGTAAGGCTGCAATCTCGGGCGAAACTTCGGCCATGATCCGCCGCAGCATGGGCAGGCGCGGTGAAGGCCCCTCGTACTGCGAACCGATGTGCGAGCCGAAAGCTAGGCCGACTCCCGCCCGACCGTAGGTGACGCGGCCCTCGGCCGTGGGGCCGTAGAACCCGACGAAGGCCCGGGAGTCAGAGACCATGGGACCGTCACGCCAACCCATCCGGGTAAGCTGGTCGGGCACGGGGTCGGTGACCGCCATCTCCGCGCCGACGACGACGATCGCGGGCGCCAGTTCGGGAACGGAGAGCGACCAGGCGTTGACGGCGAGGACGACTTTGCCCGCCGTCACCGTCCCCCTCGCCGTCTCGACCCGAGGCGGGCGAGCGCGGTGAAGCTTGGTCATGGCCGAGCGCTCGAAGATTCGTATACCTTTCTCCAGCACCACACCGCGCAAACCGCGCGCCAGTTTGGCCGGCTGGATCGACGCCTGGGACGGATCGAACACGGCGGTGAGGTGCCCCTGCAGTCCCCAACGCGCGGTCATCTCGGGCCCGCCCATCGTCTCGACGGGCCGAACCTGATGATTCTGCAGGCTCTCGATATAGGGCTCCCACGACCCGGCCTGGGCCCTGCAGGTTGTTCCCCAGAGCCACCCGGTTTTTCGGAAATCGGCGTCGAAACCGTGGCTCTTGGTGAAGGCCCCGATCTCGTCGATCGCGGCCGCAGAGGCCCGGCACAGGCGGAGCGCCTCGTCCGTCCCGCACAGCGCCTCGATGGTCGGAAATTTTGGCCACAGATCAACGACCAAGCCGCCGTTTCGCCCGCTTGCCCCGGCGCCGCAGATGTCGGCCTCGAGCAGCACGACATCGAGGTTCGGGTCGGCCTCCTTGAGACGGAGCGCGCTCCACATCCCCGCATAGCCGCCGCCGACGATGACGACATCGGCTTTGATTTCGCCCTCGAGCGCCGGGGCGTGGCTTTCGTCGCCGGCAAGGGCCTGCTCAAGCCAGAAACTGCGCATTGGTGCTCTCCCTCTGACGACGGATACGGCGCTTGAAGTTTAGCGCGCGCGGCGCCCAGCGATAGTCTAATGTTGAGGGAGAACCGGATCGAATAGGAGGCGATCATGGACGACAAGGGCATGGTGTTTATTAACGGCGAGTATGTCGCGCCGGCGGACGCAAAAATATCGGTGTTCGACAACGGCTTCATCAAGAGCGACGTGGTCTATGACGTGACCTCGACCTGGCACGGCCAGTTCTTCCGGCTCGACGATCATGTAGCGCGCTTCCTGCGCTCCTGCGAAGGCTTCCGGCTAACCTGCCCCTACTCGGCCGACGAGATCCGCCGCATCGTCGCGGAATGCGTCTCGCAAGGCGACGTCGCAGACGCCTCCTACGTGGAGATCGTGCTGACCCGCGGGCACTACAAGGAATTCATCGGCGGCATGCCCAACCTCTACGATACGGACGTGACCTTCATCGCCTTCGCGATCCCCTATCGTTGGATCGTGCCGATGGAGCAGCAGGCTACGGGGATCGACATCATCATCGCCAAGACCCGGCGCATTCCGGACGAATGCGTCAACCAGCGGTTCAAGAACTTCCACTGGGGCGACCTGACCATGGCGCGCTTCGAGGCAATCGACGCCGGGGCGCAAAACGCCATCCTCTGCACCCCCGACGGTGTGCTCTCGGAAGGCCCGGGGTTTAACGTGTTCTGGACCAAGGACGGCACCCTGCACACTCCAGACAGCAACGTGCTCGAAGGCATCACGCGCCAGACCGTGTTCGATCTCGCGGACGATGCGAGCGTTGCGTGCGAGACGGGGCGCTATCCACCCGAAGCGCTGCTTGAAGCGGACGAGGCGTTTTTATGCTCGACCGCCGGCGGGATCATGCCCGTAGTCGGGGTCGACGACCGCACACTCTCGAACGGCGCGCCGGGCGAGATCACGTCACGCCTGCGCGAGCTTTACTGGTCCAAGCGCGAGGCGGGCTGGCTGGGCACCCCGGTAGAGGACATCCTCCAGAAAAGCGCTGTGGCGGAGTGACTCTTTTACCGTTTCGCTTTGTTCACAAAGCGAAACGGCGTTCAGACGCCGCCCAGGTAATGGACGCGCTCAAGCGCCGCGCAGGCTGGCGCAGCATAAGCGGCGGCCCGCGATCACGGGCTTGAAAATTCCACGCACCTGTTGCTGCGCGGACTTCGCGGAACTTAGCCCGTGAGCTCCAGCCGTGCAGGATAACGCTCGGCAAAGGCTTCGATCTCATAGACAACGCCGTCGCGCGCAGCAATCTCCGGGGGCAGATAGCCCAGCAGCACCGGGCGTCCGATGGCGTGTCCGAAAGTTGCGCTTGAGATCGAGCCCACGACCTCGCCGTCCGCCACCACCGCCTCACCCCCGAACACAGGCGTCTTCTCGTCGAGGGTAAAGCGGCGCAAGGTCCATTTCGCGCCGTCCTTTGCGATTCGGGCCAACGCTTCACGCCCCAGGAAGTCGCCCTTGTCCAGCGCGACCGCGAGGCCGCAGTCATAAGGTGTGACGTCGGTATTGATATCGGCTCCCCAGCGCGGCAGGCCCGCCTCGATACGCAATGAGTCGAGCGCCCGATGGCCGACATCGACGACGCCCAGATCGTCGCCCGCGTCACGCAGCCGGTCGTAGACGAAGCGCGCGCATTCGCCGACGCAGTGAAGCTCGATCGCGGGCAGACCGAAGCCGCCGTGGCGAAACGCGAGGGCGGGCGCGTAACCCAATTCGATCTCACGCGCCGTATCGAGCGGCCAGGCATCCTCGCCCCCGGTGATACCGCTAGCGCGGGACAGGAGTTCGAGACCGGCCGGTCCGAGCAGGCCGATCGCCATCTGGTCGGTGGAAGCGTCGTGAACCGCGACGTCGTGGCCTTCGGCGTGGCCCGCGAGCCAGTCGAAATCGCGCGCCGTGGTCGAGGCACCGCCCATAAGGATGAAGCGATCGGGCGCGAGGCGGGCGACGAGCAATTCCGCCTCGATGCCGCCGGTCTCGTTGCAGAACGGGCTGCGCCGTGCGCCGCCGACGGGCAGATCGAGGTCGGCCGTGGCCATAGCCTGAAGGAAGGCGAGCGCGCCCGGCCCGGTGACCTCGAACCGGCTTTGGCTAGTCAGGTCGACGAGCCCGCCGGTTTTGAGTGCGGCGCATTGCTCAGCGGCGACGAACTCGAACCAGTTGGGCCAGCCGTAGGACGCCTCCTCGACGGGAGCGACGCCTTCGGGCGCGAACCAGTTGGGCCGGGTCCAGCCGAACGACGTGCCCCAAACCGCACCGCGTGCCGCCAGCACCCCGTGCAACGGGCCGGTTCGGGTTCCGACATCGATGCCACGCTCTTCGCCGGGGTAATGGATTTCGTAATGATGGCCCACATTGTCCCGAGCGGAGTCGTAGATGTAGTCCTCCGTGAGATGGACGTCGGCGAAGCGGCGGCAATCGATTTTCCAGAGGTCCATGCCAGGGCGGCCCTCGACGATCCATTCCGCGATCACCCGCCCCAGCCCGCCGCCCTGGCCAATGCCAGCGGTGACGCCGCAGGCGAGGAAGAGATTGGTCAAGCCGGGCGCATAACCCAGGATCGGTTCCACATCGGGCGAGGTTGGCAGCGGGCCGTTGACCAGGGCCTTGATGCCGACGTCGTTCATTGCGGGCAGACGCCGAGCGATGGGACCGAAGGCATCGGCCCAACGATCCCAATCCTCTGGCAGAAGCTCGCGACCGAAGGCCGAGGGGATGCCGCCCCGGCCGAACGGCGGGTTGACCGAATCGACGGCGCCGACCAACAGGCCGCCGACCTCAGGGCGGGTGTAGAGCCAGTTGTCGTTGTCGCGGATGGCGGGGATGTCCTTAGGCATCCCCTCAATCGTCTCGGTGATGATGTACTGGTTCTCCAAGGCCACAACGGGCACCGAGGCGCCTGCCAGTGCACTCACCTCCCGGCCCCAGATGCCCGTGGCGTTGACCACGAGATCGGCCCGGATTGTGCCGTAATCGGTGACCACTTCGGTAATCCGGCCGTTCTCGACCGGCAATTCGATGACCTGGACCCCTTCGTGGATTACCGCGCCGCCCATGCGCGCTCCCTTAGCGATCGCCTGGGTTACGCTCGACGGTTCGGCGTAGCCATCGCTCGGGCAGAAACTGCCGCCGACGACGCCGTCGAGGCTGATCACGGGCGCCAGCTCCTTAGCCTCCCGGGGGCTGACCAGCTCGACTTCGAGGCCGAAGGTGCGTGCCGCCGTGACTTGCGCCTTGAGATCGAGCATCCGCGCCTCGGACGAGGCGATCCGCAGGCAGCCGATGGGGCGCCATTCGGGATCAAGCCCGGTCTCGGCCTCGAGCGCGCCATAGAGCTCGACGCTCATCATGGCGATGCGCGATAGATTGGCCGAGGTGCGAAGCTGGCCGACGCTGCCCGCTGCGTGCCAGGTAGAGCCGTGGGTGATGCCGCTTTTTTCGAGGACTGCGACGTCGGTCTTGCCCATCTTGGTCAGCCAGTAGGCAATCGAGCAGCCGATGATGCCGGCGCCGATGATGACGATCTCCGCGTCCTTAAGGGTTGTCATGCCGGGCTCGCTTTCGCCTTACAGGCCGCGTTTCAAACCGCCGTCGACGGCGATGTTTTCGCCCGAGACGTAACGCGCGTCGTCGGAGAGGAACGCGGCCAGAGAACAGGCCATCTCCTCGCAGTCGACGCCGCGGCCCATGGGGATCGAGCGGTAGCATTCGGGGAGAAATTCGAAGTTGTTCACATAGCCCACGAGGATGGTGTTCATGCGAATGTTGTCGCGGGCGAAGGCATCGGAATGGAGCTTGGTGAAGCTCGACATCATGGCGCGGAACATCGAGGAGATGGGGTAATCCTGGGTCGGCTCGAGGGCAACCGGGGTCGAGATGTTGAGGATAGCCCCGCCGCCACTCTCGCGCATGTGGCCGGTGACCGCCCGCGCCATGCGTACGACGTTCATGAACATCAGCTCGAACCCCTCGTAGAGGCCGCTGTCGGGAATATCGAGCAGATGGCCGTCGACGTCCCAGTTGAAGTCGATGCCTCCGGAATTCCGCTCGGCAGACCAATCCTCCCAGCCCGTATTGTTGATGACGCCGTCGACGCGGCCATATTCGGCCATCGTGGCGTCGACGAGGGCGTCGAC
This sequence comes from Alphaproteobacteria bacterium, assembly GCA_963694715.1. Classification (GTDB taxonomy): domain Bacteria; phylum Pseudomonadota; class Alphaproteobacteria; order UBA828; family JAPUJA01; genus CAVOEB01. The sequence goes on along the minus strand of CAVOEB010000031.1, from coordinate 8,677 downwards.
GTCAGCCTGGGAGGTTACCGAGCCGGCAAATCCAATGCCGCCGAGCTCCTTTGCCAGCTCGATGCTGCTCGTGGACGGCGACATCAAGGAGAGGCGCCAGCCCCGAGCGTGAAGCTCGCGCGCGGCGGCTGCGCCGATCCCCTTGCCAGCGGCCGTGACGATAGCGATTTTCTGATCGGTCATCGAATTCCTCCTCACAAGCCGCGGGCGAGCCCGCCGTCCCACATCAGGTTCTCACCCGTAATGTAGGCGGCGTCGTCCGAGAACAGGAGCGCGACGATGCCCGCCGCCTCCTCCATGCTGCCCGGGCGCTGCATGGGGATGCAGCGCGAAACCTCGGGCGGGAAACCGAGGTTGCTGGCATAGCCCACCATGACCGTGTTCATCCGGATGTTGTGGCGGGAATACTTGTCCGAATAGAGCTTGGTGAAGGCGGAGAGCCCTGTGCGAATAGTCGAGGTGAGCGGATATTCAAGCATCGGCGCGTGGGCGGCCTCCGACGAGATGTTGACGATCGCACCCTTGCCGCGCTCCAGCATGTGCGGGGTGACGAGGCGGGCAAGGCGAACCGCGTACATGAACAGCAGGTCGAGCCCGCCGATCCAGCCCTCGTCGGTGACGTCGAGCAGGTTGGATTCAAGATCGGGATTGAACGCGATGCCGCGGGAGTCGGAACCGACACCCCATTCCTCAAGCCCCGTGTTGGCGCAAACCGCATCGATGTGGCCGTATTCATCGAGCGCCGTCCCTACCAGGGCCTCGAGGTCGGCCGGCTCGGTGACGGAACCGTTCAACCCGACGCAGCCCAGTTCGTTGGCAAGCGCGATGCTGCGGCCCGACGGTGACATCAGGGCAAGGCGGTAGCCCTTGGCATGCAGGCCCCGGGCGACGCCGGCGCCGATACCCTGGCCCGAGGCGGTCACGACCGCGACTTTGTCGTCAGCCACTGGCTTTCTCCCTGATGCCGCCTCTTGTCAGACGTGACGGGTGATCTTGCCTCGACGGCGCCTAAAGCGCCCGGTGGTGGCCGCCGTCGGCATAGATGCTTTCGCCCGTAACGTAGCTGGTCTCTTCGGACAGAAAAAGCGCACAGTTACGCGCGATTTCCTCGAAGCTGGCGGCGCGCTGCATGGGCAGGTGGCTGTAGGTCTCCGCGTCACCGACGTTTTCGACATAACCGACGAGGATCGTGTTCATGCGGATGTTGTGTCGCGCGTACTTGTCGGAATAAAGCCGGGTGAAGCTGGAGAGCGCCGCCCGGGTCGAGGAGGAAAACGGGTATTCGGACTGGGGCTCGATAGCGCAGGAGGCTGAAATATTCACAAAGGCGCCGCCGCCATGTTCGCGAAAATGCGGTGTCATGGCGCGCGCCATGCGTACCACGTTGAGAACGAAGAGATCGAGGTTTTCGTGCCAGTCTTCGTCGGGAATGTCGAGCAGGTGGGCTTTCGCATCCGGATTGAAATAAGGCTGTTTCGATTCCAGGCCGACCGACCATTTTTCGAAGCCCGTGTTGTTGACCACCGCGTCGATCCGCCCATACGCCCCGGTGGCCGCCTCGACGAGGCGTTCGATGTCGGCAGGCTCGGTGACCGAGCCTTGCAGGCCGACGCCGCCCAGCTCGTCCGCGAGCTCGATGCTCCGCGTCGAGGGCGACATGAGCGCGAGGCGATAGCCACGCCGGTGGAGGTCGCGCGCGATCGCAGCACCAATACCTTGGCCTGCGGCAGTAACGATGGCGGCGGGACGATCCGTCATGGCGTATCCCTTACAGCGAACGGTTGACGCCGCCGTCGACGAATAGGTTTTCGCCGGCGATGTAGCTTGCGTCCTCACCCAGGTAGGCGATGCAGTTGCGCGCGATCTCGTCGAGGCTAGCGGCGCGGCCCATGGGAATGGTGTGGTAGGCCTCGTCGGGATAGTCGAGGTTGGCGACATAGCCTAGCAGCAGATTGTTCATGCGGATGCCGTCGCGGACGTACATGTCGGTGTAGAGCTTGACGAAGGACGAGAGCACGGTGCGGATGGTCGACGACATGGGATAATCGAGCATCGGGAGCTGGGCGCAGATCGCCGAGATGTTGACCATCGCGCCGCCGCCCTGGCGCTGCATCACCGGGGTGACCGCGCGCGCCATGCGCACCACGTTGAGCAGGAAAAGATCGAGCGCCTCGTGCCAATATTCGTCGGGCACGTCGAGGGGGTCGGTCTCGGCCTCCCAGTTGAACGCGGCACCGAACGAGCCTTCGACCACGGAATATTTCTCGTAGCCGGTGTTGTTGACCACCGCGTCGATGCGGCCATAGGTTTCGAGCGTGGCACCGACCAGCCGGTCGATATCCGCCTGCTCGGTGACGGAGCCGGAAAAGCCGATGCCGCCCAGCTCGCGGGCCAGCTCGATGCTGCGCTCCGAAGGCGACATCAGGGCGAGGCGATAGCCCTTCGCGTGGAGCGCGCGGGCGCAGGCGGCGCCGATACCCCGGCCCGCGGCGGTCACGATAGCGACTGGCTGGTTGGCCATGCGGCTGTCCCTTCCCGCCCGGAGCTTGGAGCCTCGCGGAAGCGCTGTCAACGCACGGAGTGTCGTGTTACGTTCCGCCGCCATTCCGAAGCCGCGACCAAGACCGAGAGGGAGAACCATGGGTAAGACGATTGCGGTATTTCCCGAGCCCGGCGCCATCGGCCCGGTGATGAACCTGGTGGGGATCTGCCAGGGCCTGCGCGATATGGGCCACAAGCCCGTCTTTATCCTAGAACCGGGCCTGAAAGGTACCGTTGAAGGCTACGGCTTCGAGGAGCGCCACATCACCTGCATGGAACCCATGAGCGAGGAGGATCAGGCCAAGTACTGGGACGACTTCATGATCAAGTACATGCCCAGTTTCCGGACCTCGCCCACCGAGCAGGTGCCGACCTACGTCAGAGGCTGCTGGGAGGCCATCGTCTACACCTCGGAATGGTCGGTAAAGAACGGGCTGGACAAGGTGATTGCCGAGATCAAGCCCGATCTGATCATCAACGATAATGTCGCGCTCTATCCCGCGACCCAGCAGGCGGGCTGCCCCTGGGTGCGGATGATCTCGTGTTCGGAGAACGAAATTACCGACCCGGACATTCCGCCCCACCTATCGGGCTGCGGCGAGAACGACAAGGCCTGCTTCGAGACCTACAAGGCGGCGTTCGAGGAGCATGTGAAGGATATCCACGACGGGTTCATGGATTTCCTCGAAACCCAGGGCTGCGAGCGCCTGCCCTTCCCCGAGTTCGTCCTGCCCTCGCCCTATCTCAACCTGATGCTTTACCCCAAGCCGCTGCGCTTTAAGCGGCGCACCCCGCTCGACCCGGCGAAGTTCGTCTATCTCGACGGCTGCGTGCGCAAGGAAACCGAGAGTTACGAGGTGCCGACGTTCAAGGCCCACAACGACAAGCCGCTGATCTATTTCAGCTATGGCAGCCTGGGCGTGACAGATGTCGAATTGATCAAGCGGATCATCGAACTGATCGGCAAGGCGCCCTACCGGATGCTGGTCAATGTGGGCGACTATATGGACGAGTACGACACGCCGCCCGACAACGTGATCCTCAATTCCTGGTACAAGCAGACCGCCGTGCTGCCCCAAGTTGACGCCTTCATCCAGCATGGCGGCAACAACAGCTTCAACGAAAGCCTCTATTACGGCATCCCGCCGATCGTCATGCCGTTCGTCTGGGACGGCCACGACAACGCAACGCGGGTCAACAACACCAAGCACGGCATCGGCATGAGCCGCTACGAATGGACCGACGAGGAACTGTTGGCCAACATCGAGACCGTTTTGCACGATGACGAGATGCGCGCCAACGTCAAGGCGACGAGCGAGTACATGCAAGCCCAGGACGGGCGGATGCGCGCAGCCAACGCCATCAACGATCTCTTGGAGAGTCTCTGACCATGGTTGACGCAGTCACACTCAAAAGTTCTGGCGACACCGATCCGGCGACCTTTACCGATTTCTGAGAAGTCCCCAAACTACTCGGCGAGCCGATCTTTCGCGAACACGGCCTGATCTTTTTCCAGAACGATGACAAGTCGCCGGAAATGGGCATCTGGCGGATCACGCCGGGCCGCTGGCGCTGCGAGGTCGGAACCGACGAGTTCTGCTACGTGCTCGCGGGTCACGCTATTTACACGAACGACGACGGCAAGACGGTCGAACTCAGGGCCGGCTCGACCAGCGCCTTCCCTCCGGCTGGAAGGGAACCTACGAAATCATCGAGACCCTGCGCAAGGTCTACATCGCGCGCCAGGGCTAAGGCCAAACACCATCAACGACGTTTTTCGGGGGATTCCAGACATGGTCGATGCCATCACAATTAAGGACGCCGGCGATCTCGATCCGGCGACGTTTACCGACTGGGGCGACGTCGCCAAGCCGCTCGGCGAGCCGGTTTCTCACGAAAGCGGCTTTATCGTGTTCCAGAACGACGATAAGTCGTCGGAAATGGGGCTCTGGCAATGCACGCCAGGAAGCTGGCGCTGCGAGGTCGAAAACGACGAGTTCTTCTACGTGCTCGCGGGCCGGGCGATTTACACCGCCGACGACGGCAAGGTGACCGAAATCGGCGCCGGCATGACCTGCGCCTTTCCCTCGAGCTGGAAAGGTGATTGCGAGGTCGTCGAGACTATTCGCAAGGTCTACATGGCGCGCTAGAAACAGATCCTAAAGCAGTAAGAAAAATGATATGCTGAGCAGAGTACCGGCGCTCAGCGCCACCATCCGCGCTCTAGGCGCGGGCATGGGCGAATGGAACGACATGGACGTGGCGTTCACCTATCCCGGCGACATGAACGCTGAGCACGACGCGATCCGCGATGTGGTGGGCATGTGGGACACCTCGGCCCTGACGAAAACCTGGGTGCGCAGACCCGACGCGCTTGCGGCCGTGGATTACCTGATCACACGAAACATGGCCAAGATCTATGTCGATAAATCGGCCTATGTGCCGATCCTGAAAGACAACGACCATTTTTGCAACGACGGCTTCATCTATCACCTCGAAGACGACGTCTTCCTCGCGGTTACGAGCATAGGCCAGACGCGCGAACTGCTCCGGGACTAGGCAACGGGCAGAAACGTCAGCGTCGAACCCGACGAAGACCTTCATATGATTTCGGTGCGGGGCCCGAATTCGGGAGCGCTTCTCGACGCCCACACCGCATTAGACCTGTTCGGCCTGCGTTACTGCCAACCGCGCTGTTCGGCCAGGAACGGATCATCTCGCGAACCGGCTGTTCGGGCGAACGGGGCTACGAGATTTTCGCGCCCGCGGACGGCGTCGTGGCACTCTGGGAACAGCTCATGGAGAACGGTAAACCCTTGGGTCTGCGGCCGATTTCTTTCTCCGATCTGGAGATGGTTCATATCGAGAGCGGGCTCATGGCCTACGGCGCCGAGGCGACCGGGGAGAACACCCCCTGGGAGATCGATTTCGGTTGGGTGGTCTCGCGCACGAAGGGCAATTTTCGTGGCCGAGAGGCGCTGTTCGCGCTGGAGGGCAAGGAGAAGGTGAAGCTGCGCGGCCTCGTCGCGGACCGCGACGTCGTGGTCGAATATTTCGCCGAGCTGTCGATCGGTGGCGAGAAGGTCGGCTTCGTGACGACCCCAGCCTATTCCAAGCGGCTGGGTCAGTCTCTGGCCCTGGTCCACGTTGCCCCGAGCGCCGCTGAGCCCGGAACCCGGGTGGAGCTGAAGGGCCCGACAATCCAGTGCCCGGCGACGATCGCCAGCATTCCGTTCGTCGATCCCGAGCGCAAACGCATGCACGCGATGTAAAGACAGGGCTTTAAGCCGTGCAGCTTTGTAAAAAAACCAAAGCTGAACGGCGTTCAGTCGCCATGCCGGTGATTCGATCACGCTCAAGCGCCGCGCAGGCTGGAGCCGCACAAGCGGCGGCCGGCCCCAAAATAACAATTTGGCCGCGTCCGCGGCCGGCGCGGGCTTGCGAAGTCCGAGCGAATTTGCCTCCTCGGATGTCGCACTAACCCTTCGCGAGGATACCGATCAGGATGTCGGCCGCCTTCGCGTGGCCATGCTGCTTCTGCATGTGGGCGCTGGTCGTGGCTAGCCGGGCGTGCATCGCCTCGTCGGTCATCAGCCGATCGAGGGTGGCCGCGAATTCCTCATCGCTCCAGTCGTAACGGGGCAGCTGCGCGCCGTAGCCCTTGTCTTCGATGCGCTGGGCGTTGTCGTGGCCCTCCCAGGAGAACGGCATGATCAGCGCCGGTTTGCCGAAATAGAGCGATTCGGTGAACGTGTTGTTGCCGCCGTGATGGATGACGATGTCCGCTTGCGGGATCACCGACGGCTGGGGGAACCAGGGCGCCAGGTGGATATTGCCGGGCACGCTCGGGTAGGCGTCCAGATTGTTACCGACATTGATCAGCGCGCGGTAGGGAAGCTTACCGATGACCTCGGTCTGGCGTTCGATCAGATCGACGTCGCCCTCATTCATGCTGCCCGAACTGATGTAGAGCAGCGGCTTGTCCGCGTGCTCCGCGAATTCGGGGATGGTGTAGGGGTCATCCTGGCGGACACAGCCCTCGAGGTACTGAAACAGCGCTGGATCGAGCAGGTGACGTCGGTTGTAGTGGAGCGGCTCGGGATAAAGCAGAAGGTTCATGGTCGGTGAGGTTTCCAGGAACTGGCCCGGTGGATAGGGTGCCTGGCCCACGGATTCCAGAAACGCGTTGAAACGCTCGTGGATCGGCTTGATGACCTCGAGGAAACGCGACCGGTAGGCCTCGAAGCAGGCCTTGTCGTGCTCCCCACAGCCCGAGACATGAGGGGGAAGATCGGGATCGACGATCTCGTTCTAGGAGCACGAAGTGATGCGGACCCAGGGGCAGCCGGCGTTCTTGATCGCCGGGAACATGATGCAGTTATCGAGACAGACCAGGTCGGGTTCGATCTCTCCAAGTCCCTGGACAAATTCCTCTTGCACATAAACCGAAGTTCCGACGATGGTGTTCCAGAATTCGAGGGCTTAATTCGGGATCTGCTCGTATGCCGAAAGGTGAACATTCAGGATGTGAGAGGTGATGAAGTCCCGCTACCACTGGCTCGCGGAGTCCGAGTCCATCGGCTCGGACATGGCGACTGAGCGTACGGGAAAGCCCAATTTCTTGAACAACATTCTCGAACGCGCTGTCGGCCACGAAGACCGGATTGTGACCCCGTTCGCGCAGCACCTGCGCGATGCCGACGCAATTCATCGACGGGCCGAAGGTCGCCTCGGGAAAAAACACGATGGTCTTGCTGTCCGTCACGCTTCGCTCCTCTTGCCAATCAAAACGCCCCCGACCATAACACTGAACAATGCCCGCCGCCGAGAGCCTGGCAGCGGAAAAATGATGATGAAGGGATAGGGCGATGAGCACGCCGCTGGGCGGATTCGACATCGGCGTCATCGAAGGCTTCTTCGGCAAGCCCTGGAGCTGGTCGGCGCGCGAAGCCTATGCAGAATTCCTCGCCGAGCAGGGTTACGGCTTCTATATTTTTGCGCCCAAGAACGACGCAATTTTGCGCAAACGCTGGCGCGATGACTGGAGCGAAGGCGAGTGGACCGCGCTTTCGATGATCCGCGAAAGTTACCGGGAAGCCGGCGTCTTATTTGGGCTGGGCTTAAGTCCGTGGGACTTGCACAAGGATTACGACTCGGCAGGAAAGGCGGACCTAGAAGCCAAGGTGCGCCGGCTGGATGACTTAAAACCTGACATCCTCGCCATCCTGTTCGACGACATGCCGGGCGCCTCGGATGAGCTTGCCGGAGTGCAGGCGCGCATCGCGATGGATGCGCTGAACGCCGGCACCGCCCCCGTCGCCATGGCCTGCCCCACCTTCTATTCGGACGACCCGATCTACGAAGACGCCTACGGCGCGGTTCCGCCCGGCTATCTTCGGGACTTCGCGACCGGGCTCGATCCGGCCGTGCATGTTCACTGGACCGGGCCGATCACCTGTTCGAAGGAATATCCCGCGGACCACTTGGCCGATGTGGCCGAGCGGATGGGCCGCAAGCCGTTTATCTGGGACAACTACCCGGTCAATGACGGGCCGTTCATGGCGAAGAACCTCTATTTACGTGCCTTTGAGAACCGCGGCCCGGAGTTGAAGTCCCTGACCACGGGGCTTGCCGCCAATCCCATGAACGAGGCGTTCCTCTCGTGGATCCCGCTTGCCACATTGCCGAAGAACATTGCCGACAACAGCTACGACCGCGACGCGGCGTTTTACGAGGCAGCCAGCGCACTGTGCGGTGAGGAGATGGCCACGGCGCTGGTCGAGGACCTCGCGCTGTTTCACGATGTCGGGCTCGATGGCATCGACGAGGTCTGCGCCGCCGAGCTTTCAGAAAAATACGAAGAATTCGGCAACGTCTTCGCGCTCGAGATCATGCGCTGGCTTGCGGGCGGTTACGCGCCGTCCGCCGAGGCGCTGACGGAGTTCGAGGAGTGGGGTTCCGGCTGACGGGCACGGCTGGTATAACCAGCAATGTTTCGCTGGTCGGTTCACCGGGCGGACCGAGGGAGAGGGAGATGAGAAGCAAGCCACAGGCGGACCCGCCCGAACAACGTCAGATCAAGCTCGCCTGTAAGGGCGTGTGGAAATTATTTGGACCCGACGCGCGGCGCTTTCTC
>CAVOEB010000030.1:0-34273 GCA_963694715.1 Alphaproteobacteria bacterium | reverse complement strand
TGACGCCCTGACCAAGATTTTTGCCGGCAAGGTCGGCGGCCACCCCGCCCTGCTCGCAAACCACGTGGGCAAGGTGAACGGCGTCTCGACGGTGCCGATCAAGTTCGTCACCGAAGGCAAGCGGCGCCACGTCACCATCCCGAAGATCGCCAATGTCGAGGTTACCGCAATTCTCGGCCAGGCCGGTGGCGCGGTGGTGCTGACCAACCAGCCGCTCGCCATCTCGCCCAACGAGGCGGGCGTCGTGGCCCAGGCGAGCCGCTTTCGCTATACGGATCACGGCGAAAATTGGGAATTTAACGAGACCTCGGGCCTGTTTGCCGCCTTCACCTATTCGGGTCCGTAAGGCCCCGCCCCCACCCCGCGCGGCGACCATGACCCTATTAGGGCGGCTGCTGGCCGAGCCGTTGCGCCGCGACCGCGTCGTGGTCGGCGCAACGCTTGCGATCCTGGGCGCGCTCGCCTGGGCCTATACAGGCTTTCTCGCCTGGCAGATGGAGCGCATTGGCACGAGCGCGCCACCGGACATGGCGGCGGAAATGGCGGGCATGTGGATGGCCATGGCCGCGCCCTGGAGCGCCGCGCAATGGGGCCTGATGATCGTCATGTGGTTCGTCATGATGGTCGCCATGATGTTGCCCTCGGCGGCGCCGATGATTCTCACTTTCGCGCGGATCAACCGCAGCCGCGCCGCGGCGGGCGAGCCCACCGCCGCGACCGGTCTGTTTCTCGCGGGCTATCTTCTGGTCTGGTTGGGTTTTTCCGCCGCAGCGGCCGCGGGGCAATTCGCCCTGCAGACGGCCACGCTCGCGACCATGGACATGACGGTCACCCCGACCCTGGGCGGCGCGCTGCTGATCGCGGCGGGGCTGTTCCAGTTCACCGACCTCAAGCAGGCGTGCCTCGCGAAATGCCGCACGCCGGTGGGCTTCGTCATCGCCCATTGGCGCGAGGGCCATATCGGCGCCTTCGTCATGGGCGCCCATCACGGCGGCTACTGCCTGATTTGCTGCTGGGCCCTTATGGCGTTGCTGTTCGTCTTCGGGGTCATGAACCTGCTCTGGATCGCCGGTCTCGCGGCCCTCGTGCTGGCGGAGAAGCTGCTGCCCGCGGGAGAGCGCATCGCCAAGCTCACGGGCCTGCCCCTGATAGGCGCCGGGATCTGGCTTCTGGTCGGGGGCTGAGCCTTATTCGCTCACGGCAGCGGACCTGTTGATCCGCGCCTGCGCGGGCGCGCCGGACAACCGGCGGGCCCGCGCAGGCGCAGCCTGAACCGCCGCCTAGCACGCGAGCAGCGCCTCGATGCGCGTCATAGCCTCGGCGATATCGTCAAGCGAGGCAGCGTAAGAAAAACGCAGATGGCCTTCTCCGTGCTCGCCAAAACTGGTGCCTGCGATGGTTGCGACCCCGGCCTCTTCGAGCAGGCGGTACTCGGCCTCGCGCGCGGTCATGCCGGTGCCCGTGATGTTGGGCATGGCGTAGAACGCACCCCACGGCTCGACGCAGGACACCCCGGGAAGCTTGTTCAGCGCGGCAAGGATCACGCGCCGGCGCTCATCGAACGCGATACGCATCTCTTCGACGCTGCCCTGCGGACCTTCAAGGGCAACGATCCCCGCCCACTGGGACGCCGCATTGACGCAGGAGAAGCTGTTGATCGCGAGCCGGGTGGCACCCTCGACCCACGCTGCCGGCCAGACTCCGTAGCCCAACCGCCAGCCGGTCATGGCGTAGCTCTTGGACCAGCCGTCGAGCAGGATCACCCGGTCGCGGATCGCGGGATAGGCCAGCAGGCAGGTGTGGGGCTCGCCCGAATAGATCAGCCGGCTATAAATCTCGTCGCTCAGGATCGTCACCTGAGGGTGCGCCTCCAGCCCAGCGGCCAGACGATCGATCTCGGCCCGGGGCACGACGCCGCCCGTCGGGTTGCCCGGGCTGTTGACGATCAGCAGCCGGGTCGCGGGCGTAATTCGCGAAAGCACCTCGTCGGCGGAAAAGGCGAAACCGGTCTCTTCGCGCAACGGGATTGGCACAGGTGTCGCGCCGGAAAATTCGATCGCCGAACGATAGATCGGGAATCCCGGATCGGGATAGAGGATCTCAGCGCCCGGCTCGCCCGCCATCAATATGGCGAAGAACATGGTGACCTTGCCGCCCGGCACGATGAGCACGCAATCGGGATCGATCTCGACGCCCTGGCGCGCCGCAAGATCAGCGGCGACTGCTTCGCGCAGCGGCAGGATGCCGTTGGCCGGGGTGTAGCCGTGATGGCCGTCGTGCAGCGCGCGGACCGCGGCCTCGACGACATGATCGGGAGTCGCAAAATCGGGCTGGCCGATACCGAGGTTGATCACCGAGCGCCCGGCGGCACGCAAGGCTTCTGCGCGGGCCAGCACCGTAAAGGCGCTTTCCGTGCCGAGGCGGGATATGCGGGCGGCCAGGGTCATCCGGGTTTTTCCTCGCACAAGCGTTCGGGTGAGCCCTAACTATGGCACGCGGGAGCCTTGCGACAAACCGCGCGGCCCCTAGTATAGTCGGCGCGGCTACCTAGCCAGCGGGCCCAAAACAAGGTGCGCCATGAAGAAGATCGAAGCCATTATCAAGCCCTTCAAGCTCGACGACGTGAAGGACGCCCTCCAGGATATAGGCCTGCACGGCATCACGGTCACCGAGGCCAAGGGCTTCGGCCGCCAGATGGGCCACACCGAGCTCTATCGGGGCGCCGAGTACGTGGTCGATTTTCTGCCCAAGGTGAAGATCGAGATCGTTCTCGAAGACAATCTCGTCGAACGCGCCATCGAGACCATCGAGCAGGCCGCGGGGACCGGGCGGATCGGCGACGGCAAGATATTCGTCATACCGGTCGAGGAAGTCGTGCGCATCCGCACCGGCGAACGCGGCCCCGACGCGATCTGAGCCATGGCGGACAGCTTCGAGACCCCGGGCCCGACCTTTCGGCCACCCGAGCGCGAAGACAAGCAGGACTGGGCGCAGCTTGCCAGCCACCTCGCGGAGCATGATTTTGCGCTGAACCTTGAGCCGGCACCCCGCCAGTTCGTCGGCGGCATGGGCAACCTCAACTTCCTGCTCGAAATGGACGGCAAGACGGTGGTGCTGCGCCGCCCGCCGGCGGGACCCATTCCGCCGGGTGCGAACGATATGCGCCGCGAACATCGTATCCTGAGCCGGTTATGGCAGGCCTTTCCTCTCGCGCCGCGCAGCTATCATTTCTGCGACGACGAGAGCGTCCTCGGCGCGCCCTTTTTCATCATGGAATACCGCGAGGGACGCTGCATCTACGAGGGCCTACCCGACGACCTTACGGGCCAGGGCGGCCCGATCACTGAGATGCTCATCGGCACGCTGGCCGAGCTTCACGCCGTCGACACCGACGCCATTGGGCTCGGTGATTTTGGCCGCCCGGAGGGCTTCCTCGGACGTGCCGTGGAAGGCTGGGCAAAGCGCTGCAGCCTCTCGCTGGACGACAACCCACCGCCGGTCGCGGGCGAGATCGCAGACTGGCTGCGGGCTAATTTGCCTCCCGAGCAGCCGCCCTCGCTGCTGCACAACGACTACAAGCTCAATAATTTCCTGGTCGGCTATGACGGCTTAGCGCCGATCGCGCTGCTCGATTGGGACCAGGGCACCCGAGGCGACCCGCTATTCGATTTCGGCACGCTACTGAGCTACTGGATCGCGCCCGACGATCCCGAGGCGATGCATTTCATGGGCCAGATGCCAACCGGGAGCGATCCATCGTTCCCCGACCGGCGGGCCGTGGTCGAGCTTTACGGCCAGCTCTCGGGACGCAACATGTCGGACGTGCTGTTCCACCGGGTGATCGGCATGTTCAAGCTCGCGGTGATCTTCCTCCAGCTTTACGCCCGCCATCGCCGGGGCGAGCGCCTTGACGGCCGCCTCGCCGAGCTCGGGGGCATCGGCGAGGACATCCTCGACTTCACCTGGGAAATTGCGCAGGCACGAGCCTTCTGACGGCGCCGCGCGATGCGCCTAGTCGACGCGCCGTGCAAGGCGGGGAGGGGATCACCTGTCCGTGGCACGCCCGGAGCTACGATCTCGAGGGGCGGCTTAGCGCCAGCCCCAAGCTCGACGGTGTGGAGGTCAACGACAACGAGGCGTTCGACCGGTCCACGCTCGGGTTGAAGGCGGTGCGCTGCGAGACCTCGCAGGACATCGTGTTCGTCAATTTGGAGGGCAAGGCGCCAGCTTTGATGGACTACCTCGCCGAGTATAGGGACAACATCGCCGACTACGACCTCGCGGGCCTGCGCCACGGTTTCTCGCTCAGTTCGACGCGCCCTGTTCAGCCAGGAGCTGCCCGAGGCGCTTGCCGGCTAGACGTTTCCGCTTTTGCCTCACGCCGCACAGCGGCCCGCCGGCTATTTCCTCGGCCACCTCCTGCCTACGACGACGTTGGTGACCGATCCCGAAGAGGTGGCGGTCGTGCTGATCGTTCCACTCGACGGCGAAACCACACGGCTCGACCAGCACATCCATTTCCAGGGCGATGCGGCGACGGACGAGGCCCATGCCGCCATGTGCAAGCAGCGCATGAAGGAATAGCGGATTGTACTCGACCAGGATTTGTCCTATGTGAAGGGCATGCAGAAAAATGCCACATGGCGTTACAAAGCTGGCATCCGCACTTGTTTTTCGCCTTACTGGGAACACGCGGTGCGGGATTTCTAAAAAACCGTCATCGACACCATACGGAACGGCACCGGATGAGCGAAACAGACAGCGCAACCAGAATTCTCGGGATCGGCTTCGAGCCGCCCGACCGGCTGGTCATCGCGTGGCGTGACACTGAGGGCAATGAGCGACGCCTCGCCCTACCCGCCGAGGACGCGGCAAAGCTCATCACGGGCCTGATGAGCGCAGCCAAGGTCGCGCCCGAAGCGCTCCGCGAAGCGATGGCGCAAGCTGCCGGCAATGTCGAGTTGCACACGGACGAGCCGATCCGGCCGCAAGGCCTCGCGATCGGTGTGGGCAACCGGGGCGAAATCGCCCTTTCGTTCCGGACCGGCGGGAAGGGGGAACTTACCTTTATGATCCCGGCGAGCCATGCGACCCGTCTGCGCCAGGAACTCAAGAAGGCGGAGGAGATGGCCACCGAGGAATCCAGCGACAGCGCACCAACCCGGCACTAGGGCCTTTATCCGTTTCGCTTTGCGCAACAAAGCGAAACGGCGTTCATTCGCCACTTAGAATATCTTGATCGCACTCAATCGCCGCGCAGGCTGGCGCCGCATAAGCGGCGGGCCCCCCGAGCAATCATGACTAGCCGCGCTCGCGGCCGGTATGGGCTCGCGAAATTTGTTTCATTTGGGGCCGTGGAATTTCGCGCTAGCGGAATTTAGCGAGCTTCGGGCTACCGTCTTTCTTGGATATCTCGAACTGCCCTCCGGCCACGGCATCGGCCCAGCGCGCGGTTTTTTTGAGTGCTCCGAACGAAAACAGATGTACGCCTTCAATCAGCGTTTCCGGATCGGCCGCACCGTGGACCGCGAGCGAGGAGACAAGCGCGCCGGGCGACCAGGTGGCGGCGAGGCGCGTCAAACTGCCGCCGTCGCGCGAAAGGCCGCGCAGGGAACTGCCAACACCGCAGGCGCGGCCGTAGGTAATCAGGCTGCGCACGCTGGTTACTCCCGGCAGACCAACTCGAACGGTCAGGCGATTGCCCGCCTCCCGGACCGCACGCTCCCAGGCGACGATCGGCTCAGGCGCAAAACAGAACTGTATGACGATGCGCACGGCGATGCCGCTTTACGCCGCCCAGGCGTTCTTCGCGGCAAGCGCCGCGGCCAAGGCCGCCTCGTCGATCACGGGGCTGCCTTCGGGGTCGCCCGCGACGCCAATGCAGCGGATACCCCGGGCTTCCAGCACGCCGGTTTCGAGCAATTGCATCACCGCGTCGTAGTCTCCCGCAAGGCGGTCCCGATCGCCGCCGATGACGAGCATGCGCTAGACTCCCGCTTCGCCGACGAGAGCAGCGACATAATTGTCGGACGCGCGTCGGTCGGGCGTGCCCCGCGCGGTGACATGGGGCACCGGCTCGAATCCCGCCTTGCGCAGCGCCGCCGCTGTCTCAACGATTTCGGGCGCGGCGGTGCCGGGCAGGAAGGCGATATAGACCTCCGTACCAGGGGGCAAAACATCGCGATAGCCCGCGATCCGGTCGCGCTCGCGGGGCAGCACTTCGGCCGACCAGCCCTGGAGAAGCGCGCTGAGCGACGCCTTGCGGGAGTTGGGGCCGCCGGCATCGAGAGAGGACGAAAGGAACTTGTCGGTCATCAGTGGTCCGCCCGGACGTTTGACGCTGCTGACTCTAGACGCTCGGTCTTGCACCGTGCCTTGACAAGGATCAACCGCACCTCGACGATCCGTCCCCGCTTGACCGCCCGGCACGCGGCACCCAAGATCGCCGGGCGGGCAACGATAACCACAGAGTTTGGAGCTGTCCTATGGCCGACGCCGTCGAGCACAAGAAACGCACCATCACGGAAATTCGCGATTCCAAGCGAACCGGGGAAAAGATGGTTTATATGTCGGTGCCCGACTACACCTCGGCCTGCTGGGCGGAGGCCGCGGGCGTCGATGTTGCAGTAGTCGGCGATTCGCTGGCCATGATCGCCCACGGGCATCCCAACACCATGCCCGCGACCATGGACATGATGATCCTGCACAGCCAGGCCGTGCGCCGGGGCACGCCGAGCACCTTTACGCTCGGCGCCATGCCCTACCAGAGCTACAACACCGTCGAGCGCGCGCTCCTCAACGCGACCCGGTTCATGCAGGAGGGCGGAACCGACGCGGTCAAGCCCCAGGGCGGCAAGACCCAGGCACATATCCTGGCAGCCCTGGTCGATGCGGGCATTCCCACGGCATCGCATATCGGCCTGACGCCCCACACGGTCGCCATGTTCGGCGGCTTCAAGATCCAGGGCCGCACGGCGGAGACCGCGTTCAAGATTCTCGAGGACGCGCTGGCGATCCAGGACGCCGGCTGCTTCATGCTCGAATTCGAGGCGGTGCCCGCCAAGATCGCGCGGGTGATCTCGGAACAGCTCGAGATCCCGACCATCGGCATCGGCGCCGGGCCCGGCACGGACGGCCAGATCCTGCTGTGCCACGACCTGCTCGGCGTGTTCACCGACTTCAAGCCCAAGTTCACCAAGCGCTTCGCCAACCTGACGGAGGTTGCGCTCAGCGGTATTCGCGCCTATGTCGACGAGGTCAAAAGCGGCAGCTTTCCCGACGACGAGCATTCCTACGGCGTCGATGACGCGGAATACGAAAAGTTCGTCACCCTGGTCGAAAAACGGCGCCAGCAGTGAGCGTCATGCCCCTGCGAGACCCCGATCATGGCTGACGCGAGCGGCCCCAGCCTCACGGAGCGCGCCTACAAGGCCATCGAGGAGCGCATCGTGACGCTCCAGCTCGACCCCGGACAGTTGCTCTCCGAGCATTCCCTGGCAGAGCGGCTCAAGATCGGGCGCACGCCGATCCGCGAGGCCCTGCAACGGCTCGCGCGCGACGGCCTAGTCGTGATCCTGCCGCGCCGGGGCGTTCTCGTTTCCGAGATCAACCTGCTCACCCACCTCGAACTGCTAGAGGTGCGCCGCGAGATCGAGCGACTCGTGGCCCGCGCCGCGGCAGAGCGCGCCAACGCCACGGAGCGCAAGGCGTTCGCCAAGATTGCGAAGGGCATGGAGGCCGCCGCCAAGAAGAACCAAGACATTGCCTTCATGCGCCTTGACCGCGAGCTTAACCAGGCCATCGCAAAAGCCGCGCGTAACCAGTTCGCGCGCAAGACCATGGCGCTGATGGCGGGGCTCTCGCGCCGCTTCTGGTACAGCCATTACAAGGACGTCGCCGACCTACCGCTCTGCGCCCGGCTGCACGCCGAGCTCGCCCGCACGATCGCGGGCGGCGACTGTGAGGGCGCGGCCGCCGCCTCAGACAAGCTGATCGACTATATCGAGGAATTCGCGCGGGCGACTGTGGAATCGCGCGTACGTTAGAACCTTATCTGTCCAGCTTTGCGAGACAAAGCTAAACGATATTCAGACGCCACTCAGGTATCTTGATTGCACTCAGGCGCCGCGCAAGCTGGCGCCATAATTTCTGCTTGAGGCTGGCCGCCCTAAGCCAACCCTAGCCCTGCGGCGGCCCGTATTCGCGGGCTCGCGGAATCCGCATGGCAGCAATCCGCGAGGAATTCGCGCTAGGTGTTGCCGTGCGGTCCGCCGGGCCGGGCGCTTGCCATATCGTAATCGCGAAAGACGTCGGCCACGCGGATGCGGTAATCGACGAACACGCCCGCCCGGCCTTCCGCCTGGGCAGCCCGGTGATCGGCCCGCGCGTACCACGCCTCGACGGCTTCACGGTCGCGCCAGAACGAGAGCGAGACATATTTGTTCTCGGTCGTCAGACTCTGGAAGCGTTCGATCGAGATGAAGCCGTCGGCCTGGTCTAACTCGGCACGCAATTCCGTCGCCAACTCGAAATAGCGCTCCGAACGGGCCGGATCCGCAGTGACTTCGAAGATAACGGCAATCATCGCGAAAGCCTTCCGCCATTAGGGTTTGACAAAACTGGAGCCTAGGTTAACACAGATATATCAGCGGACAGACGAGCGGTGAGGAAGCGGCGATGAAGCGCTATACGGGCGATCGAACGATGAACGGGATCCAGGTCCTAGTCGATGGCGAGCCCCTCGCTCCGCGCTTCAAGCTGCGGATGATCGCGAAAAACGGCTTCGAATGGAGCTACGAGGGCGATGAGCCGAACCAGCTTGCCCTCGCCCTTTTGGCCGACCATCTGGGCGACGATTCCAAGGCGCTGGCGCTCTATGAGGGGTTCATGCGCCGGATCGTGGCCAACTTCGGCAACGAGTGGGAAATGACCGGCTCGGATATCGATACAGCGCTGGCCAACATCTGCGCCGACGCCGCCTAACCGGGCCGAGCCATGACCAACGAAACTTTTCGAATCGACCGGTTGCGCGAGTTCGTCGCGAGCATGACCCGACTGGTCGAACAGGCGGGCGAGGACGAGCTGCGCATGCTGGCCGAGGGCGGCGAGTTACTGGGTGCGCTGGTCGCGCGCGACGACTGGCTGCCTGCGAGCTTTGCCCATCCCCATCCCGAGCACTACCAGCAATACCTGCTTCATTGTGACGGGTTGGAACGATTCTCGGTAGTGAGTTTCGTCTGGGGGCCGGGCCAAAAGACGCCGATCCACGATCACACGGTTTGGGGCATGATCGGCCAGCTTCGCGGTGTTGAGCGGAGCACCGCGTTTGCCGTCACGGCGAACGGCCTGGAACAGATCGGTTTCGAGATCAGCCGGCCCGGCGACGTCGCCAAGGTCTCGCCTACGATCGGTGATGTCCACGAGGTCGCCAACGCCGACGAGAACGGTGTGTCCGTCAGTATCCATGTTTACGGCGCAAACATCGGCGCCGTGCACCGCCACGTTTTCGATCGCGAGACGGGCGCGGCCAAGACGTTCGTTTCGGGCTACGCCGCGCCCACCCTGCCCAACCTGTGGGACCGCTCAAAGGAGTAGGCGGAGCGTCGACTTAGTCCGGGATTGACCACTTAATCTATCACTGATATATCACTCGATCAGCAGCCAACGATTACGAAGGACAGCGCACTATGACCGCCGAACGGCTTCTCGACGCTCCTATCATGTCTGAACGCCAGGCCACCTTCCGCAAGGATTACCGCGCCGGAATCGCGCGCTGGTATCGCGGCTGGATGCATGTCGCGGCGATCTACGTGATCGGCGGCGGAGCGCTCTACGGCTTCTTCAGCCAACTCAGTGCGGTCGCGTGGTACGAATACCTCGTCATTCCCGTCGTCGTCGTGCTGACCAGCATCTTCGAGTGGGTGCTCCACCGCTACATCATGCACCGGCCGCGAAAACCGAAATTGCTGCGCGCGATCTATCGCCGCCACACCCTGATACACCATCAATTCTTCACTCACGAAGTGATGAGCTTCGATAATTTCCGCGATCTGCGGGTGGTGCTGTTTCCGCCCTACGCGCTGGTCACCTTCATCATCATATCCGGCGCGCCGGCTGCGGCCCTGTGGTTCCTGATCGGGCCGAACGCCGCCTGGTTCCTGATCGCTACGACGACGTCGATGTACCTAATTTACGAATCTTTCCACTTCTGCTGCCACGTGTCGGAGAACTGGTTCGTGCGCAACATGCCTTGCGTGAACACCATCCGCCGCCACCACTGGGCCCACCACGCCCAGAACATCATGATGGAGAAGAACATGAACCTGACCTTCCCCATCGCGGACTGGATGTTCGGCACCTCGGACCTCGACCGCGGGCTGCTGGGGACGCTGTTCAATGGTTACAGCACGAAATATATCCGCGCGGACCTGCGCCACACGGAACGCACGCCCAGCGGCGTCGAACCCGCGCACGCCTGAGACCTCATCCGACCAAGCCCCGCTCAGCCGTCAGTTGTACGCCGGGCCACGCTCGGGCTTGGCGGAAGCCCGCGAGCCGGGTAGGCTGCCCCTATTCGACTGATTCGAATTCGCAGGGGAGAATAAGATGCCGGAGCAATATCCGCTGATGGTGCCGGGCGCCAGCAGCGCAAGTGCTGACATTGAGGTCAGAGCACCTTACGACGACGCGCTCATCGCCACCGCCGCAACCACAGACGAAGCCGCCGCCGAAACCGCCCTGGCCACCGCCTACGGGCTGTTTCGCAACCGCGACGCGTGGCTTGCGCCGTGGCAGCGGGTCGACATCCTCGAGCGCACCATCGAGATCATGACCGAGCGGGCCGACTATCTCGCGCTCGAATCCGCACGCGAGGGCGGCAAACCGCTGGCCGATTCCCAGCACGAAGTCTCGCGCGCCATCGACGGCGTGAAGCTGTGCGTCGAAGCGCTGCGTAATCAGGCAGGCACCGAAATTCCGATGAATATTTCGCGCTCGTCGGCCAACCGGCTGGCCTTTACCACCCACGAGCCGATCGGCGTCGTGGTCGCGGTGAGCGCGTTCAATCATCCGCTCAACCTGATTATCCATCAGGTCGGCCCCGCCATCGCCGCGGGCTGCCCGGTGATCGTCAAGCCCGCGGAGATCACACCGCTGAGCTGCCTGCGCTTCGTGCAGATTTTGCGTGAAGCCGGCCTGCCCGACGAATGGTGCCAACCCGTCATCCCCGCCGAAATGTCGATCGCGACCAAGTTGGTGACCGATCCGCGCACCGCGTTCTTCAGCTTTATCGGCAGCGCCCGGGTCGGCTGGATGCTGCGCGGCCAGCTCGCGCCAGGTGCACGCTGCGCGCTCGAACATGGCGGCGTAGCGCCGGTCATCGTCGCAGCGGACGCGGACCTCGACGCCAACATGGCGGGCATCGCCAAGGGAGGTTTCTATCATGCCGGCCAGGTTTGCGTGTCGGTCCAGCGGGTATTTGCCGACCGCTCAATCGCCGAAGACGTGGGTGCACGCCTTGCGGAGCTGGCAGGCAAGATGGTGGTCGGCGACCCGACCAAGGCCGACACCGAGGTCGGCCCGCTGATTCGTCACGGCGAGGCCGACCGGGTCGAAGAGTGGGTCCAGGAAGCGGTCGACGGGGGCGCCAAAGTGCTGACCGGCGGCAAACGGATTTCTGCATCCTGCTACCCACCCACGGTGCTCTACGATCCGCCGGCGGACGCTAAGGTCAGTACCGGCGAGGTCTTTGGCCCCGTGGTCTGTGTCTACCCTGTAGATAGTCTCGACGAGGCGGTGACCCGTGCCAACAGCCTCGATGTCGCCTTCCAGGCCGCCGTGCTGACCCGCGATATCGACACGGCACTGCGTATCCAGCGTCGGCTTGACGCCTCGGCGGTCATGGTCAACGACCACACCGCCTTCCGGGTCGACTGGATGCCGTTCGCGGGCCTGCGCCATTCAGGCCACGGCGTTGGCGGCATTCATCACACCGTCGAAGAGATGCAGATCCAGAAGATGCTCGTGTTCCGCTCCGCCGAGCTGTAGGGCCCCCTGGGACGCTGAATCCGGCCCGAGTTTCTTGCCTCCGGGCGGGAATAGCGAACCCCGCCGCTCTAGGCGTTAAGCCTTCAGTTTACGGTCACGAAACGCCAGTCCCTGCTCCACGACGGCCGCGCGCACGGCACCGGTGAAGCCATTCTATGGCACGGCGGCGAGGCCGAAGCTGCGCGCAAGGCGTTCTATCGCATGCCCGGCATCGACTGCATGGCCTTGCTCGCCTTCCTGCAATTGTTCTAAGGTACAACTCTCGCTCCTCGATCGTCATCGGCCTCATGCCGACCCCCTTCCTCTCCAAGAGGCCGCACCATGCCCGACACGCCCCACGTTACGCTCCGCCTGCACGAAAACGACGACGTCGCCGTCGCCCGGGTCGATCTCGCGCCCGGCACGCCCGTGGCCGGCACCAACGCCACCGCCGCAGAAGCCATCCCGGCGGGCCACAAGGTGTCGCTCCGCGAGGTGGCGGAGGGCACGCCCTTACGCAAGTATGACCAGATCATCGGCTTCGCGAGCGCGCCCATCCCATCGGGCGCCCACGTCCATACCCACAACCTCGCCATGGCGGATTTCGACCGCGATTACCGCATCGGTGAGGACGCACGCGCCGTCCAGATACTGCCCGAGGCCGAGCGCGCAACGTTCGAAGGCTACAAGCGCGCCGGCGGGCGCATCGCCACGCGCAACTATCTAGGCGTGCTCACCTCCGTGAACTGCTCGGCCACCGTGGCGCGACGCATCGCCGATCATTTCAACGGCGACGCCCTCGCCGCCTACCCCAACGTCGACGGCGTCGTAGCGCTAACCCACGGCACGGGCTGCGGCATGAACGTCGCGGGCGAAGGCATGACACTCCTGCAACGCACCGTCGCGGGCTTTGCGCGCCATCCCAACTTCGCCAGCGTCCTGCTCGTAGGCCTGGGCTGCGAGGTCGCCCAGCTGCCCCGCATCGCCGAGGCCGAGGAACTCACTGAGGGCGCACAGCTTCGCATGATGACCATCCAGAGCTCCGGCGGTGCGGCGGCAACCGTGCGCAAGGGCATCCAAATTATCGAGTCCATGCTGCCCGCGGCCAACGACGTGGCCCGCGAGCCCTGCCCCGCCTCCGCGCTAATTCTGGGCATGGAGTGCGGCGGCTCCGACGGTTATTCGGGCATCTCCGCCAACCCCGCGCTGGGCGCGGCGGCGGATCGTCTCGTAAAGCACGGCGGCACCGCGATCCTGGGCGAAACCCCCGAGATCTACGGCGCCGAACATCTGCTCACCGCGCGCGCCGCGAGCCCCCAGGTTGCCCAAAAGCTGATCGGCTTAATCAAGTGGTGGGAGGACTACACCGCACGCAACCATGGCGACATGGACAACAACCCCACCCCGGGCAACAAGGAGGGCGGGCTTACCACCATCCTCGAAAAGTCGCTCGGCGCTGCGGCCAAGGGCGGCACCACACCGCTCATGGACGTCTACGCCTACGCCGAGACCGTGGTGGCGAAGGGCTTCGTCTTCATGGACACGCCGGGCTTCGATCCCGCCTCGATCACGGGCATGGTCGCGGGCGGCGCGAACGTCGTGTGCTTCACCACCGGGCGCGGCTCGGTCTACGGCTGTAAGCCCTCGCCCTCGATCAAGATCGCGACGAACTCGCCGATGTATTCTCGGATGTCCGAAGACATGGACGTCAACGCCGGCCTCGTGGTCGACGGCAAAGCGAGCATCGAAGAGATGGGCGAGATTATCTTCCAAAAGATCCTGGCCACCGCCTCAGGCGAGCAAACCAAGAGCGAGGCCTTCGGCCTGGGCGACGAGGAGTTCGTGCCCTGGCAGGTCGGCGCGGTGATGTAACAATTTATTCCGCTCAGCTTTATCAGGAATAAAGCTAAACGGCATTCAGTCGCCACGTAGGCTCACGGCGCAGCTGCGCCGTGCCGCAGTCGCGGCCTTAGGGCCGGCTTGCCAGAGGGCCAGCCTAAGACTGCAGGCCGCCGCTGCCTGCGCGGCGCTTGAGCACGTAAAGAATCCTCCTCAGCCGCCCCGATCGAGCAACGGCAATCCCGCGCCGACGGCGTAGCGAAACCAGGCGCCTGCCGCGAGCGACGTGACGATCGCCGCCAGCACCAGGGCGACGAACAGGCGCTCGTCGATCAGGCCTAAATCGAAGGCGACGCTGGCGAGCACGATGCCCGGCCTGCCCCGGGTGTTCATGGCGGCGGCGAAATGCCAGCTCGTGAGCGAGCCGCAGCGCCCGAGCCGCATGGTAGCGAACACGCAAAGCCCGACCACTGCGCTCGAGAAGCCCAGAAACCCGAAGAATAGGATCGGGTCGAACGCACCGGGCAGGTCGATCCGAAAGCCCACGATCGCGAAATAGATCGGGATGAAGAAGCCCAACCCGAGGGAGAAAATTTGCGTCTTGGCCTCGTCGAAACCGCCCACCGGCATCCGACCCAGCACGGCGCCCGCGATAAACGCCCCGAATACGACGTTAACGTCCAGCGCGGCGGCCAGTGCAACCATCAGAAAACACCAGACCAGCGTGTAGCCCAGCCGCGAGGCCTTAAGCACGAGGTTAATCCGCAACCGGTTGGCATAGCGCAGTAGCGGCGGGCCGAGCCCGAGGGTGAGCACCATGAAGGCCAGAGTCCGCCCCGCGGCCAGGACGGCGTCGGCGAGGGACGGCGATTGCGCGGCGGCGAGGCTCGTCGCGACCGCAAGCGCCGCCCAGAGCAGAACATCCTGTACCGTCGCGGCGGCGAGCACGATCTTTGCGAACCGGGTCTCGACGATCCCTAGGTCCATGAAGATCCGAGAAATGACCGGGATCGACGTTACCGCGACGGCAATGGCGAAGAACAGCGTGAGCGTCCTCGGACTGCCCCGGGGCCCGACATAGGCGTCGAGATCGACGATAACCGTCGCCCCCCAGCCGGCGGCCAGAGGAACGACCATCGCGCCAGCGAGCAGCAGGCCCGCAAGCCGGCGCTCGCCCGGGTCGAAATTATGCTGGACCCGGAACCCGGCGGTGAACATGAGCAGGATCAGGCCGATCCAGTAGACCGCGGAGAGCAGCTTCGCATGCAGCAGCTCGTCGGGCACCAGCCAGTCCGCTACGCCGGGTAGGATCAAGCCCCAGAACCGATGGACCCATCAGCAGCCCGCCGCAGATCTGGCCCACGACGCGGGGCAGACGCAGAGGCTTGAAGGCGTAGCCGATGCTGTGCGCCATGACCAGAAGCGGCACGGCCGAAATCAAAAACTGGCTAAGCTCGAGGTTGGTCAGCATGACATCAAGCACAAGAAATCTGCGGCGCGGGCCTGCGGAACGCTTGAGCACGTCAAGACAACCCTACTTCCCCAACGCCGGGATCATCTCCTGGCCCCACAGTATCCGCTCGCGGATGAAGGGCTTGGCCTTCATGGGGTTCGCGCTTTCGAACTCGCGGGCGAGGCGGTGGCCGTCGAAGATCGAATCCGCAATCAAGCGCGGCGCGCGACAATCGCCGATCGCATAGACCGCACCGATCTCCTGCTCCACCCATTCCTCTTTTCGTGCCTTCAACTCGTTGAACAACTCGCCGTTGGGCACGCGCGCGGTCGCCAGCACCACCGTGTCACAAGCCAGCTCCGAGACCGCCGTGCCCTTGCGCCGCGGCGCTTCGCCGGGCACCGGGCCGGGCGCGCGCTTCGAGCCGTCGCGCCAGATGTCGTAAAGCCGCACCGTGATCTCGTTGCCGGGCTCGAGGCTCTCCGCCCAGTGGCCGGGCCACAGCGCGATCCCCTTCTCGCGCATCAGCCGTTCCATGTTGGGGCGTTCGAGAGTGTAGTCGGTCATCGGCGCGATATGCTCGAACTGGCTGACCAAGCTCACCTGCTTGCCCGCATCAGCCAATAGTTCGGCGAGCCCGATGCCCGTGAAGTAGCCGTCGGCGTCGAGCACCACGACCCGCTCGCCCACGGGCTTGCCCGCCATGACTTGTTCCGGCGTCGCGAACTGCGGCATCGCAGCATCAACCCCGTCGAGGATGCCATAATTGTTGATCGAGAGGCCGTCTCCCGCCCAATGCGCGCCCGTGGCGATCACTACCCGGTCGGCGCCGTACCTCAGCACGTCGTCGGCGCTTAGCCGGGTATTGGTGTGGATTTCAACGTTTTTTGCCTTGTCAAGCTGGATCTGACGATAGCTCGCAACCCGGCTCCATTCCGAAAGGCCCGGATAGCGCATCACCATCTTCACATGGCCGCCAATCTCGGCTTCCGCCTCAACCAGGTGAACGTCGTAGCCGCGCAGGCCCAGCACCCGCGCGCATTCCATGCCCGACGGCCCCGCGCCGACCACCAGCACCGATTGGGGCTCCGCCGTCGGTTCAAAATTTTCCGGATGCCAGCCGCGGCGGAACTCCTCGTTGGCGGTAGCGTTCTGGGTGCAGATCATGCGCGCGCCCTGCTCCCAGCGCGAGATGCAGATGTTGCACCCGATGCATTCGCGGATGTCTTCGAAGCGGCCCTCGTCGATCTTCAGCGGCAGGAATGGGTCGGCAATCGAGGGCCGTGCGGCGCCGATGATATCGGCCTGGCCGGACTTGATAATCTCGACCATGTCGTCGGGGCTGGTCACGCGCCCGACGCCCAGCACCGGTTTTTTCGCCACGCCCTTTACGTGCTTGGTCCAGGCACCCTGGTGGTTCGCCTTGTAGAAGCGCGAGGGCCCCGCGTCCTCGCCCCACTCCATGAACTTGGTGATGTTGACGTCCCACAAATCGACCACGCCCTCCATTTCGGCGAGCTCGATGAAGCGCAGCCCGTCGTCGAGCACCTCGACGTCCGAACCCCCGTGGAGCTGGTCGACGGTGAGGCGCGCGACGCCCGCGCAAGCCTCGCCCACC
This sequence comes from Alphaproteobacteria bacterium, assembly GCA_963694715.1. GTDB lineage: Bacteria > Pseudomonadota > Alphaproteobacteria > UBA828 > JAPUJA01 > CAVOEB01. Next base: position 17,339 of record CAVOEB010000030.1, on the reverse strand, counting down.
GCTGCCTTGATCCCGGCCAGCGCCTCGAGGAAGAAGCGCGCGCGGTTCTCGAAGCTACCGCCGTACTCGTCGGTCCGCTGATTAAAGCGCGGCGAGAGGAACTGGGCGGGGGCGGCGCGGTGCGCGCCGTAGATGTAGATCAGGTCGAAGCCTGCGTCGCGCGCCCGCTTGGCCGCTTCCACATAGTCGTTGATCCAGTCTCGGATTTCGTCCGCATCGGCCGCGTAGCCATAGCGCTGCAACGCGGTCTCGGCCTGCCAGGCATGCACGCCCGCGCCGGGCATCCGGGTTTCCTGGTTGGGCGCCTCCTGGCAGCTATGCCACAGCTCGATCCCCGCCAGCGCACCATGCTCGTGGGCCGCGTCGGTCATGGGGCGCAAGTTGCGCACGTCGCCCTCGTCCCAGATGCGCACCACCGAGCTGGGCTCTGTATCGCTCTCAGGCCCGATCGAAGCTGCCTCGGTGCAGATCGCGCCCCAGCCCCCCTCAGCCTTCATGCGCCGGTGCCCGGCCTGGGTGCCCGGGCGGTCCGAGCCCGCGCCGGTGCAGTGGGGCACCTGGTAGAAGCGGTTTTTCATCACCTTCGGGCCGATCGCTATCGGCTCGAACAGGCAGTCGTATTTCGGATCGCGCACCACGGCAGGTCCCTTCGTAAAACTCCACGCCCGGACCATTAATACCCACTATGAAATAGGGGGGCAATCGGTCGTGTCTTTGGACCTAAAAGCGAGCATGGTCGCGCCCGCGCGAGCCTGCTAAACAGGACGGTACGAAACGCGACGGAGCGAGGGAGAGCGCCATGAAAACACAGGCACGGGTTGTGGTGATCGGCGGCGGGGTCGTCGGCGTGAGCGTCCTCTACCACCTCGCAAAGGCGGGCTGGTCCGACGTCGTACTCCTCGAAAAAGCCGACCTCACCCATGGCTCGACCTGGCACGCCGCCGGCCTGCTGCCGCTGTTCAACATGTCTTACGCGGTGGGCCAGATCCATAAATACTCCATCGACCTCTACAAGGGGCTCGAAGCCGAGACCGGCCAGGCGGTGGGCTTTCACGAGACGGGTAATCTGCGCCTTGCGACCAACCGTGACCGGATGGACGAGTACCACCACTATTGCGGCACCGCGAACACCATCGGCGTGCCCTTCGAGATGATCGGCCCCGCCGAGATCAAGAAGCTCTGGCCCCTGTGCGATACGGACGGGTTGGTCGGCGCGCTTTATCATCCTCACGACGGTCACGTCGCGCCCGCCGACCTGACCATGGCGCTGGCCAAGGGCGCGCGCGATGGTGGCGCGGAGATCCACCGCCAGACTGAGGTGACCGGGATCGCGCAGACCCCGAGCGGCGAGTGGCAGGTCAGCACCAACCAAGGCGAGATCACATGCGAACACGTCGTCGCTGCGACGGGCAACTATGCGCGCCAGACCGCGGCGATGGTCGGGCTTGACATCCCGGTCATCCCGGTCGAGCACCAGTACCTGGTGACCGAGGAGATTCCAGAGCTGGTCAAGCGGCGCAAGGCCGGCCTGCCCGAGATGGCGGTGTTGCGCGAATCCGACGCCTCCTACTACATGCGCGAGGAACGCCAGGGCCTGATCCTCGGGCCTTATGAGAAGGGCGCGCCCTGCTGGGCGGCGGACAGCGTGCCGGAAGGCTTCGGTCAGGAATTACTGCCCCCCGACATCGACCGCCTGGGCCCCCATATCGAGGCCGCGATGGCTCGCGTGCCGGCGTTTGCACAGGCCGGCATCAAGGACTGCATCAACGGCCCCATCGCCTATACGCCCGACGGCAACCCGCTCCTCGGCCCGGCTTACGGCCTGCGCAATTTCTGGTTCGCGGAGGGCTTCTCGTTCGGCATTACGGCAGCCGGCGGCGCGGGCAAATATCTCGCGGAATGGATCATCGAGGACGAGACCAGCCTCGACATGCTGCCCGTCGATCCGCGGCGCTTCGGCGCCTACGCCAACAAGGCCTATACCAAGGCGAAGAACGAGGAGACCTACGAGAACGTCTTTACCGTCCACTTCCCCGACGAGGAACGCCCCGCGGCGCGCCCGGCCAAGACCAGCCCCTGCTACGACCGGCTCAACGCGCTGGGCGCGGTGTGGGGCCAGCGCTACGGCTGGGAGCGGCCCAACTGGTTCGCGCCCAAGGGCGTCGCGCGCAAGGACGACTGGAGCTTTCGCCGGACAAACTATTTCAATCCCGTCGGCCAAGAATGCATCGCCGCCCGCGAGCGCGCCGGGCTGATCGACATCACGAGCTTCTCGAAGTTCGAGGTTTTCGGCCAGGGCGCACAAGCCTTCCTCGACTACCTGATCGCGAACCGGCTGCCGAGTAAGGCGGGGCGCATGTCGCTCTGTCACGCGCTGACCACGACGGGCGGAGTGCGGAGCGAGTTCACCATTACTCGGCTCGGCGAGGAGCGCTTCTACGCCGTCAGCTCGGGCGCAGCAGAGCGCTTTGATCACGACTACCTGGTCAAGAATGCCCCCGACGACGGCAGCGTGCGGATCGACAACATCACCACCAGCCGGGGCGTTCTGGTGCTCGCCGGGCCGCGCGCGCGGGACATCCTTGGCAAGCTCACCGACGCGGACCTTTCCAACGAGGCATTCCCCTGGCTTACGAGCCAGACCATCTCCGTCGGCCTTGCTGCGGACGTGCGCGCGCTGCGCGTGAACTTCGTGGGCGAACTGGGCTGGGAGCTGCACCACCCCATCGAATACCAGAACCATATCTTCGACGCGCTGATGGCGGCGGGCGAGGAATTCGACATCGCGCCCGTGGGCATGCGGGCGATGGACAGCTTGCGGCTGGAGAAGAGCTACCGCATGTGGGGCCAGGACCTGACGACGGATTATTCCGCGCTGGAAGCCGGGCTCGACCGCTTCGTCCGGCTTGACAAAGGCGAGTTCATCGGGCGCGAGGCGTTAGCCGCGCAGAAGGAGGCCGGCGTGCCGCAAACATTCGTGACGCTCGAAGTGGATGCGGACCATACGGATGCGCGGGGCAACGAGCCGCTTTACCTGGGCGGCGAGATGATAGGGCGCGCGACCGCCGGAGCTTACGGCCACGCCATCGGCAAAAGCCTCGCCATCGGTTACGTCACGCCCGAGGCCGCCGAGCCCGGCACGGAACTGGTCATCCAGATTTTAAAGGAGCCGCGCGCCGCACGGGTGATACCCGAGAGCCCCTACGACCCGAAAAACGCGGCGCTGCGCGCGTGAACGGGCGGGCGAACGAGCCCCGCTTTGAGGCCGCAGGCATCGCGGCGGCGATGGCGCGCGAAGAGGTGCGCTTTACGGAAACCCACCCGAAATCCAAGGCGCTCGCCGAGCGCGCGGCAGCCAATTGGCTGACCGGCGCACCCATGAGCTGGATGCGCGAGGTGCCCTCGCCCTTCCCGGTGTTTGCGGAAGGGGCGAAGGGTTCGGTACTGCGCGACGTGGACGGGATCGAGTATGCGGACCTCTGCATGGCGGATACGGGCGCGCTGGCGGGCCATTCGCCGCAACCCGTGGCCGATGCCATAGCTTTGCGGGCCGCGAACGGGATGACCCTGTTCGCGCCCACGGAAGACGCAGCCCGGGTCGGCGAAGAGTTGGCTCGGCGCTTCGGCCTGCCGGTCTGGCAGAGCGCGATCACGGCAACGGATGCAAACCGCTTCTGCATCGCGTTCGCCCGCCAGATCACGGGACGCGCTAAGGTGCTAGTGTTTCACGGCTGCTATCACGGATCGCTGCCCGAGGCGGCGGTTTCGCTCGATGCGTCGGGCAAGCCCGTGGGGCGGCTGAAGGTCTACGGCCCAGCGGGCGACCCGGCGCTGTCGGCGCGCTGCGTCGAGCAGAACGACCTTGCGGCGCTGGAACGGGAACTTAGCTTCGGCGACGTCGCCTGCGTGCTAGCCGAGCCGTGCCTGACCAACGTGGGCATGGTGCCGCCCGCCGAGGGCTGGCACGAGGGTTTGCGCGAACTGACCCGCAAGCATGGCGCACTGCTGATCCTGGACGAAACCCACACCATCTGCGCCGGACCGGGAGGCTGCACGAAGGCGTGGGGGCTTGAGCCCGACATGCTGACACTGGGCAAATCGATCGCCGGGGGCGTGCCCGTCGCGGTTTATGGTTTTTCGGACGGCACGGCCAAGCGCGCACGCATTGCGATGGAGCAATTCGGTGGCTGGGGCGTGGGCGTAGTGGGCAGCACGCTGGCGGGCAACGCGCTCCAGATGGCGGCGCTGCGCGCCACGCTGGAACACGTCATGACGGAAGCGAATTTTGCCCGGAAAATGATTCCGACAGCGGAGTATTTCGTTAGCAAAATCAGTAGTTTGATAGATGACTTTGGGCTGCCGTGGCAGGCGCGAAACCTGGGCGCGCGGGCGGAGTATACGTTCCTTCCCGAGGCGCCCCGGAACGGGAGCGAAGCGATGGCGGCGGCGAACAGACCGCTGGAGCAGCTGATCCATCTTTTTCTGCTCAACCGCGGGGTGCTCACAACGCCGTTCTACAACGTGGTGCTCTGCGCGCCGAGCACGACAGAGGCGCAGGTTAACCGTTACGCGGAAGGCCTGGCCGAGTGCCTCGGTGAGCTGGCAGCGGGGGCAGAGCCCCATGGAGCCAAGACCCCTTGAGCGGACAGCGCGCGCTGATCGCGGGGATCGCGGCAGGCACGGTGCTGGCGCTGCTCTGGTCCTCGTGGGTGGTGATTACGCGCCACGGCGTAATGCAGGCGCTGACCATCTACGACCTCACCGCGTTTCGCTTCGGCATTCCGGCGTTGCTCATCCTGCCGTGGGCGATCCGGCAGGGCTGGTGGAAGGGACTGACGCCGTTTCGCATTGCCGTCGTGACCCTGGGCGCGGGCGTGCCCTACGCCATGCTCGGCTATACGGGCATCACTTTTTCGCCCGCCGCGCATATCGGGGTGTTCCTCAACGGCATGGCGCCGGGCTTGACGGTCATTCTGGGCTGGCTGTGGATCCGCAGCCGGATTACGCGCTACCAGATGGCGGGCGTCGTGCTGCTCGCCGTGGGCGGGGCACTGATCGGGCTCGACGGGCTCATGGTGCCGGGCGAGGGCTTCGAGCGCGCCTGGCTGGGCGATTTGATCTTGCTGGCGGCGGCCATCCTGCTCGCACTCTACCTCGTGGCCATCAAGGTCTGGACGCTCAGCCTGGAGCAGATCTTATTCACGATCTGCCTCGTGGGCGGGCCGCTCTTTGTGCCCATCTGGGCGTTCGCCCTGCCCTCGGGCCTGACCGGGGCAAGCTGGCAGGAACTCGTACTTCAGGGCGGGTTTCAGGGCGTGGTTCCGAGCCTGGCGGGCACGACGCTGATCTTCATCGCCGTGCGCAACCTGGGTTCGCAGCGCACGGCGGTGTTCGTCGCCTGCGTGCCCGTGCTGGCCGCCCTGATGGCGATTCCCACGCTGGGCGAGCTGCCCACGGTGGCGGCCTGGATCGGCATTGCGGTCACGACGGCGGGCGTGCTGTTCGCCATGGGTGTGGTGGGGCGGCGGCTGGAGGCGGGAGCGGCAGCGGCAGCGAATTAGGCTCAGGACTCATTGATCAGAGCTACAAGATAACGGCGGCAGCGATACAGATTGCTAAGAAGGCGGCTCGATCGGTCTCAGAAATGCCCGAAAAGCCAGAGCTAAGCGCGCTGGCCGCGCCCGCGGCGATAATCAGCTAGCCGAGGCCGTCGAGCGCCTGGCCGGTCACAGCTTGCGCGAGCCCGACATAGACGGGCCCGACCAGCGCCGTGGAAACCATCAGAGACCGGGCGACGATGAATTTCTGCAATTCGGGGTCCTTGAGCAAGAGTGTCGCTTGCGCGCCGAGCAGATCGCGCAAGCCCCGCCCGCCGTCGGTGGCGCCCAGGCGTTCATCGATGGCGGTAAAGGTGAGACCAGGAGACGCCGGCGGCGGCGAGAATGGCGTAGAGCAGCCAGTCGGGGGGCGCGGCCTCGGGGCTTGCGACAAGGTAGATGCGCCCCCATGGCGGCGGCGATGCCCGACGCGGTGGAGGCGTAGCCGCTAACCCGGCCCCGGTGGCCCTTGGAAACGGTCTTGCCCAGGGTTGTCTTTGCCGGCAACGGAGGCGACCCCGCGCGCGAGCGAAAAGAGCGCCAGCAGGGCGACGATGGCCCAGCTCGCGAGCGCGCCCTGGGGGCCCGCGAGGGCGACCACGGCCATGAGGATGACGCAGAGGCCCTGGGCCGCCAGGCTGCTCGCGGCCCAGAAGCCCTCGCGTACGGGATACATGCCACCGATCAGGATCTGCAGCAGCAGGGCAAGGGATTCACGGATCGGCACGAGCAAGCCGACCAGGAATACGGGCGCGCCGAGCGCGCCCAGCACCCAGGGCCGCACCACCTTGCTATCGGCGAGCGCGTCGCCGGTCTTGCTCAGCGCGGAGGCGGCGGTATAGCAGACGAAATTGCGCGGCTGCTCGCGGCACTGGGATTCCGGGATGTCGCGGCAAAGCCGGGCCTCGTCGTCACCCGTGGCGAGCGCATAAAGCCGGGAGACGAACCCGCCTTAGGGGCCGCCCGCATCGGGAGCCATTCTATGGTCAGACATCGTAGAGTTCGAAGTAGAGCCGGGGACCGATTATTTTGATGCCGTTGCTTTGTTAGAAATCCACCGAGCGCTACCACTTGGGAACTTCGGGCGCGCTGACTTCGAGTGCGGTCCAGCCCTTCGACTTACCGAACGCCACGGCTTTTTCGATCAGCGCCGCGCCGACGCCTGCCGAGCGGTGGTCGGGCTCAACCTAAAGCTCCGTAGTCTCGCCGAACTCGCCGAGCGCGGTGCAGCGGTTGAGCACGATCAGGCCGACGGGTCGGCCCTCGTGAAAGGCGAGAAAGGCGAAAACATCGTCCGCTTTGCCAAGCATCTGTTCGGTCGCCGGGCGCAATATCTCATGGGTGCATTCGCCGGGTCCGACCGGTTCGAGCAGCGAAAAGGCTACGCGACAGACCGTATCGCTGTCCGCCGCCGTGGCCGCCCGTATCTCAAGGCCGGTCATGGGCCTTAAATCCCGCGCGTCCGTTCGGTGAGGATACGGTCGTATTCTGCGAGCCGGGCTGCGACGAGGCCGTTTACGCTGTCGGGGGCAAAGCCGCCCTCGCCGTCGGGCGCGCCGGCCGCGCGGCCCATGAACAGCTCGACCGCCTCATCGATGGTCTCGACGGAGTAGAGGTGGAAGCGGCCCTGCGCTATCGCCTCGGCGACTTCGTCGCGCAAGATCAGGTTGCGCTCGTTGGCGGCAGGCAACACCACGCCCTGCTCGCCGGTGAGCCCGCCCGTGGATTCGCAGGTCCGAAAGAAGCCCTCGATCTTGACGTGGGCGCCGCCGATGGCCTGGGCTCGGCCGTGCTGGTTGACCGAACCGGTGATGCCTAAATCCTGGCGCAGCGGCAGGCCCGAAAGATCAGAGATGATGGCGAGCAGTTCGGCGAGCGAGGCGGAATCGCCCTCCACGCCGCCGTAGTTCTGCTCGAAGGTGATCGAACAATCGAACGAGAGCGGAAAGCGGCGCGCGAAGCGGCCCGCGAGGTAGCCGTGGAGCACCATCGCGGCCTTCTGCTGGATCGGGCCGCCCAGCGCCGCATCGCGCTCTAGATTGATGACGCCGTGACGCCCAACGGAAGCGCGCGCAGTGACGCGGCTGGGGCCGCCGTAGCTGTGATCGCCCATGTTGATCACCGTGAGCGCGTTGACTTGCGCGCGTACTTCGCCGCGGGTGAGGATCGCGATCGCGCCTTTTGCAATGGCCTCCTGGTTGCGCTCGCTGAGCCGGGCGTTGCGCTTGCGCCGGTTACCCAGCGCCCGGACCACGTGATCGCGCGAGATGGCCGCGCCCTTGGCCGCGAGCCGATGGGCCTCGGCGACCATGTCCTCGATGCGCTCGACCTGGGCGGTAAGCTTCGCCCGGTCGCCCGCCCAACGCGACGCGAGGCCGAGCAGATAGGCCACGGCATCGTCGTCGATGACGGCGTCATTGCGGCTTCGGGCCATGCGCCGGATGAGGGCCGCGTAGCCGTGCCGGTTGGCCTCGCTCGCTTCCATGTCGGGGTCGATGTCGGCCTTGATCTTGAAGTAGCTCTCGAACTCGGGATCGGCGGAATAGAAGGTGTAATACCAGTGGGGCGAGGCGACGAAGACGACCTTGACGAAGAGCGGCACGGGGCGCGGCTTGGGCGCGCCGGCCACGGGCAGGCCGTTGGCCCGATGGGGCTCTTCGATGCGGACCTCGCCGTCGCGCAGCGCCTCCTTGAGGAAGCGCCAGACCTCGGCGCGCTCGGCCACGGAATCGGCGCGCAGCACGAGGATGCCGCCGTTCGCCCGGTGAAGCGCGCCGGGCTGGACCAGGGTAAAATCGGTCTCGAAGCTCTTTTCGCCCTGGCGATATTCAAGCCAGCCGAACAGGTTTTCGTAAGTGACGTTGGGCTCGACCACGACCGGGGCGCAGGGCGCGTCGGCGTTATCGACCAGCAGGTTGACGGCGTAGCGGATGGCAAGCTGGAGCGCGGGCGGCGTGGCGCCCTCTCCCGGAGCGCCAAGAAAGATGCGGAAATTCTCGATTACGTCGGCGCGGAATTCGATCAGCCAGCGGCCGAGCTCGGGAAATTTGCCGAACGCTGCGTCGAGTCCATCGATCACCGGAGCGACGGCATCGTCCACCGCGGCCCGGCCGATCGCCTCGCTATACTCCTGGAGCGCAGCACCTGCAGCCGCGGATTCGCGGGCCAGGGAGTGGAGCTTCTCGACCAAGGCGGGTCCGTGGGCGTCAACGGCGGCGCGTTGCTCGGGCGACATGGCATCGGGGGCAAGCGGCTTACCGTCGCCGTCCAGCACCGCGAGCGCGGGGCCCTCTTCGGTCTCGACGAGATCGAAGCCGTGGGACTTCGCCTCGGTGCGCAAAGCATCGGTCGTCTGCTCAACCGCCGCGCGGGCGCGGGTTTTCTCGGCCTCGAGCCGCTTACGGACCTCCTCGCCGCCCAGCACCTCGGCCAGCACTTCGCTCAAGCGGCGCACGGCGGTGGTCATGGCGTGGCGGAACTCGCGGCCCGTCCCTGCCGGCACATGGACCGGGCGGGGTTCGGAGGGGCGCTGGAAATTGTTGAGGTAGAGCCAGTCGTCGGGCGCGGGCGTATCCGCGGTGGTTTTTTCGAGAAACTCCCGGGTCGCGGTCATCCGCCCGCTGCGCTCGATGCCGAGGACGAAGACGTTGAAACGCGGATCGCTGATGGATAGCCCGAACTCAAGCGCCTCGCGGGCGCGCCGATGGCTCGAAAGTTCGAACAGCTCGCCCTCGGTGGCCGTGCCGGGATCGAAGCGCGGCAGGGAGACGTCGGCGGCGGAGAGGCGTTTGGCGGGCATTATTGGTCGCTCGCGGCAGCGGCCCTGAGGGGCCGCGCCTGCGCGGGCGCGCCGGGTAGCCGGCGGGCCGCACTTGCGGCCTGGCCCGCAGTTGCGGACTTGAAGCAAGTTAAGGCCTCGGTCTCCGCTCTGGCGCGCGTCATGTCAGTCGAGGCCTTCGAGGAAGTTATGGACGGTTTTGTTGAACTTATCGGTCTCTTCGAGGAAGGGGCAGTGGCCGCTGTTCTCAAAAATTTCGAGCTTGGAGCCCTTGATACGCTCGCGGACGTCTTCGAGCGCCGCGACGGTGATCGCGAGGCAGGGCGCGCGGCCGCCGCAGATCAGCGTGGGGAGATCGAGCGTGGTGAGGAAATCGCGGTAGTCGCGGAAAATTTCGTCGGTCAGGATGGTGCTGGCAATCACCGGGGGGACGCGCGAGATTTCATCGAACATCCAGCGGGCATCCTCTTCCGAGGGGTGGGTGGCGAACATGGAGGCGGAGAACTCACGGATGAAGCCGTGCCAATCGGTCTGGATGGCGTTTACGTAGCCCGCGACATTTTCGACGGTTTCTGCGAAGCCGTGATCGTAGCCCGGCCATTTGTAGTCGGTCGCGGCCTCGTCGATCACGATGGAGGCCTTGAGATTGTCGGTGCCGAACTGGCGAATATAATCCCACATCACGAAGGCGCCCATGGACCAGCCGACGAGAGTAACGTTCTTCAGTCCCCTGTCCTCGATGAAGGCGTGAACGTCCTGCGCGTAGGTCGGGATGGTGTGGCCGCGCATGACCTTGGATGAGCGCCCATGGCCGCGTAGATCAAGCGCGAGGGCGTGGTAATCGTGGCGTGCGAACCAGTCGATCTGGCGCGCGAAGAAGCGGCAACTCATGGTCACGCCGTGGATAAAGAGAATCGGATCGCCCTTTCCCTGCCCCTCGTAGTAAAGGACGCCGCCGTCGAAGGGATATTCCGCCATCGTGCTTCTCCCCAACCGATTATTCTCAAGCCTTGCTAACAGTGTAATACGTGCACGCGGCGCGCACACCCCCCGCGCACCCGGCGCAGCAATTTCGCGCGAGACTCGACAAGGGCCCCAACATGCCTACAACTTTTAGGGAGTCCCTATCCGTTTTGCCCGAAGCGAAACAGCGTTCAGCCGCCATGTAGGCTCACGCCGCAGCCTTTGAGTTGGGAGCGGCCGCCCTAGGCCAACCCCGCTCCTGCGCCGGCCCGCAGTCGCGGTCTTGCAATATTCCCGTATCGCTCGATGCGCGAATTTCGCCTTTATTGGTCACCGGGTCGCTCTTTGGAGGAATATATGGGTCGCTTTTCTGTCGCCAAAACCATCGACGCGCCCGCCGACGCAGTTTGGACGGTCTTGGGCGATCCGACCCGCGCGCCGGAATGGATGAAGACCGTCGCGACGGTCGAAAAGACCTCCGAGGGCGAGACCGCGAAGGCAGCAAGCTTCCGCGCCGCATCGAACAAGCGCGACCGCCACGGGCGCACGGTCATGGTGGCCGAATTGGAGGCCGGGCGGCGCATCGCGCTAGCCTCGAAGAGCGGCGGCCTCTCGGCGGTCTACGACTACAGCTGCGAGAGCGGCGAAGAGGACAAGACGCAGGTCACACTCGTCGCCACCTGCGAGGGCAAGGGCTTTTTCTGGGCCATCATCCAGCCGATGCCGATCTTCATGATCAAATCGACTGACCGCGGCCAGTTCAAGCGGCTCAAGAAGCTGGTCGAAGCCCCGCCGCCTGAAACTTCCGAGGACGTGGCCGACGCGTCTGAGCAGAAAGGCGCGGTATGAGTTTTACGCGCGGGTTTTGGTTTGCGTGCTCAAGCGCCGCGCAGGCTCTCAGCGCATAAGCGCCAGCCCGCAAAAAATACACGAATCGACCGCGCCCGCGGTCGGCACGGGCTCCGCGTAATTTACCTGATTACGCGGCCCCGAACCTTCTTACAGCTGTTTTTACCCGCGACCTCAGTCGTCCGTCGAGCGGATGGTTCGGGGCAGCTTCGACATCAATTCGAGGCGGTCCTCCGTGACCAGGAAGCTCTCGATGAAGGCGCAGCCCGTGCCACCGGGCCAGTTCTCCCAGACGTCGAACTGGTTCTCGTAGTTGAACACGAGACCGGGCTTGATCTCGAGCTTCGAGGGCGTCGGGCCGAAGGCCTCCTTGTTCCAATGCACCCAGTGGGCATTGGTCCAGTCGGGCGGGAAGGAAATCCCGAGGGGATAGCCGCCGATCCACCAGACGTAAGGGCGCAAACCCACCTGGTCGATATAGCCGTTGGCGACCTCGTCGATGGCGGTGAGCGGATCGCCCAGCTTGACCGTCTCGACGATGGCGTCGATCGAGCCCGCGGATTTTTCCATCAGCTCGATCCAGCGGTCGTCCGCCTTGCCCACGGAAAGAGTGCGGCAGAGGTTGACGTGATAGCGGTGGAGCGAGGCGCAGAAATCGAAATGAACCAAATCGCCGTCCTTCACCTTGCGGTGTGTCGCGGCCGAATGGTGGGTGCCCGAGCGGACGCCCGAGGCGACCATGGTGTGGATCGCGGGGTAGTTGCCGCCCTGGTTCATCAGGCTGGAAATGAGCACGGCCTCGATTTCGGTCTCGGTCATGCCCGGACGCATTTCGGCGCGCACCGCTTCGAGCGCGGTATCAGCCATCACGGCGGCCTCGCGCATCACCACAATCTCGCGGGGCGATTTATAGACCCTCTCTTCCTCGACCAGGAGCGAGGCATCGACCACCTTCGCGCCCTTGGCCTCGAGCTTTTCACCCAGCGCCTTGACCACGGCGGTATCGAGCCCGTTGCCCCAATACTGCACGCCGACGGTGCCCGAGGCGAGGCCGCGCGAGGCAAGGTTGTCGGCGATGACGTCGAAATCTCCGGGGTCGGCCATGGGGCCGTGATCGAAGATCACCGCCTCGCGAATCTCGGGCAGCAGCGAGATCAGCGAGGTGTGGGCGGCGCAGTCGAAGAACAGAGTATCGTCGCTGTCGGCCTGGATCAGCAGGTGGGTCGGGTTGCGCAGATGGTTCCAAATCATCTCGTAGCCGGTCAGCCAGTTGATGTCCGGAGAGCGGCAGATGAGCAGCGCGTCGATCCCCACCTTCTTCATCGCGGCGCGCACCTTGGCCCGGCGCTCGGTGTATTCCTCGGCGGGAAACGGCTGCTCCCAGTCGATCTGGTCGCGCAAATAAGTCTTCAACTCCATAGATCTAACTCCTCTATTCTATTGCCTTTAATTTGCTTGCTTGCCTCAGCCCTAAGCCAACTTGACCGGCATGGTTCACATAATTTTCCAGCCTCCGCGGGTGCGACGCACAAGCGGCGGCCCGCGGTCGCGAGCTCCGCGTAATCTACCCGATTGCACGGCTCGACACTAATTCTACGGCAGCACCTCATTTCAACTATCATCGGGCCTCGACCACGGCTCAGTAGGCTCCCTCAGGCGCTTGCTCCCAGAGAAGCCGTTCGCGCTTGAAGGGCAGCGGATGCTGGGGATTGGAGCTTTCGAATTCGCGCGCGATACGGTGGCCCTCGTAGATTGCTTCGACCAGCATGCGTGGCGCGTAGCAATCGCCCGCCTGGTAGACGCCGCGAATGTCGTGGGCCACCCAGTCCTGTTTACGCGCGCGCAGGTTCTTGCAAAGGCCGTCGTTGGCCATGCGCGCGGTGACCAGAACGACGCTGTCGACTTCGAGGCCGGTGGTCGCCGTGCCCTGGGCGCGGATCGGCTCGCCCGCGACGGGGTCGGTGGTGCGCACGGAACCATCGCGCGCAAAATCGTAGATCCTGACCTTGAGGCAGTTGCCCCCCTCGATCTCCTCGATCCACATGCCCGCATAGCACGCGATATTCTTTTCGTGGAGCATGCGGTGGATGTTAGGCCCCCTCCAGGGTCTGCTCGGTGAGCGCCGCGACGGTGCCAAGGCTGGTGACGACCGAGACCTGCTTGCCCGCATCCGCCATCATCTCGGCCATGGCGATGCCGGTGAAGTAGCCGTCGGCGTCGAGCACGAGGATGCGATCGCCGGTCTCCTTGCCCGCCATGATTTTCTCGGGCGTCGCGTATTGCACCTTGGCGGCGACGCCCCCGGGGATCGTGCCCATGTCGGTGGCGTTGTAGCCCTCGCCCGACGAACTCGAGCCGGTGGCGAGCACCACCGCGTCGGCGCCGTAATCCAGCACGCCATCGGCGTCGAGCCGGGGTTTGGTGCGAACCTCGACGTTCTTGAGCTTATCGATCTGGATCTGGCGCCAGGTGACGACGCGGCCCCATTCGGCGAAACCCGGATAGCGGGTGACGTCGCGGACATGGCCGCCGACCTCGCCCCCGGCCTCGACCAGGTGGACGTCGTAGCCCCGCTCGCCCAGTACCCTCGCGCATTCCAGGCCCGAAGGGCCGGCGCCGACCACGAGCACGTTGCCGGGATCGGCGGGCTGGTCGAAATTCTTGGGATGCCAGGAGCGGCGGTATTCTCCCATGGCGGTCGCGTTCTGGGTGCAGATCAGCCTCGCGCCCACCTCCCAGCACGAGATGCAGACGTTACACCCGATGCATTCGCGGATGTCTTCGTTGCGCCCCTCCTCGATCTTTTTTGGCAGGAAGGGATCGGCGATCGAGGGCCGCGCCGCGCCGATGATGTCAGCCTGGCCGGAATTGATGACCTCGATCATGTCGTCGGGACTGGTCAGGCGGCCGACATTGAGCACGGGCACCTTGGCTACTTTCTTGACCTCGCGCGTGAACGGCGCCCGGTGATTAGCCTTCTGGTGGCGCGACGGCCCGGCGTCCTCGCCCCATTCGAACTGGTCACTGATGTTGACGTCCCACATATCGACGAGGCCTTTGCGGGTGGCGAGCTCGATGAAGCCCATGCCGTCGCCGCCGACTTCGATGCCCCGGGGCCGATCAACTGATCAACCGACATGCGCACGGCAAGCACCGCCTGGCCCTCGATGACCTCGCGGGTGCGCGCGATCAGTTCCAGCCAGAAGCGGGCGCCGTTTTTAAACGAGCCGCCGTATTTATCCGTGCGGCTGTTGTAGTGGGGCAAGAGAAACTGGAAGGGCAGCACCGAGTGCGAGCCGTAGCAGTAGACGATGTTAAAACCCGCATCGAGCGCGCGCTTCGCAGCCTCGACGTAATCGCTCAGCAAATCCTCGATATCGTCGGCATCCGCCTCGTGGCTCGCCCGGTTGGGCGATTAGGCGGTCATGAGCTGTGTCCGCCCGCGGGGCACGGCGCGGCTATCCATGGTGGGCGAGATGGCACCCGAGTGCTACAGCTCGACACCGGCGAACGCGTCCCATTTATGGACCGCATCGCACATATAGCGCAGGTTCGCGACATCTTCCTCGTCCCACAGGCTAGCCAGGGTGTTGGGGTCGAAATCGGCCTCGGGGCTGATACCGCAGGCCTCGGTGCAGACCACGGCCCAGCCGCCCTCGGCCTTCATGCCGCGAAACGCCGCCTGGCTGCCCGGCAGCCGGGAGCCCGCGCCGTTACAGTGGGGCACCTGGTAGAAACGGTTCTTCAGGGTCTTGGGGCCGATCCTGACCGGCTCGAAGAGAACGTCATATTTCGAATCCCGTGCCATGATGGGCGCTTCCTTTATCCTCGGGATGAGCCTGGGCGATTACGGGTGCTTCGTAGGGCAGTATAATAGTCCCTCACGCAGTTTTTAGCCCAAGGAATTCAATAATGGTACAGACGTTTCACGAGATCGAAATCGAGCGCGACGAGCCGCTCGCCTGGATCACTCTGAACCGGCCCCGGGCCTACAACGCCTTTAATCTTGCGCAGTGGCGCGAAGTCACCGCCGCGCTCGGCGACGCGGAGGCGGACCCGGCGATCCGGGTCGTGGTGCTGCGAGGGGCTGAGGGGAACTTTTCGGCGGGCTACGACCTGACGGCGGCGATGGGGGAGCTTGGCGGCAACGCGCCCGACGACTGGCGCGATTACGTCACGGTCGGCAACGAAACCTGCTGGACGGCCTGGCGCCTAAAAAAGCCGGTCATTGCGGCCGTGCAGGGCTATTGCCTCGGCGGCGCCTTCGAGCTGGCGATGGCGTGTGACTTCGTGCTGGCCAGCCAGGGCGCTAAATTCGGCGAGCCGGAAATCCGTTTCTCCGATGCCCCGCCCTTTTTGATCAGCCCCTGGGTTATGGGCATGCGCCAGGCCAAGCATCTCCTGCTGACGGGCGATATCATCGACGCTGAAAAAGCCATGCGCTTCGGCATCCTCACCGACCTCCTCGCCGAGGACGATTTGGAGGGCGCGGTTCGTCGCCTGGCCAAAAAGCTCTGCGGCTTTGCGGTCGAGAACTGGCACTTCAACAAAACCGCGGTCAATCGCAGTTACGAGATCATGGGCTTCGAGGCGGCCATCGACATGGGCACCGAGGCGTTCGTGACGACGAATACGACGCCCAACGCGCTGAAAATAGAGTTCGTCGAGCGCCTCGAGCGCGACGGCTTCGCGGCCGCCGTCAAATGGGTGCAGAGCCGGTATTCGGGCCGGCCGAAGGGCGAGTAGCGAATGCACTCACAAACCGAATGGCCGCGAGCTGGGTCACCTCGGGTGAGATGTTGAAATAGCGGGCCTGCAACCACCGAGAGTTGACTCGGCTAGTTGTCAGAGTTTAGCTCACCCTCAGCCAACTTAGGGACACGCAACCAACTTTACCGAATTTCGTTGAAATTTTAGAAATTTCGCCTGAGCCACTAGGCCGTGCGCCAACGATAGATGCTGTCGCCGGATTTTAGGCATGGCACCCGATATCCGCTTAGTGCCAACTTACGGACGTTCTCGGCTGGGCGACGGAGGGTCCGCTGATAGCCAACTCCGGACATTCGGCTCACGACGCCTAAGGAGTCCGTTGATAGCCAGGTGGAGACTTTAGAGCAGGTCGGCACCCTGAACATGACGCAACCTAGAGCCCCTAACTCATCCTCCTGATCGCCTTTCGCCGAACACCGAGCATAGTCTAGATTAACGAGTGGTATTAATCGCGGGGCAGGGCATGACATTCGACACCATCTTAATTCGTCTACTAGAGGAACAGGATGTCAGGCAGAGATAAAGCAGCAGAAACAGACAGGCTAATCTGTGATTTCACAGGTGGGGCGGTGGAGCATCGTTTTCGTTTTGGCGGTGGGCGTGGTCAGGCTTTGCCTAAGGCTGTCGGGATGAAGGGTGGAATAACCCCAATGGTCGTGGATGCAACGGCCGGTCTCGGTCGGGACGCTTTCTTGCTAGCGTCGCTGGGCGCGGAGGTAACCCTGATTGAACGTTCCCCCAAGATGCATAGGCTATTGGCAGAAGGGCTGGCGCGCGCCAAAAAAGCCGGTGGCGACGTGGCAGAAGTAATCAGCCGCATGACCTTGCTTCATGGTGATGCCAGGGACCTGCTATCTACCCTTTCGCCGGAAGTGGTGCTGGTCGATCCGATGCACCCACCACGAAAAAAATCTGCCCTTGTGAAGAATGAGATGCGCCTGATCCGCAAGATCACAGGCGCGGATGAGGATTCTGTTGAACTTATGACGGAAGCTTTGGCTACAGCCAGCAAGCGGGTGGTGTTGAAGTGGCCCCTGCGGGCCGATCCTATGGAAGGTATCTGTTGTGCATCCCATCAGATCGTAGGCAAATCCACTAGGTATGATGTGTTTATGGTGGGCTGACAGGTAACATAGAAACTCCCCGGAGCAGATGTTCCAGGGCGTCAATTGTCAGTGGTTGCGAGGCACGCAACCGCCTTTATTTTCTCCTATTCGCGCCGAGCCTCCCCATAAGTCACAGGTTAGTTGTAGAGGCCCGCAATCTCCTTTGACCAGGGTCTAAACCCAATTTAAGGTCTTGGTTTGAAGTTATGAAGTGTGATTCAAGCTGTTCAGGAGGACTTGGATCATGCGATTTGACTTTTTTGATCAGGAATGGGC